>NZ_JAUSVA010000002.1:7289628-7605692 GCF_030813695.1 Kitasatospora herbaricolor
AGGAACCGCACTCGCCCTGCTCGCAGGCGTTCTTGGAGCCCGGCAGGCCGACCCGCTCGCGCAGCACGTAGAGAAGGCTCTCGCCCTCCCAGACGTCGTCCGCCTCCACGGGCTTGCCGTTGGCGGTGAAAGTGACCCTCATGCCGCGCTCCTGATCTGCTTGCTGTAGTCGTTCCACGTCCAGGTGAGGGTCCGCCGGGCCATCACGGCCAGCGAGTGCCGGCGGTAGTCGGCGGTGCCCCGGACATCGTCGATCGGGGAGGCGGCGGCCTTGACCAGCTCGCCGAAGCGCTGGGTGACCTCGGCGCCGAGCAGGTCGCCCGACTCCCACAGGCCGCGCTCGGCGAGCACGCCCTGCAGGTACTCCTCGGCCTCCACCGCGCGGCGCGGGGTGGGCGCGGCCGAACCGATGCCGGTGCCGACCGTGCCGTTCTTGGGGTGCAGCGCGAAGCCGAAGGCGCAGACCGCGATGACCATCGCGTTGCGGGTGCCGATCTTCGAGAACTGCTGCGGGCCGTCCGCCACGGGGATGTGGACGCGGCGGATCAGCTCGTCCTGCTCCATGGAGTTCCGCTTCACGCCGACGTAGAAGTCGTCGATCGCGATCAGCCGGGTGCCCCGGGCGTGCGAGGCGACCTCGACGAAGACGTCGCGGCCGGCGGCCAGCAGCGCGGGGTGGGCGTCACCGGCCGGGGAGGCCCCGCCCAGGTTGCCGCCCACCCCGCCGCGGTTGCGGATCTGCGGCGAGCCGACGGTGTGGGCCGCCAGCGCGAGTCCGGGGAGCGGTCCGGACAGCTCGTTGATGATCCGGGTGTACGGCACCGAGGCGCCGAGCCGGACCACGTCCCCCGTGATCTCCCATTCGGTGAGCTCGGTGATGCGGTTGAGGTCGAGAATCGCGGATGGCCGGTGCACGTCGAAGTTCATCTCGACCATGACGTCCGTACCGCCCGAGATGGGCAGCGCGGTCGGGTACTCAGCCTTCGCCGCGAGTGCCTCGTCCCAGGTAGCGGGCCGAAGGAACTCCATGCGGGTGTCTCCTCAAGTCGTTGCCAGCTCGAACAACTGGGCACTGTGCCCGAGATCCCTCCCGACCCGCCCAGATGGGCGCGTCCGGACGGGTCTCGAAACCCCTGGTGTGTCGGACCTTGCTACCGTCTCGTTGCCGAAGCGTTGAGTCCTGGTCACCGGGGTGTGTCCGGCGGCGTGTGGCCAGTGAACCGCCGACGGACCACCCGGAGGCAGTCACCGATGGCATGAAGCCTTCGCGGTGCTGCCGCCCGGCATCCTGTACGTTCCTCTAAGGTGGACAATCGCCCAGCCCAGCGGTCGCAAGGCCGCTGCTTACGACCGTAATCCGGCCGTGATTGCGAAGCTACGGCCCCGTGACCCACGGGCGTGTTGATGCGTAACGCCGAGCACTGGTGTTCGGGCACACTGTGAGCCCCGCAGGCGAGTCCGCCAGTCGCGCCCCCACCCTGCTCATGCCCCCACCCCCAGCCGAAGGAGTCTGCGGATGCGTGTCCGTGACCTGCTCGCCCCCGGAGCCCCGAGACTGCGGCTGCTCGCCGGCGAGGACGAGCTCGACCGCCAGGTCAGCGGCGTCATGACCACGGACCTGCACGACCCCGGCCGCTACCTGCACGGCGGCGAACTGGTGCTCACCGGCATGCTCTGGCGCACCGCCCCCGAGGACTCCGAGCGCTTCGTGCGCACCCTGGCGGCCGGCGGCGCCGTCGCCCTGGCCGCCGGCGAGGCCGAGGTCGGCCCGGTGCCCGAGGACCTCGTCGAGGCCTGTCGCCGGCACCGCATGCCGCTGCTCGCCGTGCCCGACGACATCGCCTTCGGAGCCGTCGCCGAGTTCATCGGCCGGCAGGTCTCCGCCGACCGCGCCGCCGACCTGTCCGCCCTGGTGGACCGACACCGGCTGCTGGTCTCGGCGGCCGGCGGCGGCGGCCTGGACGCCGTCCTCGACCTGCTCGGCGGCGACCTGGACCTGGACTGCTGGGTGCTCACCCCCACCGGCGCGGTGATCGCGGGCCCCGCCGACCGGCTCAGCGCGGAGGACCGCGACCAGCTCGTCCGGGCCCACCTCGGTGCCCAGCGCCAGCGCCGCCGGCCCCCGCACCGGGCCCGGATCGCCTCCGGCTCGTACTCGCTGATCCCGGCGCCCGCCGTCCCCGGCGCCGAGGCCCCGCTCGCCGACTGGGTGCTCGCCGTGGCCGGCGACGTCACCGAGTGGACCGCCAAGCGCCAGCAGCTCGCCGAGAACCTCGCCCGGTTGGTGGCCGCCGAGCGCACCCGCCGCGACGAGGGCCGCCGGCTGCGCCGCCGCCTCGCCGACGAGGTGCTGGCCCTGCTCCAGCGCGACGCCGACCCCTCCGAGATCAGCCGCACCCTGTACGCCTCCTCGGCGATGGCCGCCCGCTACGAGGGCCGCGAGCCCAAGCCGCAGGCTCCCGAGGGCTCCTGGCTGGTGGTCAGCGCCGAGGGCACCGGGCTGCCGGACGGCGCGGTCCGCTCGATCCTGGAGGAAGCTCTCACCGAGACCTCCGACCGGGCGCTGGTGGCCGGCGGCGGAACGGGAGCGGTGGTCGTGCTGCCCGCCCCGGACACCGCCGTCCCCGCCGACGCGCTGCGCGAACTGCTCGCCCCGCTGGAGGCCGGCCTCGGCTCCGAGGGCC
This sequence comes from Kitasatospora herbaricolor, assembly GCF_030813695.1. Taxonomy (NCBI): domain Bacteria; kingdom Bacillati; phylum Actinomycetota; class Actinomycetes; order Kitasatosporales; family Streptomycetaceae; genus Kitasatospora; species Kitasatospora herbaricolor. Next base: position 7,292,313 of record NZ_JAUSVA010000002.1, read on the forward strand.
GGATCACCCTCGGCGTCTCCGCCCCCGCCCAGGAGGCCGGCGGACTGCGCGGCGCCCTGGAGGAGGCCCGGCACGCCCGCCGGATCGCCGCCGCCCGGGTCGGCCGGGTCTGCGTGGCCGGGCCGGAGGAGCTGGCCTCGCACGTCCTGCTGCTGGCCGCCGTCCCGGACGAGGTCCGCCGGGCCTTCCGCAGCCGCCTGCTGGACAAGGTCATCGCCTACGACATCGAGCACCAGGCGGACCTGGTCCGCACCCTGGAGGCCTTCCTGCGCTCGGACGGCTCCTGGACGCGCTGCGCCGCCCAGCTGCACGTGCACGTGAACACCCTGCGGTACCGGATCGGCCGGATCGAGGAGCTGACCGGCCGTGACCTGTCCCGGCTGGAGGACCGGGTCGACTTCTACCTGGCGCTGGAACTGGCCTGACCGGCCGTCGGCCGGGCGGCCGCGGTCGCGCGAACGCCGTAGGGCCCCCGGCGCGGGGGCCCCACGGCGTTCCGGGCGGGCGGCCCGGGCGGGTGCGGGGGACGGCTCAGGGCTGGACGGGGATCACGCTGGTCAGCCATTCGAAGACGCCCGGGACCATCGGCTTCCAGACGTCGCTGGCGTGCGGGCCGGTGGTCTCCACGGGCTGCACGGTGGTCGGCGCCTTCGCGGCGTCCCGGAGCGCGAGGGCGTCCTCGAAGCCGTCGCCCTTGTTGCCGCTCAGGTACAGCGCGACCTTGGGGGGCTGGGCGGCCGCCTTCAGGATGTTGACCGGGTTGTTGGCCTCGCGCAGCTTCGGGTCCTGGCCGGCCAGCGACGCCTTCTCGGCGGCGGGGTCGTTGTAGCCGGAGAGGCTCACCCCGGCCCGGTAGCGGTTGGGGTGCGCGACGGCCAGCTTGGTGGCGCAGTGCGCCCCGGCGGAGTAGCCGGCCACCGCCCAGCGGTCGGGGGACGGGTCCACCCGGAAGTTGTCCATGATCATCTGCGGTACGTCCCGGGACAGCCAGGTCTCGGCGTTCGCCTTGCCCGGCACGTCGGTGCAGCCCGCGTCGACCTGGTTGCCCAGGAGCAGGGTCCGCGGCGAGACCAGGATGAACGGCGCCACCTTGCCCTGCGCCATCAGCGGCTTCAGCTGCTCGGAGACCTTGAGCGTGCCGTACCAGGTGCTGGAGGAGCCCGGCCAGCCCGGGATCAGCTCGACCACCGGGAACTTCTTGTCCTTGTGGGCGGGGTCGTTGTACTGGGGCGGCAGCCAGACCAGCACCTCGCCGTCGATCCCGGACAGCTGCCCCTTCAGCTCGGTGCGCTGCACGTCGCCCGGCACCTTGGGGTCGTCCACGTTCTTGAAGGACTGGACCACCTTGGCCGGCGGCTTCGCCGCGTCCTGACCCGGTGCGGAGGTGCCGGACGTGTCCAGCGGGGGCACCGAGGGCACCGCGCGGACGTGGTGCCCGGTGCCGAGCAGGTCGTCCCAGCTGCCGTAGATCAGGTTGGCGTTGTTGACCATGACGAAGACCATCGTCACGGCCGTGAACTGGCAGAAGAGCAGCATCGCGAGTCTGCTCAGGATCCGCAGCGGGCGAGGTCCGCGGACCTTCCCCCAGAACAGCAGCGCCAGCGCGATGGAGACCGGCACGAGGATGATCGTGCAGATGAGGAACGGTGTACCGAGCAGTTGCATCAAGTTCTCGTTATCCGGGTTGCAAGCCGCCCGGGCCCCGCTTGCCCGGTGCGCTCTCCAATGGGATGGGACGGCGTGGAACAGAAGATCGGTTGCCGGCGAATCTGTGGAAAACCTGAGAGGAACATCACATTTTCCTGATGATCGGCACTGAGCCCGCACACAGTCTGCCATCCACGCGGGACCAGTCACCCGATTCGCCCAGGGATCTCCAAGGAAAGCCCCGGAGCAGGCACGATACCGTTCGGGCGAGACGGGACCGGGCGAGGCGGTCCCGGCATTCGGACACCTGGCATCCCAGACTGGGGGATCAGGCGGCCCGGCCGGCGAAGCAGGAGAGACGCACCGATGACCCGATTCCCCCTCCGCCCGTTCTGCGCGGCGCTCGTGCTGACGGTGGCCCTCACGGGCTGCAGCAGCACCGGCGGCAGACGTGCCGAGCAGGCCCGCGAGCGGGCCAGGACGGCCGGCGGCGCGGTGGACACCCCCCGGTGGCGGGTCGCGATGGTCACCCACGCCGGGGCCGGCGACGCCTTCTGGGACATCGTGCGCAAGGGCGCCGAGCAGGCCGCGGCCAAGGACAACATCACCCTCCTCTACTCGAACGACGCGCAGACCCAGAACCAGGTCCAGCTGGTGCAGGCCGCCATCGACCAACGCGTGGACGGCCTCCTGGTCACGCTCGCCAAGGGGGACGCGCTCGGCCCGGTGCTGGCCAAGGCGAAGGCCGCGGGCATCCCGGTGATCAGCATCAACTCCGGCCAGGAGTTCTCCGCCCGGTTCGGCGCGCTCACCCACATCGGCCAGGACGAGACCGTCGCCGGCCAGGCGGCCGGCGCCACCCTGGACGCCCGGGGCCGCAAGGACGTCCTCTGCGTCATCCACGAGCAGGGCAACGTCGGCCAGGAGCAGCGCTGCGACGGCGCGCGGTCGAAGTTCGGCGGGCAGTTCCAGACCCTGTACGTGGACGGCGTCAACATGCCCGACGCCAGAGCCGCCATGTCCGCCAAGCTCCAGGCCGACCCGGCGCTGGACACCGTGCTGACCCTCAGCGCCCCGGTGGCCGCCACCGGCCTGCAGGCGATCCAGGACGCCCGCCGCCCGGTCGAGCTGGACACCTTCGACCTGGGCACCCAGGTGGTGGCCGGCCTGCAGGCCGGCACCGTGGGATTCGCCGTCGACCAGCAGCCCTACCTGCAGGGCTACGAGGGCGTCGACCTGCTCTGGCTGTACCGCTACAACCTGGACGTCCTCGGCGGCGGCAAGCCGGTGCTGACCGGCCCGCAGGTGCTGACCAAGGACGACGCGGCCGCGCTCGCCCAGTACGTCGCGAGGGGCACCCGATGAGCACCCCGGCGCCGCCCGCCGACGTGCTGGCCACCGAACGCCCGCCGGCCGTCCGCCGGCTGCTGGGCCGCCCCGAGATCGGCGCGCTGATCGCGGCGGTGGCGGTGTTCCTGGTCTTCTCCGCCGTCGCCGACAGCTTCCTGCGGACCTCCTCCTTCGGCACCGTGCTGTACGCCGCCTCCACCATCGGGATCATGGCGGTGCCGGTCTCGCTGCTGATGATCGGCGGTGAGTTCGACCTGTCGGCCGGGGTGCTGGTCACCACCGCCGCGCTGACCTCCTCGATGGTCTCCTACCAGCTCACCGCCGTGACCTGGGTCGGGGTGCTGGTCTCGCTGCTGGTCGTGCTGGCCGTCAGCGCCTTCAACGGCTGGATGCTGAGCCGCACCCGGCTGCCCAGCTTCATCGTCACCCTCGGCACCTTCCTGATGCTGACCGGCGCCAACCTCGGCGTCACCAAGCTGGTGACCGGGACGGTCACCACCAAGCCGATCTCGGACATGGAGGGCTTCGCCTCCTGCCGGTGGCTGTTCGCCTCCGAGATCACCGTCGGCGGGCTGACCGTCAAGGCCACCGTCTGGTGGTGGCTGGGCCTGCTGCTGGTCGGCAGCTGGGTGCTGCTGCGCACCGCCTTCGGCAACTGGATCTTCGCGGTGGGCGGCGACGCCGCCGCCGCCCGCGCCGTCGGCGTGCCGGTCGCCCGCACCAGGACCGTGCTCTACCTCGGGGTCGGCTTCTGCGCCTGGGTGCTGGGTCAGCACCTGCTGTTCTCCTTCGACACCGTGCAGTCCGGCGAAGGGGTCGGCAACGAGCTGATCTACATCGTGGCGGCCGTCATCGGCGGCTGCCTGATCACCGGCGGCTACGGCTCGGTGGCCGGCTCGGCGCTCGGCGCGCTGATCTTCGGGATGACCAGCAAGGGCATCGTGTACGCCGAGTGGAACCCCGACTGGTTCAAGTTCTTCCTCGGTGCGATGCTGCTGCTGGCCGCCCTGCTGAACGCCTGGGTCCGCCGCCGGGTCGAACGGGGGACGAGCCGATGACCGGCCGTGAACTGCTGGCGCTGACCGCCGTGGGCAAGACCTACGGCTCCGTCCGCGCTCTCCAGGACGTCTCGCTGACCCTGCGCGAGGGCGAGATCAGCTGCGTGCTCGGCGACAACGGCGCCGGCAAGTCCACCCTGATCAAGATCATCGCCGGGCTGCACCAGCACGACGAGGGCAGCTACACCATCGCGGGGGAGGAGGTCCGCCTCGACTCCCCCCGGCAGGCCCTGGACCGCGGCATCGCCACCGTCTACCAGGACCTCGCCGTCGTCCCGCTGATGCCGGTGTGGCGCAACTTCTTCCTCGGCTCGGAGCTCGGCCGGTTCCGGCTGGACACCGCCGCGATGCGGGCCACCACCCGCGAGGCGCTGCTGCGGATGGGCATCGACCTGCACGACGTCGACCAGCCGATCGGCACCCTCTCCGGCGGCCAGCGCCAGTGCGTGGCGATCGCCCGCGCCGTCCACTTCGGTGCGAAGGTGCTGATCCTGGACGAGCCGACGGCCGCGCTGGGCGTCAAGCAGTCCGGGGTGGTGCTGAAATACGTGACGGCGGCCCGGGACGCCGGCCTCGGCGTCGTGCTGATCACCCACAACCCGCACCACGCCTACCTGGTCGGCGACCACTTCACCCTGCTCAAACGGGGCAGGACGGCCGGCAGCCACCCACGGGCCGAGATCGGCCTCGAACAGCTCACCACCGAGATGGCGGGCGGCTCCGACCTCGCGGAGCTCAGCCACGAGCTGGCCCGCACCGACCCGAAGGAGCGTCCGCCGCAGTGACCAGCCCCAACGGCCCCACCCGGCAGGCGGTCCTGCCCACCCTGCTCGGCCTCGGCCCGCGTGCCGAGCGCCGCCGCCGTGCCCTGCCGCCCGGCATCCTGCGCCTGCCCACCATCGGGATCGACATCGGCGGCACCAAGGTGGTCGCGGGCGTGGTGGACGGCGAGGGCAAGGTCCTGGAGAAGCTGCGCGCCGACACCCCCGACAAGACCAAGAGCGCCAAGGTGGTCGAGGACGTCATCGTCGACCTGGTGCTGCGGCTCGCCGACCGGCACGACGTGCACGCGGTGGGCATCGGCGCCGCCGGCTGGGTCGACGCCGAGCGCTCGCGGGTGCTCTTCGCGCCGCACCTGAACTGGCGCAACGAGCCGCTCCAGGAGGCGCTCAGCGAGCGCTTGCGGTTCCCGGTGGTGGTGGAGAACGACGCCAACGCCGCCGCCTGGGCGGAGTGGCGGTTCGGCGCCGGGCGCGGCGAGGACCACATGGTGATGCTCACGCTGGGGACGGGCATCGGCGGCGCCGTGGTCCGGGACGGCTACGTGGACCGCGGCAAGTACGGGCTGGCCGGCGAGTTCGGCCACATGCAGGTGGTGCCCGGCGGGCACCGCTGCCCGTGCGGGAACCGGGGGTGCTGGGAGCAGTACTCCTCCGGCAACGCGCTGGTGCGGGACGCCCGCGAGCTGGTCGCCGAGGAGTCGCCGGTGGTCGAGCCGCTGCTCGCGCTGGCCGGCGGGGCGATGGAGGGCATCACCGGCCCGCTGGTCACCGAGGCCGCCCGGGCGGGTGACCCGGTCGCCATCGAGCTGCTCTACGAGGTGGGCACCTGGCTGGGCGTCGGGATCGCGAACCTGGCGGCCGCGCTGGACCCCGGACGCTTCGTCATCGGCGGCGGCGTCTCGGAGGCCGGTGACCTGCTGCTCGGCCCGGCCCGGGAGGCCTTCAAGCGCACCCTGACCGGCCGGGGGTTCCGGCCGGAGGCGATCGTCGTGCACGCGGCTCTCGGCAACGAGGCCGGGCTGGTCGGCGCGGCCGACCTCGCGCGGCAGGTGGCGCGGCGGTTCCGGACCATCAAGCGCCACCGGGTCGAGCGGGGCGCGGGGGCCTGAGCGGGCCGGCCCCGCCGGTCGGGCGGTCCCGGCGGCCTCGTGGTCGGGCGGACGGCGTGGTGACGGCCGGTCGTCCGGGCCGGCCGGACGGTGCTGGTCGTGGTGGTCGAGCCGGGTGGTTCGTGCCGGTCGTACGGTTCGTGCCGGTGGTGCGGGCGGGCCCGGCGGCCCGGCAGCCCTGGCGGCGGCCGGGCCGGGGCCGGCTCATCTGGCGGGGCGCCACATCCCCGGGGTCGGCTCGGCCGTCCGGCGGGACGGGTGGGTCGTGGGGGGCGTGCTCGGTCGGGCCCAGGGTCTTCTGGTCGTCATCGCGCATCCTTTCGATGTGTTCATGCCATGACAATGACTACCAGGCGTGCCGCCACACATGCAATGCGTGATGAGTGTGACGCGGGCTACTGGCCGAGACCGGGCGCCTGGATCCGGCCACCCCGTCCGGCCGTCCCCGTCCGGCCGTCCCCGTGCGGTTGGCCCCTCCCGCCCCCAGGCCCGGCCCGCCCCGGGCCCGGCCCGCCCTGGAGCTGCCCCGACCGTGCCGGCCCGCCGCCGGCCCGCCCCGGCCCGCCGCCCGCCCGCGCGGCCCGGCCCGGCCGGCTCGCCGAGGCCCTGTTGTCCGGTACACCCCGACTGTGAAAGAACGGACCTGACGTCGTCTCAGGAGGTCCGTATGAGAGCCCTGGCCCGCATCGCCCCGCCGCTGCTGCTCGCCACCGCACTGGTCGGTGCCACGGTGGCGCCGGCCGGGGCCGCCGCCCCGCCGGCCAAGGTGCCGGAGGCCGTGGGCTACGGCGGCGCGGTGGCCAGCGTGGACGCGGACGCCACGGCGGCCGGCATCGAGGTCCTCCGCAAGGGCGGCAACGCCGTGGACGCGGCGGTCGCGACCGCCGCCGCCCTGGGCGTCACCGAGCCGTACTCGGCCGGGATCGGCGGGGGCGGCTACTTCGTCCACTACGACGCCGCCACCGGCCGGGTCTCCACCCTGGACGGCCGCGAGACGGCCTCCCGCACCGCCGACGAATCGCTCTTCCTGGAGGACGGCAAGCCGCTGGCCTTCGCCGACGCCGTCACCAGCGGCCTCTCCGTAGGGGTCCCCGGCACCTCGGCCACCTGGGAGAAGGCCCTCCAGCTCTGGGGCAGCCGCTCGCTCGGCGAGGTGCTGAAGCCGGCCGAGCGGATCGCCGAACAGGGCTTCACCGTCGACCAGACCTTCCGGGACCAGACGGCCGGCAACGAGGCCCGGTTCCGGGACTTCCCCGAGAGCAGCCGGCTCTTCCTGCCCGGCGGCAGCCTCCCGGTGGTCGGCTCCACCCTGCGCAACCCCGACCTCGCCGCCACCTACCGCACGCTCGGCAGGGAGGGCACCAAGGCGCTCTACCGGGGCCCGATCGGCGCCGACATCGTCCAGGCGCTGCAGCACCCGCCGGTCGACCCGGCGTCCGGGCGGGTGGCCAGGCCCGGCCGGGTGGACGCCGCCGACCTGGCGGCCTACCAGGTCGCCCGACAGCGGCCCACCCACGTCCCCTACCGCGACTACGACGTGTACGGGATCGCGCCGTCCAGCTCCGGCGGCACCACCACCGGCGAGGCCCTCGGCATCCTGGAGGACATCGGGGCCCCCGACGCGGACGCCACCCAGTACTACCACCACTACCTGGAGGCCAGCCGGATCGCCTTCGCCGACCGCAACCGCTGGGTCGGCGACCCGCGCTTCTCCGACGTGCCCGCCGAGGAACTGCTCTCGCCGCGCTTCGCGGCGGCCCGGGCCTGCCTCATCAGCCCCGACCACGCGCTGACCAGCCCGCTGGCCCCGGGCGACCCGCGCCGTCCGGCCGCCTGCGCGAGCGCCGGCCCGGCCGTCACCGAGACGTACGAGGGCCCGAGCACCACCCACCTCACCGTCGCCGACCGGTGGGGCAACGTGGTCTCCTACACCCTGACGATCGAGCAGACCGGCGGCAGCGGCATCACCGTGCCCGGGCGCGGCTTCCTGCTGAACAACGAGCTGACCGACTTCTCCTTCACCCCCAACACCCCGGGCGTGCCGGACCCGAACCTCCCCGGCCCCGGCAAGCGGCCGCGCTCCTCCATCTCGCCGACGATCGTGCTGCGCGACGGCGAGCCCCTGCTGGCGGCCGGCTCGCCGGGCGGCGCCACCATCATCACCACCGTCCTGCAGGTGCTGCTGGGCCGGCTGGACCGCGGCCTCAGCCTGGAGCAGGCGATCGCCGCGCCCCGGGCCAGCCAGCGCAACAGCGCCGCGACCCAGGCCGAGCCGGCCTTCCTGGCGCTGCCCGAGCGGGCCCGGCTGGAGGCGCTCGGGCACGTCTTCGCGGTCACCCCCGAGATCGGCGCCGCCACCGGCGTCGAGCGGCTGGCGGACGGGCGCTGGGTGGCGGCGGCCGAGCCGGTCCGGCGCGGCGGCGGCGCGGCGGCCGTGGTCCGGCCCGCGCGGTAGCCCCACGTCGCGCGGGGCCGCGGCTCGGGCCGGCCCTGCCCGGGGACGGCGCCCGCCTCCGGGCTGCGGCCCGCTGTCGGTGGCTGCCGGTAGATTCGGGGTGGGCGTCCGCGACGACGCCCGCCCCTCGCCCGGGCCGCCGTCCGGGCCTTTGTCCGCCCCACCCGGGAAGGCCGCCAGCCGTGACCGTCCGCATCGCCACCTGGAACATCAACTCCGTCACCGCGCGGCTGCCCAAGCTGCTGGAGTGGCTGGAGAGCGCCGAACCCGACGTGCTCTGCCTCCAGGAGCTCAAGTGCTCCACCGAGGCCTTCCCGCACGAGGCGGTCAAGGAGCTCGGCTACGACACGGCCGCGCACGGCACCGGCCGCTGGAACGGCGTCGCGATCCTCTCCCGGATCGGCCTGGAGGACGTCGTGCGCGGACTGCCCGAGCAGCCCGGCTACCTCGCCGACGACGCGCTGCTGGCCGACGTGGAGCCCCGGGCGATCGCCGCCACCTGCGGGCCGGTGCGGGTCTGGTCGGTGTACGTGCCCAACGGCCGCGAGGTCGACCACGCGCACTACCGCTACAAGCTGGACTGGCTGGAGTCGCTGCGCCGGGCCGTCGTCGAGGACGCGGCCGGCGCGCGCCCCTTCGCCGTCCTCGGCGACTTCAACATCGCCCCCACCGACGAGGACGTCTACGACGTCGCGGCCTTCGCCGGACTGACGCACGTGACCCCGCCGGAGCGCGCCAGCCTGGGCAACCTGCGCGAGGCCGGCCTGCAGGACGTGGTGCCGCGCCCGCTGAAGTACGACCACCCGTACACCTACTGGGACTACCGCCAGCTGGCCTTCCCCAAGAACCGCGGCATGCGGATCGACCTCACGTACGGCAACAAGGCCTTCGCGGACGCGGTGACGGACAGCTACGTCGACCGCGAGGCGCGCAAGGGCAAGGGGACGTCGGACCACGCGCCGGTCGTGGTCGACCTGGACCTCTGAGCGGGCCCGGGGGCCGCCGGGCCCGGTCGCGGAGCGTACCGGTGGCCCCCGAACGGTCCCGTGCGGTGGCCGCTCCGGGGGCCGCTGCCTACCGTGTGGGGTAACTGGGTGTAGTTGTCCGTTCACGTGGACACAGGAGTCCCCGACTGCGCCCGAGAATCCTGGAGGTTCCGGTATGCGCCCCACGCGTACGGCCGCCGCAGCTCTGACAGGCGCCACCCTGCTTCTCGCCCTCGCGGCCCCGGCGGCGCTGGCCAAGGACGGCGACCGGGCATCGGTCAGCCCGGCCCAGGCGGCGCCCGGTCAGAGCGTCACCGTCACCGTGTCCTGCGAGAAGAGCACCACCAAGACCATCACCGCCGAGTCCACCGCTTTCGAGGGCGGCCCGGTCACCCTCACCCTCGGTTCGGACGGCCGGCACACCGGCTCGGCCAAGTTGGCGAACAAGCCCGGCGGTGACGCCAAGGTCGACGGCAAGTGCCCGGACGGCGCGGCCTTCTCCACCACGGTCACGGTCACCACGGTGACCACCACCACCCCGACCCACGCCGCCAGTCAGGCGGTCACCGACTGGGTCACCTCCGAGACCGGCCACAACGGGCTGGTCGAGGAGCCGCACGGGTCCGTGAACACCGGCCTGGGCGGATCGGTGGGCAGCAACCCGGCCGAGCTGGCCGGGGGAGCGGCCCTGGTGGCCGGCGGGGTGGGCGGGTTCCTGCTGCTGCGCCGCCGCTCCGGCTCCGACTCGGTCTGAGGCGACGCGGCCCCGGCGTCCCCCCACCGGCACGCTCGTGCGCGCGCCCCCGGACCAGCGGTCCGGGGGCGCGGTCGTGCCTCGGGGCGCGGCGCCGGCGCGGGCGGCGGCCGGTGCGTCAGGCCGTGGCCGGCCGCGGTTCCCGGCCCGGCTCCTCCCGCAGGCCGGTCCCGTCCGGGCCGTCCGGGTCGGCGATGCCGTCGGTCCCGTCCGGTCCGTCCTCCCGGTGGGCGCGCAGGGTGCCGCTCGCCAGCAGGTACTGGGCGACGATGTACGTCGCCATCACCCAGAACTGGTGGCCCGGCAGCTCCCGCCAGTCGGCCAGCTGGGTGGCGATCAGAGTGTCGGAGAGCAGGAACAGTGCCCCGCCCAGGCCGGTCCGCAGGCCTAGCCGGGCCGAGGTGACGGCGGTCGAGGTGAGCAGCAGGCTGTACACCGCCACCGGGATCCTGAGGTCGCCGAGGCCCGGCCAGAGCTGGCTGATCATGACCGCCCACGCCGCCGCGTAGGCCGCCGCCACCACGGCGGTCCGCCGCCGGTCGTCCAGCGCGCCGCGCCGCACGAACATGGTCACGTAGCAGACGTGCGCGGCCGCGAACGAGCCCATGCCGGCCAGGAAGGCGGTGTCGCCGCCCGCCTGCAGCAGGATGTCGCCCCCGGCGCTCAGCATCAGCGCGGGCGCGAGCAGCTTGGGCGCGCGCTCGGTGCTCGCCAGGCTGTGCGCCGCCAGCAGCGGCATCAGCGCCGGCTTGGTGGCGTGCTGGAGACCGGGGGTGTGGGTGAGGATCGCGCCCAGGTGCGCGACCGAGGTCGCGGCGAAGCCGGTGAGCAGGCCGCGGGCGGCGCGCAGGCGCCCGCCGACGGCGGCACGGGTCGTGGTGCTGAGGCTCATGCGGCGTTGCCCTCCGGGCGGTCGGGGCGGACCGGCTGCCAGCCGGGGCCCTTGGTGAGGTGGTGCAGGCGGTCCCGCCAGTTGTCCGCGGCGGCGAGGTCCCTGGCGATCGAGGCGTACTCGTGGGTGGCCACCCGCAGCGGGTTGAAGGTGTCCAGATTCTTCGTCAGGCCGTAGACCGGTCTGGTGGTCTCCGCCGCGAAGGAGCCGAACGCGCGGTCGAAGAGGATCAGGATGCCGCCGAAGTTGCGGTCCAGGTAACCGCCCTGCGAGGCGTGGTGCACCCGGTGGTGGGACGGCGTGTTGAAGACGAACTCGACGGGGCGCGGCAGCCGGCCGATCCGCTCGGTGTGGATCCAGAACTGGTAGACCAGGTTGGCCGAGGAGCAGAAGGCCAGCGCGGCGGGGTGCACGCCGGCCAGGATCATCGGGACGTAGAAGACCCAGCTGGTGGCGCTGGTCCAGGGCTGGCGGAGCGCCGTGGACAGGTTGTAGTGCTTGCTGGAGTGGTGCACCACGTGGCAGGCCCAGAGGACCCGGATCATGTGGTGGCCGCGGTGCGACCAGTAGTAGCAGAAGTCCTGCGCCAGCAGCATCAGCGGCACCGTCCACCACAGGACCGGCACCCGGAGCGGGGTCAGCTCGTACAGGGCCGCGTAGGCCGCCAGGATCGGGATCTTCCAGAGCGCGTCGAAGACCAGGCTGCCGAGGCCCATGGTGAGGCTGGTCGTGGTGTCCCGCGGGCTGTAGCCCTGCTCGTCCTCGTCCGGACGGAACCGGTAGGAGACGATCTCCAGGACGGTGAGCAGCACAAAGGCGGGTATCGACCACAGCACCACGTCGGGCAGGTTCGGCATGTCCGGCACCATAGGCGACGCCGGGTGCCGGGCGGAAGGGGTTGTTACCGGCGCGTAGCCCGAGGGGCGTCCGCCGGACAATTCGCGGCGTCACCCGGTTGCTGCCACCGGCCGCCGTGCCCACCGACTAATCTGGTCCACGACATGGATCAGCAGGAGCACGGGGCCGGCACCGTCAGGGTGCCCGGCGGCACGTCGGACGGGCGCACGGGCGGGGCGGGGCTGGGCGCCACCGACGCCTGCGTCGCCGTGCGCGACAGCCGTCCTGACGGCGTACCGGGCGGGCTCCCCGGCGAGCGGCCGGCGGCCGGCCGGGCCCCGGGCCCGGCGGGCCTGGACGGCACCCCCGACCCCGGCCTGCTCCGGCTGGCCGGCTGGTTCGCCGAGGCCTCCGACGAGAGCGCCCACGACCTCTTCACCGCCGCCTTCGGCCTCTACGGCGCCCGGCACTTCGGCGCCCGGCACGGCGCCGCCGGCGGCCCGCAGGCACCCGGCCCGCGCCCGCCCGTCGCCGCACCCGATGCGCCCGCCTCCGATGCGCCCGCCTCCGATGCGCCCGCCTCCGATGCGCTCGCCTCCGACGCGCCGGGAGCCACCGGCACCGTCAGCTGGTGGCACGGTCCCAGCGCGCACGCCCCCGTCGCCCGGCTGGTCCGCGAGGCCCGGCCGTTGCCCGGCCTGCGCCGGGCGCGCCGCACCGCCGGGGGCGCGGTGCAGGCCGCCGTCCCGGCCGGCGGCGGCCGCCGCGGCAAGCACCGCAAGCCGGAGCCCGCCCCGGCCCCCGCCGGTCCGCAGGAGCGCTCGGCCGCGGCCGAGCGCCGGATCGCCGCCCGGCTGCTGCTCGCCCACCCGCTGATCACGGCGGCCGGCCCGCACGGCGAGGGCTTCCCGCTGATCCGCCGTCACCGCGACTGGCTGACCGAACGGTTCGACACCCTGCTGGGCTACCGCCTGGTGGTGGGCCCCTGGCACGCCCGCCTCGGCAAGGCCGGGCTCGGACCGGGCGGTGGCCGCCGGCTGGAGCACCCCGGCAGCGGCACGCCGTTCACCCCCGGCGAGTACGCCCAGCTCGCCGTCGCGCTGTCCGTCCTGGTCGACGCCCCCGAGCGGCTGCCGCTGGGGCGGCTGGTCGCGGCGGTCCGGGCGGCCTCCCCGCTGCCGGGCGCCGGGCGCGGTCCCGGCCCCGAGGCCGACCTGGCCGGGGCGTTGCGGGTGCTGACCGACTGGCAGGTGCTCAGCGCCACCGGCAGCGGCCTGGACACGCTCGACCCGACCGCCGAGCTGACCGTCGACCAGGAGCTGGCGCGCGCGCTGCCGGCCGGGCCGCCCGCGCTCGCCGCCGACGCCGAGGACCTGGTCCGCCGGGCGGCCGAGACCGCCGACCCCGGCACCGCCGTCCGCCGCCGGCTCGCCGAGACCCCCGTGGTGCTCCACGACGACCTGCCCGGGGCCGAGCGGGCCTGGCTGGCCGGGCAGTGGCACACGGTGGCCGGGACCTTCGCCGACTTCCTCGGGCTGGAGGCCGAACTCCGCACCGAGGGCGTGGCCCTGCTCGACCCCGCCGACGAGCTCACCGACCTCGCGCTGCCCGGCACCGGCACCCTCGCCCGGGCGGCCCTGCTGCTGGTGGAACGCCTGGTCGAGGAGCTGCGCCCGCTGCCCGGCGAGCCCACGGCGCCCGCGGTGCCGATACCCGACGCCCTGATAGACGGGGCCCTCGGCGACATCGCCGACGAGTACGGCCTGCGGGCCGGCTGGCGCCGCGACTACCTCGCCGACCGGACGGCGCTGCGCCGCGACGCGCTCGACCTGCTGGCCCGGATGGGCCTGATCGCGCCCACCCCGCGCGGCACCTATCCGCCCGGCTGGCTGCTGCGCGCCCCCGCGGCCCGCTACGCCCCGGAGGCGGAGCTGCTGCCCGCGCCGGGCACCGGCCGGCACTCCCGCCGGGACGGCGAGGACTGCGCCGACGACGACGACCCGGGCGGGGATCCGGGCGGGTACGACGGGATGAGCGGGTACGAGGACCAGGCACCGTACGGGGACGCGGCGGCGTTCCCCGCTCCGGGCCGGGCGGAGCGGCCGGCCCGGACGGGTCAGGCGCAGGCCGTCGTCCCGCCGGCCCGCGGGCCTTCGGAGCGGCCGCAGGAGCTCCCGGCCTGAGCCAGACCGCAGGACGTCCGGCCCCGGGCGGGCGAGCGGTGACCGCGGGCCCGCGCCGACTTGCGGGCCGCGGCCGGGCCGCGGACCGGCCGCGGGCTCACCGCGCGGCGGTGGCGACCGAGTCGTGGCGGACGGTCTCGACGGTGGCGCCGACCCCCAGGGCGCCGAGTGCGACCGAGGCGGCGACCGCGGCGCAGGCGAGGAACCGGCGGTGGCGCTTGGGCAGCGGGAAGCGCTGGTCCTGAGTGGTGGACAGAGGCTGGGCGTTCATGTCAGAAAGCATTCCAGCGCACCGTTAAACCATGACTACACGCGGGTGAAGTCTGGACGGGGGCCGGACGTCGGTGCAGTGCGGTCACCCGGACGGCGGCCGTCCGCCCCGGCAGGGGTCGCGGCGGCCCCCGCGTCCGCCCCCGCCGGGGTTCCGTCGTACACCCCGTACGGTCACCGGTGATCGGGTAGTGTGGCGGCAGCCGGGAGTCACCCGGCACCTGCTCCGGTCCACGGAGCGAACGGACGAAGGAGGTGGGACCCATCACCGCTGTGTCAGGTCGGGTGCTCCCCTCCCGCGACCGGGCGGTCCGACCGTACAGGTGACCGCGGGAGCGCCCATCGGCGTTCCGAAAGGTTTCTCGTGTCGGCTCCAGCTTCCTTCCCCGCCTTCTCCGCCCTCGTCACCAGGCTCCGTGCCGCCGGCTGCGTCTTCGCCGAGGACGAGGCGCGCCTGCTCCGCTCCGCCGCCACCACCCCGGGCGAACTCGCCGCGATGGTGGAGCGCCGTGCCTCCGGCCTTCCGCTCGAACACGTCATCGGCTGGGCGGAGTTCTACGGCCTGCGGATCGCCGTGGACGGCGGTGTCTTCGTCCCCCGCCGCCGTACCGAGTTCCTGATCGAACGGGCGGTGGCGCTCGCCCGCCCCGGCGCCCTGGTCGTCGACCTCTGCTGCGGCTCCGGCGCGCTGGGCGCCGCGCTGGCCGCCGCGCTCGGCGGCATGGTCGAACTCCACGCCGCCGACATCGACCCGGCCGCGGTGCGCTGCGCCCGGCGCAACATCGCGGCGGCCGGCGGCCGGGCCTACCAGGGCGACCTCTTCGACCCGCTGCCCGGCGCCCTGCGCGGCCGGGTCGACCTCCTGCTCGCCAACGTGCCGTACGTGCCCACCGAGGAGGTGGAACTGCTGCCCGCCGAGGCCCGGTTGCACGAGGCACGGGTGGCGCTCGACGGCGGCGCCGACGGGCTCGACGTGCTGCGCAGGGTGACCGCCGAGGCGGCGCGCTGGCTGGCCCCGGGCGGCCACCTGCTCTTCGAGACCGGTGAGCACCAGGTGCCCGGCGCGGTGCGCACCGTGGAGGCCGGCGGACTGGTCGCGGAGGTGGCCGAGTGCGAGGAGCGCTACGCCGTGGTCGTGACGGGGACCCGGCCGGCCTGACGCGGCTCCTCCCGCTCGGCCGGCCTCACTCGCCCGGACGGCCTCACTCGCCCGGACGGCCCCACCCGCCCGGACGGGCCGTCCTGCCTGTCCGGGCGGCCGATCGGGCAGGGCGTCAGCCGGTCGGGCCGGCCGTCGGCGGACCCGCTGCCGGTGCGGCGTCCGCCGACGGGCCGGCTGCCGGTGAGCCCGTGGAAGCCGCCGGGGGAGTGCCGCTCCCGGACGGCGTGCCGGTGTCGGTCGGGTCCGGCCAGGGCTGGTGGGCCGGGTCGTTGTAGACGCCGGTGCAGCCGCGCCCGCCCGGCTGGACCCCGCAGACCTGCAGGGTGGTGTCCGAGCCGCTGGCGTCGACCATCGCCGAGTAGTTGTCGTACCCCCAGTGGATCTCGGCGGTCTGCTGCTGGCCGCTGTTGGTGGTGATGGTCGCCGTGTCCTTCGGCGCCCCCTGCTTGATGGCCGCCCAGGCGGCCAGACATCGCTGGCTGTAGCGGAGGTAGATGATCCGCTCGCCGATGTTGCCGGTCAGCAGGGTGCGGGCGTCCACGGCGCAGCCGCTGGCCTGCGGGTCCTTGCCGACGCAGCCGACCCCCTGGCAGGGCGGTGCCACGGCCGGTGCCGGGTGGCCGGTGGCGGTGGCGGACGGTGTCGCGTCGTGCCCGGCCGAGGTGCTCCACGGCGGCGTGTCCCTGAGCAGGAGGGCGACCAGGAGGGCGGCGAGGGCGCCGACCGCCACCAGCGCGTACCGCAGCCGGCGGCGCGGGCGCCGGCCCGGCCGCCCGGGCTCGGGCCCGGCCTTCGCGGCCTTCGCTGGGCTGTCCTCCCCCTCGGGGGGCCGGAGCGGACCGGTGGGTTCCGGCGCCGCCGGGCCTTCGACTGCGGTGGCCTCCCCGGCCTCCCCGGCCTCCGCCGGCTCCGCGGCCACCCCCACAGCCGGCCCCGCAGGCACGTCCGCTCCCGGCTCCGCCGCTCCCGGCCGGTGGGGCGCGGCCGGCTCCAGGTCGGACGCCCCGGGCGGCGAGGAGGACGACTCCTCGGCCAGCGCCTTCTCGTACAGGGTCGTGAGGAGGGCGGAATCCGTGCCCGAGGCCTTCACGAGGCTGTCCAGCGCCTGCCTGGTTATCAGCCGCTTTCCGTTCAGCCACCGTTCCCACGACGCTTTGCTGAAATGCGTGCGCCGGGCCGTCTCGGCGAGTGACCAGCCGTTCGCGTCCTTGATCTCCCTGAGAGCCCGGACGAGCAAACGCGTCGATTCGGACATCTCGTCGGGAAGCGGTCTCCAGGTGGAACTCATCGGGAATGTCACACTCCAGTCGAAATCGGAAAGCGGATGCTGACGCTCCGTCAAAATGCCTGCGCACTTCGGGATACGAGCGTCTCAATATCGGGCCGACTGCGTCTCAACATACAGATCAGGGGCTTGAGACGCTCCGCGAAGTCTCAAAGATCCCGTGCCCCCTCGAACTCCGGTTCACCGCTGGGCCAGAGTTGTCGCCGTCGGGCAGGGAACGGCCCGGGCACATGGCATCGAAGTCGTTCCGCGCTCCTGACAAATGCGGACGACTCCGAATTCCGAACCGAAAGGCATCACAATGAACATGAAGAAGGCGGCTGCTGTTCTGGCTGCGGCGACCCTTGGTGTCGTGATTCTCGGGACGGCCACGCCGGCCCTCGCGAGCAGTGGCGGCTGCGTCTCCGGTGACGCCTGCCTCTACTACAGCCCGGGTCTCGGCGGGGCCAAGTTCGGCAAGGGCGAGGCCGGCAACTACAGCGGTGTGTTCGGTGGCGGGGGCGCCGGCAACGGCCAGGCCGTGCTGAACAACGCCGCCTCGGTCTGGAACATGGACCCGAACTTCAACCTGCGGGTCCACTACCGCGAGTACAGCATCCGCAACTCCGGCCCCAACCAGTACATCCCGCGCAACCAGTGGGCCAACCTGGGCGCCGTCCCGTGGAACGGCGGCTCGGTCAACATGCGCAACAACAACCACTCCCAGAGCTGGGAGTAGTCCGGCCCTGACCGGGTGCCGCGCCGTCCGCGTCGAGCGGCGGGCGGCGCGGCACCCGCCCGGCCCCGTCAGGACCAGTTGCGGTCGCCGTTCGACCGGCGAGCCGGCGCACAAGGAGTTCCAGATGACGTCCCCCCGCCGGGCCCGTTCGGCACCGGCCCTGCTGCTGACCCTCCTCGCCCTCGCGGCCGCCGGGTGCTCCGCCGGCCCCGGCGCTCCGCAGGCCCGTCCGTCCGCCACCACGCTGTCGCCGATGGACCCTCCGCCGATCGGCGACGTCCCCCGGTTGACCCGGGTCGACGACCGGAGCCTGCCGGTCGAGGCGTACCTGCTCACGGGGGAGCAGTTCCGGAGCTTCGACGCGGCGCAGAGCAAGCTGGCCACCGGCTGCCTGCGGGAGTACGGGCTGGCCTACACCCGGGCGCCCGGGTCCGCCACGGCGGCCGAGACCCAGACCACCCACCGGTACGACCCGGTCGATCCCGCCGACGTGGCGGTCAACGGGTACCACTCGCCCGATCCCGCGGCCGGGACCAAGCCCTCCGGCGCCCCCTCGATCGACCCGGACGTGCTGACCGTGCTCGGCAGCGGTCTGGGCCCGGACGGCAGGTCCGCCCAAGGGGCCCCGACCGAGTTCCACGGCAAGCCGCTCCCGGCGGGCGGCTGCCTCGGGGGCGCCCAGCAGCGGCTGACCGCGCAGGGCGGGACGGGCCGGGACGCCGATGTGGCGGTGGCGGTGAACTTCGAGGGCTTCGAACGCTCGATGGCCGACCCCCGGGTCAAGGAGGTCTTCCAGGCCTGGTCGGCCTGCATGAAGGAGCGCGGCTACTCCTACCCCACGCCCGGCGACGCCCTGAAGGACGCCCGATGGGGGGCCGCCGCCGGGCCGTCCGCCGAGGAGATCGCCACCGCCACCGCCGACGTCGACTGCAAGGCCCGCACCAATGTGGTCGGCGTCTGGTTCACCGTCGAGGCGGCCTACGAGGGCGAGCTGATCCGCCGCCACCAGGCGGAGCTGACGGCGGTCAAGGCCGGCAACGACGCCATGACGGCGCTGGCCCGCTCGGTCCTCGCGGCCGGCTGAGACGCGCGGGGGCGCCGCCCCGACTCCGACCCGCACGCGCTCCGACCCGCGCCCAGTCCGGTCCGCGCTCCCGGGCCTCTGCCGTCGCGCCGTCGCGCCGTCGCGCCCTCGCGCCCGACCGGTGCGCCGCCGCACGCCCGCACCCACCCGTCCCGGAACCGCCGGGAGAACGAGGAAGAGAGAGAACCCCATGTCCACAGCGACCCTCCGCCCACCCACCCGGGCGCCCGGCGCCCGCCTCACCTCGGTGGCGCTCGCGCTGGCCGTGCTCCTGTTCGGCCTGCTGCTCGGCCCCACCGCGGGCCAGGCCCACGCGGTGGACGTCCGGCTCCTCCAGCGCGACCTGGCGGGGCTCAGCTACGCCCCGCTCAGCGGTGTCGACGGCGTCTACGGCCCGCAGACCACCGACTCGGTGCGGCACTTCCAGCGGGACAACGGCCTGGCCGTGGACGGCGACGCCGGGGCGAACACGATGGCCGCGCTGACCGCGAAGGTCAAGCAGGTGCAGGCCAAGGCGGGCGCCGCCGCCGACGGGGACTACGGCCCCGGCACGATCGGCGCGGTGCGGACCTACCAGAGCGCCCACCACCTGGACGTGGACGGCATCGCCGGCCCGCAGACCATGGGCGCGATGAACATCGACCGCATCACCTCCAGCGGCACCGGCACCAG
Source organism: Kitasatospora herbaricolor (assembly GCF_030813695.1). Taxonomy (NCBI): domain Bacteria; kingdom Bacillati; phylum Actinomycetota; class Actinomycetes; order Kitasatosporales; family Streptomycetaceae; genus Kitasatospora; species Kitasatospora herbaricolor. Next base: position 7,311,557 of record NZ_JAUSVA010000002.1, read on the forward strand.
CAGCGACACCCGCCTGCTCCAGCGCAACCTGGCCGGCCTCGGCTACCTGGCCGCCGGCGGCGTGGACGGGGTCTACGGCCCGGCCACCAAGAACGCCGTGCTGTCCTTCCAGAGCGACAACGACCTGGCGGTCGACGGCATCGCCGGCCCGCAGACCAACGCGGCGCTGACCGCGAAGGTGAAGCAGGTGCAGGGCAAGGCGAGCACGCCCGCCGACGGCGACTACGGCCCCGCCACCACCACCGCGGTGCGGACCTACCAGAGCGCCCACGGCCTGGAGGTCGACGGCATAGCCGGCCCGCGGACCATGGCGTCGATGGGGATCGCCCGCGAGCTCGGCGGCGGCAGCCCGGGCGGCGAGAGCGGCGGCACCCCCACCGTGCCCCCGCTGGACGGCAGCGTCCGCGACAGGATCGTCCAGGCGGCCCGCTCGCAGCTCGGCGTGCACGAGTGGGGCAACAACTGCAACCCGTACGGCCCCTGCGAGGCCTGGTGCGCCCTGTTCGCCAGCTGGGCCTGGCGGCAGGCCGGCGTCAACTTCAGCACCGCCTTCAGCGGGGACTTCTACTACTACGGCCGCAACCACGGCACCCTGCACAGCGGTCTGAGCGACCCGCAGCCCGGTGACGCCATCGTCTTCGGCAGCGGTCCGCAGAACACCAGCACCAGCGTGCACGTCGGCATCATCGAGAAGGCCAACGCGGACGGCACCGTCGACACCATCGAGGGCAACTCCGGCGACCAGGTGATCCGGCACCACTTCTCCCCGGCCGCCCGGGGCGCGTACGCCATCGTCTCCCCCGCCGGGGGCTGACCGGCGCGGTGCGCCACCCCGGCCCCGGACGCACCCCGCGTCCGGGGCCGGGGTGCCCGCGTCCCCGGTTACCCCGGGCGGCCGGCGCCCGCCGGCGCGTCCCGTACGGCGGCGGCCGCCGAGGCGCTCACGGCGTGTCGTACGGGGTGAGCACCAGCCGCACCACGTCCTCCAGCCGGCGCCGGGCGTCCCCCAGGGTCGTCCGGCCGGTCACCCAGGCCGTCAGCTCGCCCTGCCAGGCGTGGCCCACGATGTGCCGGACGAGATCGCTCGCGGCCGTGGGCACCTCCGCCATCACCGCCTGCAGGGCGGCGCTGTCGGCCCGGGCCATGCCCTGCAGGGCCTCGCTGGCGAACGGATCGGTGGACGCCGCGACGGCCACCCGCAGCCGGGCCAGCTGCGGTTGGCGCTGGTAGGCGCGCATGCCGTGCCGGACGAAGCGCACCACCCGGTCCGTCGTCCCCAGCCCGCCCCGTGGCCCGCGCAGCTCCGCCACCAGATCGGCCAGCAGCAGCCGGTGCCACTCCGCGATGGCGGCGGCCAGCAGGTGGTCCTTGGAGGAGAAGTAGCGGTACGCCGTGCCGAGGGCGACTCCGGACCGCTCGCAGACCTGCTTCATCTGCAACCGCTCGACGCCGATCTCGTTCACCAGGGCGAGCGCAGCGGCGATCAGGCTCTCGCGGCGTTCGAGTTGGCGTGGAGACATCGCCTCCACCGGCCGTGGTGACAGGTCAACCTTGGTCACCCGCACCATCATACGGGCCGGGGCGTTGCCGGAGTATGACGCGTGGAAGCCCCGCGTGCTACCGCGGGCCGCGGCGGTCGCGGACCAGTGCCTCCTGGACGGCCGAGGCGACCAGCATCCCGTCCCGGCTGTAGAACTCGCCGTGGGCCAGGCCGCGCCCGTCGGAGGCCGAGGGACTGCGCTGGGCGAACAGCAGCCACTCGTCGGCGCGGAACGGCCGGTGGAACCACATCGCGTGGTCCAGCGAGGCGAGGATCACCTCGGGCGGTTCGGTGCGCTGGAACCGGTGCGGCTGCAGGTGCAGGGTGGCGGTCGAGGCGAGCGTGAGGTCCGACAGGTAGGTCAGCGCGCAGACCTGCAGCAGCTGGTCGTCCGGCGGCAGCGGGGTGCCGGCCCTGAGCCAGACGAACTGCTGCGGCACGCCGGGGACGGCGGCCGGCAGCCCGGGCGCGTCCGGCGGGATGAACCGCATCTGCAGGGTGCGGAACCCGTCGGCCCGGGCGTAGTCCTCCGGGTCGGCCCGCTCCCAGACCAGGAACGGGTCCGGCAGGTCCTCGGGCGCGGGCACCGCCGGCATGGTGCGCTGGCGGCTCTCGGCCGGCTCGGGGTGCTTGAAGGACGCGGAGAGCGTGAAGATCGCCTGGCCGCTCTGCAGGGCCGTCACCCGGCGGGTGGCGTACGACATGCCGTCGCGGACCCGGTCCACCTCGTAGTCGATCGGCCGGGTCGGGTCGCCCGGCCGCAGGAAGTAGCTGTGCAGGGAGTGCACCGCGCGCCCGCGGTCGATGGTCCGCCCGGCGGCGGTGAGCGCCTGCGCGGCGACCTGGCCGCCGAAGGCGCGCATCGGCGCGCCCGCGTGGCACCAGCCGCGGAACAGGTTCTTGTCCAGCTCTTCGATCTGCAGCAGCGCGGCGAAGGGACCGATGCCGCCGGTTGCCTGCGTCTGCTGCTCAGTGGGCTCGCTCACCCGCTCATAGTGGCAGAAGCGGGCCTTCCGGCGATGTGACCTGGATTACCTGGACACCGCCGAAGCGAGTAGAACGCGTTCTCGTCGGACGCCTTGTCAGAGCCTGCCCCTAACGTTCCGGCCATGACGCAAGCCGTACAGGCGTACGCCTACCTCCGCCCCTCCGCCGTCCACGAGGACCAGGCCGGGCGCCGCCTCGCCCTGGAGACCTCGGGCGGCACCACACCGCTCGGGGCGGCCGCCAACCCGCGCTTCTTCGCCGGGTTCCTGACCGCCCCCGCACCGGCCGCCGCCGCCCTGCTGGCCGTCGCCGACGTCGCCGCCGCCCGCTATCACCGGCCCCGGCTGCACGCCTCGCTCGACCCGGTGGTCACCGCCAACGGCGACCGGCTGCGCTTCGAGTCCTTCTCCGGCTGCTGCGGCGTCTACGCCCGCCTGGACGTGCTGGCCGACGGCCTGGACGGCGACGAGATCGGCCACGGCACCACCAACGTCGACGTGAACAACCCGCTGCGCGACTCGCTCGGCCGGATCGGCGCCGCCGATCCGCTGCACCTGGCCGTCGGCCCCGACGCCCTGGAGGTCACCACCCTCGACGGGCCGCTGGTCGAGAAGAAGGTCCCGCTGCCGGACCGCTGGCTGCGGGGCTTCGCCGAGACCCAGGTGATCGCGGCCGGCCTCGACCTGCGCGCCGAACTCCCCGCCGCCGAGGCGGTGGCCTTCCTCCGGACGCTGCCCCGCACCGCCGCCGGCGGCGCGCAGTCCCGGGCCGTCCGCTGGGTGGTGCCAGCCGGGCGGACCTTGCGCCCCACCAGCCGACCGGTGCCCGGCGCCGTCTGCCTGCCCGGCCCCGAGCGGCTGGTCGCGCTGCAGCGGGTGCTGCGCCACGCGCGTGCCCTGCGGGTCTACGGCCCGTCCGGCGTCCGGGAGGCCGCGGCGGCCGCCTGGGAGGTGGTGCTGCCCGGCATGCGCCTCACCCTGACGCTCTCCCCGGACGCCTCCCGCGGTTTCTCCGGCGAGGGCGGCGTGCTCGGCGCGCTCGCCGCCGGCACCGAGCAGGACGCCGACCGGATCGCCGAACTGCTCGCCTGGGAGCCCCGGATCGAGCCGGCCGACCTCGCCGAGCAGTCCGGCCTGCCGGTCGACCGGGTGCGGGCCGCGCTCGCCCGGCTCGGCACCGCCGGGCAGATCGGCTACGACAGCGCCGAGGCCGCCTACTTCCACCGGCAGCTGCCCTACGACTCGGGCCGCGCCGAGGCGCACAACCCCCGGCTGCGCGCGGCGCGGGCGCTCGCCGCCGCCGGCGCCGTCCGGGTCGAGCCCGGCGGGACGCTGGCCACCGTGACGGTCGACGACCACCTCCAGCGGGTCAGGACGGACGAGAAGGGACAGGCGAGTTGCACATGCCTCTGGTGGGCCAGGTACCGGGGTGGGCGCGGGCCCTGCAAGCACGTGTTGGCCGTCGGGCTGGCGCGCGAGGCGGCGAGCGGGCCGGCCGGACACGGGCCGGCGACCACGGCGGCGACCGGGGCGACCCGGTGAACCGGGGCGAGGAGCTGCGGCTCAAGGTGGCCCTGCGGGACACCCGGACCAGCGGCGAGAAGGTCGTGGACGCCTGCCGGAGGGGGAAGCCCTCCCTGCTCCCCGGGCTGCTGGACGGCATGACACCGGCCGAGCGCCGGGCCTGCCTGCCCGAGCTCAAGGAACTGCGCAAGCAGGTGCGCGAGGACTGGTCCAGCAGCAGCCGCCCGGTCCGGGAGGCCCTCCAGGTGGCCGGCGCCGGCTGTCACACCGCGCCGGCGGCGGCCGCGTCCTGGATCGGCGCCGGCGACCTCGCCGGCTGGGCCGGCCTGGACACCCCCGCCCTGGTCACCGTGATCGAGCGGCAGCCGGCCGAGTGGCAGGCCGGCGTGGTCGCCAGGCTGGCCGCCCGCCGCTCCACGGCCTGGGGGTGGAACGACTACCCGGCGATCGAGCGGATGGTCCGCAGCTCCGGCTGCCCGGTGCCGACCTCGGACGCCTTCGTCGAGGGCTGGCTGCGGGACCGCACGCGGGGCGCCGACGGCAGGCGGCGCCGGGGTTCGCTGCTCGGCGTCCTGCGCGAGGACGACCTGCTGCCGGCCCTGCTGCCCAGGCTGTTCGAACTCGCCGAAGTGGCCGGCAGTCTCGCCCCGGCCCCGAACCGCACGCCGCCGGACACCTGGCCCGGGGCGCTGGCGGAGCTGGCCCGTTCCGGCGTGCTGGACCGCGCCGAACTGCTCGCGCTCTGCCTGGCCCGGCTGGTGCGCGGCGGCCGGCCGAACGACCAACGGGCCTTCCTCGCCGTGCTGGAGGCGCTCGCGCCGACGGCGGACGAGAACCTCCGGCACGCCCGCGACCAGGTGGCGATGCTCGACGGGCTGTCGACGGTCGCGGCCCGGGCCCAGCAGGTGCTGGCCGGCCTGGACGACGCCGGCCTGCTGGCACCCGACCTGCTCACCGAGGCCTCCGAGGTGGTGCTGTTCCGCACCGAGAAGAAGCTCGTCCGGGCCCAGTTGACCTGGCTGGACAGGACCGCCCGCCGCGACCCGGACCGGGCCGGGCCGGTGGTGCTGGCGACCGCCGGGGCCTTCGGGCACCCGGACACCGCGCTCCAGGAGCGCGCCCTCAACGTGGTGGCCCGGCACCTTCCGGCGGCCGGCCCGGCCGTGCTGCCCGACCTGCGCCTGGCCGCCGAGGGCCTCAACCCCGTCCACCACCGGCGGGCCGCCGAACTGCTCGGCATGGCCGCCCCGGCGCCGGTCGGCATCCCGGCCGACCTGCTGCCGCCCGCCCCGCGGCCGCAGCCGCTGGCCGCGCCGCTCGCCACCCCCGCCGAGGTCGCCGAGGAGCTTTCCGCGGTGCTGGCCGGCGGCGCCGACGTGGCCGCCTTCGAACGCGTCCTGGACGGCCTGGTCCGGCACACCCACCGGGACCGCGAGGCCCTGGTCGAGGCCCTGCAACCGGTGCTGCGGGTCCATCAGTGGCACGGCGGGCAGCGGTGGACGGACTGCGGGCCGTCGGACGTCCTGTACGTGGCCTCGGCCGTCGCCGGGCTGCTCCCGCCCCAGCGCCTCTGGGACGGACTGCACGGGAAGGGCCGCTCCCCGCTGCGCGCCCACGGGAACACCACCGTGTTCGGGCGCTGGTTCGCGGCCCGGCTGGAGGAGGCCGCCTGGCAGGTCACGGCCACCCGGCCGCCGCTGCTGCTGGCCGTTCCGTCGGTGGCGAGCGGCGCGCTGGACGCGGCCGAGCTGGTGGCCAGGGTGGCCGCCTACGAGGCCGCGGGCGCCCGGCCCGGCGAGGTGGACCTGTCCTGCGCACTCCTGCGGGTGGTGCCGACCGGCGACGCCGGGGTGCTGGCCGCGGCCGGCCGGCTGACCTCCCCGGCGGGCCTGCGGGTGGCCGGCTGGCTGCGGGCGGGCGGACTGCCGGCGCAGCCGTCCGAGCGGGTCCGGTTCGCGCCGGGCCGGGGCGGAAGGCCCGATCACCGCTACCAGGAGCGCTGGTGGGAGGGCCTGGTCCGGTACGAGGTCGCCCAACCGGGGCCGCGGGTGCCCGAGGGGCCGGGCGGCGAGGGCCTGGTCCAGGAGTGCCTGGACCTGCTCGCCGCGACCGGGCCCGGCGTGGAGCGGGCCAGGAGCCAGACCGAGTGGACCTGGAGCCCGACCCCGCACTGGCTCGCCGCACTGCCGAACCACCGCGAGGAGTTGGCGGCCCGCCTGCTGGACGGCTTCGCGGGGGCCGCCGACCGGGACGAGCGGGGCGCCCCGCAGCTGCTCCCGTACCTCGCCGAGGCGGACGGCCCGGCCGGGCCGGCGGTGCACCTGGCGCTGGCCTACGGGCTGGCGGCGCGTCACGAGGAGGACCGGGCGGCGGCCGTGGACGCACTGCTCGTCCTGGCGGCCCGGGGTGACCTGGACGGGGGCCTGCTCGGTGCGGAGCTGGCGGAGCTCGCGGGTGTCGGCGCGCTGAAGCTGAGCCGGCTGGCGCCGGCGCTGGCTTCGGCGGCCGGGACGGGCGCGTACGGGACGCTCTGGTCGGTGCTGGCCGGCGCGTTGCCGGGCCTGCTGGCCGGGCTCGCGCCGGTCGGGGCGCCCCGGGGGAGCGGGGAACTGCTCGCGGTGGCGGCGGACTGTGCGCGGCGCTCCGGTGCGAGCGGCGCTGTCGCGGAGGTGACGGCGCTGGCCGCCCGGGGCGGGTCGAGCCGGCTGGTGCGCGAGGCGAGGGCCCTGCGGGAGGCGCTGGGGGAGGCACGGGGTGAGGCGCCGGGGGAGAGGTGACGGGAGCCGTCCGGAGTGACGAGGCCGCAGGCCCGCCGGTGGGAGCAGGTGTCGGCCGCACGGGTTCAGGAACGATCGTTCTTGACTGATCGTTCCTGAACCTCTACGGTCTGAGGCATGGGAAGACCACGCGCTTTCGACGAGGACGAGGCCGTCCAGGCCGCAGCCGGACTGTTCGCCGCCCAGGGGTACGAGGGCACCTCGGTGGACGACCTGGTCACCGGGCTCGGCGTGCACCGGGGCAGCCTCTACAAGGTGTTCGGCAGCAAGCGCGGCCTCTACCTGGCCGCCCTGCGCAGGCACCTGGACCAGGAGGTCCTCCCGGTGGCCGCCGCCCTCGCCGCCGCTCCCGACCCGGCCGTCCTGCTGACCCGGGCCGTCGCCGCCTACGACGGCGGGCCCGCCGGCGGGTTCCTGCTGCTGGCCGCCGCCGAGCGGGCCCCGGTCGACCCCGAGGTGGCCGCGCTGGTGGAGGAGGGGCTGGCCGCCCTGGACGTGGCGGTCGCCACCGTCCTCGGGGCGGAGGAGCCGCCGCCCGGGGAGCCGGCCGACGGCCTGGCCGGGATCCTCGGCGCGACCGTCCTCGGACTGCGCCTGCGGGCCCGGGCCGCCGGCACCCCGCCGCCCGCCGAAGCCGTCGTGGCCTTCGCCGGCCGGCTCGCGGCCACCCTGCCGCAGCCGCCTCGACGGGCCTAGGCCCGGCGCCACCGCACGTCGTCAGCACGGCGCACCGCACCACCCACCCCGTACCACCCACCGCGTACCACCCGTAGCTAAGCAACAGCAGAGGAGCGTTCCATGGCCCGTGTCAGCGTCACCGACGGCACCCTGGTGGTCGAGGTCGAGGGGATCGACAAGCTCTGGGCCCTCAAGAGCCGGCTGGAGATCCCGCTGGCCAACGTCCGCGGGGCGACGATCGACCCCGGGATGGCCCACGAGTCCAGGGGCATCAAGCTGCTGGGCACCCACATGCCCGGGCTGATCACCGCCGGCACCTTCCGCTCCCACGGCGACCGGGTCTTCTGGGACGTCAAGAACCCGGCGGGTGCGATCGTCGTCGAACTCGCCGACGAGAACTACACCCGCCTGATCCTGGAGGTCGCCGACCCGCGGGCGACCGTCCGGCTGATCGAGCAGGCCAAGCGCCCGGCCTGAGCCGGCGTCCGGCCCGAGCGGTCCCCGTCCGGAGGCCCCGCTCGGCGCGAGGACCACCCCCGTTTTGACGGCCCGCCGGGCGCCCGGGTCGCCCCCGGGGGCGCGGTCGGGGCGGGGGACGCGGGCCTCTAGAGTGGGCCGTCCCCGCCGCCGAACCCCGCCCGGAGCACCTGTGCTGCACCTGCGACTGATCGTGCCCGCCGACCTGCGCGAGACCGTGCGCGATCTGCTCGACGGCTCGGTCGGCGTGACCCACCTGATCACGCTGCCCGACGCGGCCGTCCGGCCCGCGGGTGACGTGGTGCTGTGCGACGTGGCCCGCGAGGCCGCCGACGAGGTGCTCGGGGCGCTCCGCGCGACCGGGATCACCGAGCGCGGCGCCATCGGCGTCGAGCAGGTCGAGCTGACCCTCTCGGCCGCCGCCGACGAGGCCGAGCGGCTGGCACCGGGGGAGGGCGCCGACGCCCTGGTCTGGGAGGAGGTCTCCGAGATCACCCATGAGGAGTCCACCCTCACCGGCGTCTACCTGGCCTTTCTGGCCGTCGCCACCATGCTGGCCGCCTGCGGCGCGGTGCTGGACAGCGCGATCCTGGTGGTCGGCGCGATGGCCGTCGGGCCCGAGTTCGGCCCGCTGGCCGGACTCTGCGTCGCGCTCGTCCAGCGGCGGGCCCGGCCCGCCCTGCGCTCGCTCCTGGCGCTGGTGGTGGGGTTCGCGGTGGCGATGGCCCTGACCGCCGGTTTCACGCTGCTGATGGACGCCCTCGGCCTGTTCAGTCACGAGGCCTTCGAGGCCGCGCGGCCCAACACCTCCTTCATCTGGAAGCCGGACGCGACGTCCTTCGTGGTGGCCTTCCTGGCCGGCATCGCCGGCCTGCTCTCACTGACCTCGGCCAAGGCCGGGATGCTGGTCGGCGTCGCCATCTCGGTGACCACGGTGCCCGCGGCCGCCAACGCCGCCGTCGCGCTCGCCTACGACGATCTGGGGCAGTTCTGGGGTTCGAGCACCCAGCTGGCCCTCAACACGGCCGGCATCCTGCTGGCGGGGATGCTGACCCTGACGGTCCAGCGGGGCGCCTGGTGGCTGACCCGGCGTCGGGGCGGCGCGGCCGTGCGGCCCGGCGCCGGCGGCTGAACCACGGCCGGCCGGACGGGGTCGCCGGCCCCGGTCGTCCCGTCCCGCCGGGGCTGCCGGGGGACGGGGGCCGGCCGGTCGCGGCGGCGGATCAGACGGTGACGCCGTCGCCCTCCGCCGCCGCGACCTGCGGTCCGGCGGCGACCGCGGGTGCGCCCTGCGAGCCGTGCGCGGCCTGCCCGGACTGCCCAGCCTGCGTGGCCCGGGTGCCCGGCCCGGCCTGGGCGGCCGCTGCGGCCCCGGTGACCTCGGCGGCCGGCTCCTCGCCGGCCAGCGAGTCCGGGACGACCAGGTCGGCGCCGGCGGGCATCGAGGCGACGGCCCGCCACCACAGCTTGAGCGGGGGCGGGTCGGCCGGCTCGAAGGGCTTGCCGGGCCGCGGCACCGCCAGCGTCGCGCCCAGCGCCTCGGCGGCCGCGACGCTGCGCTCCGGCGGCTCCTCCCAGGGGTGCGGCGCGAGGTTGAAGGTGCACCAGTGGATCGGCAGCATCACCTCGCCGCGGAGGTCCAGGTGCGCCCGGACGCCCTCCTCCGGCGTCATGTGCACCTCGGGCCAGAAGTCGCTGTAGGCGCCGACCTGCATCATGGTGGCGTCGAAGGGCCCGAGCCGCCGGCCGATCTCGGCGAAGCCGGGGAAGTAGCCGGTGTCGCCGCTGTGGAACACCCGGTGCCGCGGGCCGGCCACCACCCAGGACGCCCAGAGGAACAGCGGGCTGGTGCGCGGCCCCCGGCTGCAGTAGTGCCGCGCGGGGGTGGCGGTCAGGGTGAGCCCGGCGACCTCCGCCGACTCCCACCAGTCCAGTTCGACGATCCGCCGGGCCGGGACCCCCCAGTGCTCCAGGTGCGCGCCGACGCCGAGCGGTACCGCGAACGTGGCGCCGGTGCCGATCAGGCCTCGGACGGTCGCCATGTCCAGGTGGTCGTAGTGGTCGTGCGAGACCACCACCACGTCGACGGGTCCCAGCTCGGCGAGCGGGATCGGGACGGGGTGCAGCCGCTTGGGCCCGGTCCAGCCGAACGGTGAGCAGCGCTCGCCCCAGACCGGGTCGAACAGCACCCGCCGGCCGTCCAGCTCGGCCAGCACGGTCGCGTGGCCCAGCCAGGTCAGCCGTAGTCCGGAGGCCGGTGGCTCGGCCAGCTCGCCCGGCAGCAGCCGGTGCAGCGGCACGGCCGCGGCGGGCATCCGGCGGACCCGGTCGGCGGTCAGCTGGGCGTGGGTGACCTCCAGCGGTGACCTCTCGTAGACCAGGCGCCGGGTCGGCACCGGATTACGGAACGCACCGTCCACGAACTGGGGTGAGCGGTGGATCCGGGCCAGCCGCTCACCGCGCGGATCGGCGCCGAAGGCCTCCGTCCGGATCTGGTGCCAGGCGGTGCGCGGCAGCCCGGACAACCGAGGAGGGGAGGAGAACTGCGAGGTCAGACCGGTGACGCGGGCGTACCACGGGAGGGAGCTGGGCACGGTACCTCCAAGGACGGGAGCATCCGGGCCGCACCGGCGGGGTTGCCGTCGTACGGCCGTCGTACGAGCGTCTATTGCCCAACTGTTGCGGTTCGAATACCGGCATGCCGAGGGCCGCACGACAGCGACGCGGGAGCCCTTGCCGTACGACAACCATCTCGTCGGACCATACCGGCCGGGGGCGGCCCCGACCCGGTGGAACCGCCCGCGGGACGCCGTTCGGCGTACCGCCCGCCGGGGCCGGACGGGCCGGGCCCCGCGGCGGTGCCCCGGCTCCCCGAGGCGGCAGGGGCCTCGGAGGCCTCGGAGGCCTCGGAGGTGTCAGAGGTAGAAGCGGGTGATGGTCTCCGCGACGCAGTGCGGCTTGGCGCTCTCCTCGCTGACGACGGTGAACCGCACCACCGCCTGCACCCCGCCCGGCACCTCGGTGGCGGAGACCAGCTCGGCCGTCGCCCGCAGCGCCGTGCCGACCGGGACGGGCGCCGGGAACCGGACCTTCTCCGAGCCGTAGTTCAGCGCCATCCGGACGCCCTCGACGCCGTAGCACTCCTTGGCCAGCACCGGGATCAGCGAGAGCGTCAGGTAGCCGTGCGCGATGGTCGAGCCGAACGGGCTCTCCTTGGCGCGCGCCGGGTCGACGTGGATCCACTGGTGGTCGCCGGTGGCCTCCGCGAACAGGTCGATCCTGGCCTGGTCGACGGTGTGCCACTCGCTGGTGCCCAGCACGGTGCCGACGGCCGCGGTCAGGTCGGCGAGGGAGGCGAAGATCGTCAAGGTGCGCTCCAGGGGGCGGGGATGCTCCGGGGTGGTGGGGCGGCCCGGGGTGCGCGGGACGCGGGCCGCCGGTGCCTCCGCAGAGTATGCCTACTCACCGGTCACCTGTCAGCGGCACTCCCCGCGGCCGGTCCGCCGGGCCCCGGCGCTCCCGCCCCGGCCCTCGGCCGCCCGGTTGCTCAGCTCTTCTGCAGCGAACGGCCGAGCGGCAGCTGCCGCTCGCCGCTGACCAGCTCCGGGAGGATCAGCACGAACATCGGCTCGGCGGCCCCGGCGCAGTCCTCCCAGGGGCGCGGGCCGGTCCGCAGCAGCCGCTCGTGCAGCGCCGGGTCGGACACCACCTGGGCCCGTCCGTGCACCAGGACGCTCCACCCCGTCCGGGTGGCGGCGTCCAGGACGTCGGCCTGGAAGGCGGCCACGGTGTCGTCCAGGGCCCGCCGGACGGTCACGCCCTGCCGCAGGGCCAGCACCAGCGGGCCGTCCGCCGTGACCTCGAACGCCACCGGCAGCACGGCGGGCAGCGCGTGGGCGGTGTACACCACCCGCCCGACGGGCACGGTGCCGAGCAGGTGGAGGCACTCCTCCTCGCTCAGCGACTCCACACGGTTGTCACGGTCCATGTGGTGAATGGTCCCCCTCCGGGCGGCCGCGCCATAGGGCCCATGGTCCCGGACCGCCGGGACGGACGGCCGGGCCGGGCCGGCGGGGCGGTCCGGACGGGCGGCCCCGGCGGCGGCGCCGCGCCCGCCGGCCGAAAGGCGCCCGGGAGCGATTAGGGGTCGGATTCCGGACGCCGTCCTTCCGGCGGCCCCCGCGGCGGTAGCTTGGCGGCGGTACGGGGCGTTCCGTACGCGGTACGGCGCAGCGGTCCCTGGTACGGCGGGGCCGGCAAGGAGGGGTGCGCGGATGGTCGGTGGAGTCGATCTGGTCGTGATCGGGGCGGACGGGGGGCCGGAGCGCAGCTACGGCGGCTCGGCCATGGCGGCGCAGGGGGCGCGGCTGCTGGCCGAGGTGCTGCCCGGGATGTGCTTCGACGCCGGGGCCGCGGGCTGCCGGGTCACCCTGCTGGAGCCGGAGGCGGACGCCAACCGGATGCTGACCGCCCTGCGCGAGGCGGCGGGGCGCGGCGGGCGCTGGCTGGTGGTCTGCCTGATCGGCCAGCTGGTGACCGACCCGAAGGGCCGCCGGCTGGCCCTGGTGACGGGCGGCAGTACGCCCGACAACGCCTACCGGCGCGGGCTGGCCTGGGACTGGGTGGTCAGCGCGATGGTCCACGGCGACCAGGAGGAGACCTTGCTGCTGGTCGACGCGGTCACCGACCGGGACACCTGGACGGCACTCGAACGCGGGGGCGGCGAGGACGGGGTGGGAGAGCTGCTCAGCTACTCCCGGGTGCCCTTGTGGGGCCGGGTCGCACGGCACTCGGGCGGCAGACGCGGCCGGACGGACGTCCTGCCGGGCGGCGAGGGCTCGTTCAGCCGCTCGCTGGTCCGGGTGCTGGAGCACGGGGTGCCGGGCGGGCCGGCCGCGGTCGGCCCGCTGGAGCTGCAGCCGGCCGTCCTCGCGCAGGTGGAGCAGGCGGAGGCGGCGGCCGGCCCGGCCGCCGCCCGGGTGCTCGTACCGCCGCAGGGCGGAAGGTTGTTGATGCGCAATCGGGCGGCGGTGCGGGGCGCATTGGCCGGATTGTCGCTTTCCGAAGAACTGTTGGCCGTTCTGTGGCGAGAAAATGCCCCGACGGATCCGCCGTCCGCGTAAGGTCAGGGGGCCCGAGGTGTTGCCGAGATGGGCCGGTTTGGCGAAGAATCGATGCTCTGGCGGCAGACACGGCGGGGACAGCGGATTTTTATCGGCGGCCAGTGACCACGGACGGGGTCGGTCGCGACGAGGTGGGGCGATGCGGCAGCGCGGAAATGTGTTGCGTCCTGGGGCGGTTGGGGTTGGTGGGGCGGTATTGGTGATGCTGCTGAGCTCCTGTGGGGCCAGTGGTGGAGCCGGTTCTGCTGATCGGCTCGGGACTTCCGCACCCAGTGTTGCGGCAGTGACTCCGGTAACACCTTCGGGTGGTTCCGGCACGGACGGGATCGCGCCGACCGAGGGCCCGGAAGGAGCCATCGGCCGGGCCGCCCTGAGGACGTATCAGGACTGGTGGGCCGCGCAGACGGACGCCTTCGGCCGGTCCGATTCCGACGCTTCCCAGCTTCAGGCCTACTCGAGCGGGAAGGCCCTCACCGAAGCGGTCGCCAACCTCCACCAGTTGCACGAGGCGAAGTTGGTGATGATCGGAAGTCCACGCAATTCCCCGGTGGTGAAGGTCATTGATCTGAAGGCGGATCCGCAGACCGCCGTCGTCGAGGACTGCCTGGATGTGACCGACTGGCATCAGGCGGATGCCACCACCCGTGCGACAAAGGATCCACAGAAGCGCCTGACGCGGTACATCGCGACCGTTTCCCTGCGCAAGTCCGATGCACGCTGGCTGATCGTCGAGTTCAAACGCGAGGTGGACCGAACGTGCTGAAGTCTATTGGGCGATTGACGATTCGGGTGATGCTGGCGGCCGGGCTGCTGCTCACCCCCGCGGGCCCCGCCTGGGCGGAGGGCCCGGACGGTGATGTGCACCAGTGCGAGGTGACCACCATCTGCACCGATGTGCACGAACCGGGGACGACACCGACACCGGGAACCACCGGAGGCACCGGTACGAACAACGGCGGCGGCGTCCAGACCTGCACCTGGAACGGCCAGCAGTGGCCGTGCTGGGACAACGACCTGGGCTGGTTCGACAGTTCGAACGGCTGCTACTACCACCGCTCCAGCCCGCAGCCGCCCGCCGGCAGCAAGGACTGGGCCGGCCACGACCCGGCGGACGGCGCCGTCTACGAGGTCAACTGCCGGCAGACCGCCGGCGGTCTGCTGCCGCAGGACCCGGTCTTCCTCGCCCAGGCCCCCGGCGGCCCGCCGCCGGACAACCCGGCCACCCTCGCCAAGGACGCCCGCGACCGGATCGTCTTCACCGCCCCGCAGCCGCACATCGCCCCGGCCGAGAAGGCCCTGGTCGGCCTGCCGGTCTGGCTCTGGTACGACTGGAGCGGCGCGGCGAAGCCGCCGCAGCCCGTGACGGTGAAGGGCAACTACATCTCGGTCACCGCCACGCCCTCGGTCCGCAAGGTGATCTGGGACCTCGGCGACGGTCACACCGTGGAGTGCAAGGGACCGGGCACGCCGTACCCGCCCGGCGCCACCGGGCCGTCCCCCGACTGCCCCTACGTCTTCACGGCCAGCTCCGCGCTCAGGGCCAACGGCTCGTTCTCGGTGACGGTCACGGTGGTGTGGCAGACCGACTCGGTGATCGTCGGCGCGGGCACGAAGGTCGGGCAGCCGATCCTGCTGTCGACCACCAGCGCGCCGTTCGAACTGAAGGTCGGCGAGGTCCAGGTCCTGAACTGACCGCCGCCGCCCACCCCTCCCGTACCAGTACCGACCCGCACGAAAGGCCGAAACCCGGTGGAGAACCGAACCTATCCGACGCCGGGTACCGGCACGGCCACGCTCGTGCCGGAGCCCGCCCGCGGCACCCCGCACACCCCGCCCCGCACCCTGCGGGCCCGGCGGCGCCGGCCGGCCGTGCTGGCCATGGCGGTGGCCCTGATCGCGGCCGGCGGGCTGGGCGGCGCGGTGCTCTACAACAGCACCGGTCAGCGGATCGCCGTGCTGGCACTTGCCCATGACGTCCCGTTCGGCCAGGTGCTGACGGCGAACGACCTGGTGGTGGCCAGGATCGCCGGCGACCCCGCGATCAAGCCGTTGTCCGCCGCCGACCAGGCGCGGGTCGTCGGGATGCGCGCCGCCACCGACCTCAAGCAGGGCGCGCTGCTGGTCAAGGCGGACATCGCGCAGGGCCTCACCCTGCAGCCGGGCCAGCTGGTCGTCGGCATCGCGGCCAAGCGCACCCAGTTGCCGGCCACCAAGCTGCAGCCGGGGGTGGCGGTGATCGTCGTCTCCACCCCCGACCCGGGCTCCGGTCAGGGCGGCGGAACCACCCGGACACCGGAGGCGCTGGCGGCCGTGGTCACGGCCGTCGGCAAGGCCGACACGGACGGCAGCCAGGTGATCGACGTGGCGGTCGCCGCGGCCGAGGGCGTGCGGCTGGCGGCCTGGGTGGCGAGCACCAAGTTCCAGGTGGTGCTGGCCCCGCGCGGCGAGGCCCCGGCCGCCGCACCGTCCGGGGCGGCACCGTCCGCCCCCGCCACCGGCGGCGCACCGGCCACCGGTGCCTCCGGGCCCGCGCCGTCGGGGAGCGCGACGCAGAGGAGCGGCACCTGATGGCGGTGATCGCGGTCGTCGGCGGTCCGGGGGCGCCGGGCGCCACCACGGCGGCCCTCGCCCTGCTGCTCGCCTGGCCGTTGGAGCCCGGACGCAAGATCCTGCTGGTCGAGTGCGACCCGGACGGCGGAGCCGTCCTCGCGGGCGCCCTGGAGGGCCGGGTGGAGGCGGTCTACGGGCTGCGCAACCTGGCCGTCGCGGACCGGCGGGGACTGCTCGCCCAGACCCTCTGGGACCAGCTGATCGACCTCTCCCCGGAGGGCACCACCGAGCGGCTGCTGCTGCCCGGCCTCACCGACCCCACCCAGGCCCCCGGGCTGGCGTACACCTGGGAGCCGCTGGTCGAGACCCTGCACGGGCTCGAACAGCAGGGCTACGACGTGCTCCTGGACCTCGGACGCTCCGGCGCCACCGGGCCGAGCGCGGTGCTGGCCCGCCGCGCCGACGTGGTCGTGGCCACCCTGCGGACCACCCTGCGCGGGCTCAGCGCCGCCCGGCCGCGGCTGGCCGCCCTGCGCGAGGACCTCGACAACGCCGGCAGCGGCGCGGACGCCCTCGGGCTGCTGCTGGTCGCCGAAGGCCCCTACTCCGCCTCCGAGGTCTCGCGCGAGTTCGGCCTGCCCACCCTGGGCCTGCTGCCGCACGCGCCGCGGACGGCGCGGGTGCTGTCGGACGGCGGGGACAGCACCGACCGCCGGTTCATCCGCTCCGAGCTGATGCGCACGGCCCGCTCGGCCGCCGACCAGATCCAGTTGCTCACCCGCAGCCGCCGGCGCCGGCTGGCACCCGGGGGGTCGCCCGCGCAGGCCGCGGCCGCACCGCTCGCCGCGGGCGGGGCGCCGGAGCCGGCCGGCCCGCAGGCCCCGCCCGTCCCGCAGGTTCCTCACGCCCAGCACGTCCCGTACGGGCAGGCGGCGTACGCGCGCCCGGTTCAGGACCAGCCCGTCCAGGACCGGTCCGCCGACGCCCGGCCCGCGCAGGTCCGGCCGCCGGCCGCGCCGGTGCCGCCCGGGCAGGGCCTCCCGGTGCCAGGTGGCCTCCCGGTGGAACACCAGCCGCCGCGCGGTTCCTGGCAGTCCGGCCCCACCGGCCATCCCCTGGCCTACCCGCAGCAGCCCGGGCCGCCCGGGTACGGGACGGCGCCCGCGTACGGCGCCGCTCCCGCGCACGGAACCACGTCCTCGTACGGGACGGCGCCGCTGGCCGGGCTCGCCCCGCAGCCGGCCGCCCCCGCGCCGTTCCCCGGGCAGCAGCCGCCGCCGCAGGCCCACCCCCAGCAGACCTGGGCCGCACCGCAGTCCGGCGCGGCCCAGGGGTACGGCGGTCCGCAGCCGTCCGCTCCGCAGTCGTCCGGGGCCCGGCCCCCGGGGTCGCAGGCGTACCCGCAGACCGGGCAGCCGTCCTGGCCCCAGCCCGCGCCGGGGTACTGGTCGCAGGAGCCGGATGGGGCCCGGCCGCCGCAGACGCCGTCCACGCAGACGCCGTCCCCGCTGACGCCGTCCGCCGTGACGCCGTCCGCCGCGGGCGGGGCGGGCGCCGGCCGGGTGGACCGGGGCGGGCCGGCCGACGCCGGCGAGCCCGGCACCGGGAGCCCCGACGACCCGCAGACCCCGCAGTCGCAGACCCCGCAGATCAAGTACGGGCAGGTGCTCCGTGCGCGGTAGCCCCCTGAACCAGCGGCCCGCCGCCGACCCCGCCGCCCCGCCGTGGGCGGCGCCGCTGCCCGGCCCGGGCGGCCCCGGCGTGCCCGGCCCGGCCGCGACCGGTCCCGTCCGGCCCGGCCCGGTGCCGGCCGGCGCCCACCCGGCGGCGACCGCGCCCACCGCCGTCCCCTCGGCGCTGCCCTCGCTCGACAAGCGGGGCTCGGCGACCCGGCCCGCCGTGGACCCGCAGGTCGCCCGGGAACTCAAGCGCCAGGTCGCGGCCGAACTGCACCAGCAGCTCACCCGCCTGGCGGCCACCTCAGGCACCGACGCGGACCGGGCCACCCGGCGCCAGCGCGGCCGGGCGCTGATCGAGGAGGCCGTCGCCCGGTGGTCCGACGCGTACGCGCAGACCCACGGCATCCCGCCCACCCGGGAGCAGGACCGCGCGCTCTCGGAAGCCGTCTTCGACCTGCTGTTCCGGGCCGGGCGGCTGCAGCCCTACCTCGACGACCCGGACATCGAGAACATCCTGATCAACGGCTGCGACGACGTCTGGATCTCGCGGGTCCACCAGCCGCTGCGCCAGGTGCCGCCGGTGGCCGACAGCGACGAGGAACTCATCGAACTGCTGCAGGACCTGGCCCGCCAGCACGGCGGCGGCGAGCGCAGCCTCTCCACCGCCAGCCCGACCCTGGCGCTGCGGCTGGAGGGCGGGATGCGCCTCCAGGCGATGACCGAGGTCACCCCGCGCCCCTACGTCGCGATCCGCCGCCACCGGGTGGCCTCCGCGACCCTCTCGGACCTGGTCCAGCTCGGCACGGTGGACCCGACCCTGGCCGCCTTCCTGGCCGCCGCGATCCGGGCCAGGAAGAACGTGATGATCACCGGCACCCAGGGCGTCGGCAAGACCAGCCTGCTGCGCGCGATGGCCGCCGAGATCCCGCCGGACGAGCGGATCGGCACCCTGGAGTCGGAGTTCGAGCTCTGGCTGCACACCCTCGGGCACCTGCGCCAGGTCGTCCCGATGGAGGCCCGCGAGGGCAACGGGGAGCGCGTCGAGGGCAGGATGGCCGGCGAACTGACGATCGGTGAACTGATCCCCGCCGCGCTGCGGATGACCCTGTCGCGGATCATCGTCGGCGAGGTCCGCTCCGGCGAGGTCGTCCCGATGCTCCGGGTGATGACGAACGGCGAGGGCGGCTCGATGTGCACCCTGCACGCCCGCGGCCCCCACATGGTGGTCGACCGGATCGCCGAACTGTGCCTGGAGTACGGCTCCCACATGACCGACAGCCTGGCGTACCGCCTGACCGCC
Organism: Kitasatospora herbaricolor; assembly: GCF_030813695.1. Taxonomy (NCBI): domain Bacteria; kingdom Bacillati; phylum Actinomycetota; class Actinomycetes; order Kitasatosporales; family Streptomycetaceae; genus Kitasatospora; species Kitasatospora herbaricolor. The sequence continues at coordinate 7,330,191 of NZ_JAUSVA010000002.1, forward strand.
AACGCGATCGACCTGATCGTGCATGTCACCATGGTCGACGAGACCGCCGTCGGCGGCCGGCGGCACCGGTTCGTCTCGCACGTCCTGGAGGTCGCCGGCCTCGGCGAGCACGGCCGGCCGGCCCTGAACACCGTGTTCGGGCCGCGCACCGAGCAGGGAGAGCCCCGGGCCGTCCCGCACACCCAGCCGAACTGCCTGGACGACCTGCGCCGGGCCGGCTTCGACGCCTCCCTCCTGCAGTCCCGGTACGGCACCTGGGCCGCGCCCCTGCACCTGCGGATCGGCGGCGCCCGATGATGCTGCTCTACGCCCTCTGCGGCCTGCTGGTGGCCGGCGGCCTGGCCGCCCTGGTGGTCGGCCTGCGCGGCAGCGAGCCCGCCGAGGAGCCCGCCGGCGACCCGCCGCCGGGCCGCCTGCACGTCCTCTGGCACGGCGGCCCCGGCGCCGCCTCCCCCCGGGTGGCGCGCCAGCGCCGGGTCCAGCTCCCGCTGGCCCTCGCCGGCGCCCCGCTCGGCTGGCTGTTCACCGGCATCCCGCTGGTCGCCCTGATGGTCCCGCTCGCCGTGTTCGGCCTGCCGTGGCTCTTCGACTCCACCCGCTCCGACACCCACCGGGTCGAGCAGCTGGAGGCGCTCGCCGAGTGGACCCAGCGGATCGCGGACGTGCTGCTGCTCGGCGTCGGCCTCAACCAGGCCATCGTCACCAGCCGCCGGACCGCGCCCGCCGCGCTGGAGCCGGAGATCGCCGAACTCGCCGCCCGGCTGCAGTCCCGCTGGCGGCCCGAGGACGCCCTGCGGGCCTTCGCGGACGCCCTCGCCGACGCCACCGCCGACAAGGTGCTCGGCGCGCTGCTGCTGCGCGCCGGCGACAGCGGCCCCGGCCTGGCCCGGGCCCTCGCGGACCTCGCCGAGTCGGTCCGCGAGGAGGTCCGCCAGCGCCGTTCCATCGAGGCGGACCGGGCCAAGCACCGCACCACCATCCGCTGGCTGGTGGGCATCATCCTGCTGGTCGTCGTGGTCGGCTCGTTCAACACCGGTTACACCGCGCCCTACAGCACCTTCGTCGGGCAGGTCGTGCTCGGCGTGCTCGCGGCGCTGTTCGTGGCGGTGATCGCCTGGATGCGCGCGCTGGCGGCGCACCCGCCGCTGGCCCGCGTCCTGGAGCCCGACCGGCGCAGCAAGGCCGGCCGGCTCGCCACCGACCGCGACCCCGACGAGCAGGGCGCCGAACCCCTCGACCCGCTGTCCAAGGAGGTCCGGTGATCTCGCCCTGGTCGGTCCTGGCCGGCGCCGTCGCAGCCGGTGGAATCGCCCTGCTCGTCTCCGAACTACGGCCGGCCGCACCGGATCTGGGCCAGGCCCTGGACCGGCTCCACCGCACCCCCAGCGGAGGCCTGTCCGAGGACCCGCAGGAGGCCCCGCGCTGGTTCGACCGGCTCGGTGCCGGTGCGATCGGCCTGCCCGGACTGCGGATCCCGCAGCGCGAACTCGCGCTGATCGGCCGCACCCCCGCCCGGTTCATGGCCCACAAACTGCTGTTCGCCGTCCTGGGCCTGCTGCTGCCGGCCTACGTCTCCGCGATGGCCGCGCTCGCGGACAGCGGCCTGCCGCTGGCCGTGCCGTTCGTCGTCGGGCCGCTGCTCGCCGGGCTGTTCTGGTTCGTCCCCGACGGCATCGTGCGCGGTGAGGCCAAGGAGGCCAGGACCGAGTACCTGCACGGTATCGCCACCTACCTGGAACTCGTCGCCCTGGAACGCGCCGCCGACTGCGGCCCGGCCGAGGCGCTGCGCAGGGCCGCCGCGGTCGGCCGGGGCACCGTCTTCCGGCGCATCCGCGACGCCCTGGAGCGAGCCGCGACCGACCGGCTGCCGCCCTGGGACGGCCTGGACGCGCTCTCCGTCGAACTCGGCCTGACGCCCCTGCAGGACGTCGCCGACATCATGCGGATCTCCGGTACGGACGGGGCCGCGGTGTACGACACGCTGCGGGCCCGCGCCAAGAGCCTGCGCGGCGAACTCCTCGCCGAGGACCTGGCCCGCGCCAACACCGACAGCGAGCGGATGGTCGCCCCCGGCTCCGCGCTCACCCTGCTGATGACCACCCTGATCGTCTTCCCCGCGCTCTACCAGATGCTCAACCCGTCCTGACGGACCGGCGGAGGCATCCGATCCCGGTACGTCCCCCGATCGACACCTGGAGTCCCGATGACCGCTCGACTTCGCCTACTGGCCGGTGCCCTGCTCCTGCCCTTCCTGCTGCCCCTCCAACTGGCCTCGATGCTGCTGCACTACCGGGCCGGCCGGCTGCGCGCGGCCCGGGCCGCGGGCGACCGCGGCGCGATCAGCATCGAGCTGGCCCTGGCCGTGATCGCCCTGATGCTGATCGCCGGCGGGGTCATCGTCGCCATCAAGTCCCTCGCCTCCGACGTCACCAAGAAGATCCCCACCACGGACCCGGTGAAGTGATCCGAAGCCCGCGCCGCCCGCCGTCCGTCCCACCGCAGCGGGACCGGGGAGCGATGAGCCTCAGTCTGGCCGTCGTCTTCCCGGTCGTGCTGTTCCTTGTCATGCTGGTCGTGCAGGGATCGATGTGGTGGTACGCCCGACAGGTCGCGCTGGTCGCGGCCCGCGAGGGCGTGGACGCCGGGCGGCTGCAGGGCCCCGCCACCGACGAGGCGAAGAACGACGCGGCCGTGCGCCAGGCGAGGGACTTCCTCGGCCGGGAGGGGAGCGTCCTCGGCAGCTGGTCGGTGAGCACGGACGGGAGTTCGCCCGAGCTGATCCAGGTCACCGTGGTGGTCACGCCGCGCTTCCTGATCCCGGGCGTCCCCACGCCGGACTTCACCCAGCACGCCTCCGCGCCGCGCGAGCGGTTCGTCCCGCGGCCGGGTGCCTCGTGAGCCGCCCCCGCGGCCCACGGCCGTTCCGGTACGGGCCGGCGGGCCGCAGCGGCCGCCGGCCGGACGGGGGCAGCGCGGCCATCGAGGCGGCGATCCTCGTCCCGGCGCTGCTCACCTTCATCCTGCTGGCGATCGCGGCGGGACGGATCCAGACCGCCGGCAGCACGGTGGAGGCGGCGGCGCGCGCGGCGGCTCGGACCGCCTCGATCACCCGCGAGCCCGGGGGCGTCGACACCGCCGCCCGGGCCGCGGCGGACCGCGTCCTGCGCCAGGACGGCGTGTCCTGCCAGGTGCTCGGGATCGACCTGGAGCGGGGCGTCCTGGAGACGCCGGCCGGCCCGGTCGCCACCATGGTGGCGACCGTGACGTGCGAGATCGGCCTGCGCGACGTGCTGGTGCCGGGCCTGCCCGGCACCAAGGCCCTGCGCGGTGAGTTCACCTCGGTCGTCGACCGGTACCGAGGACAGTAGGCAGAAGTGTGTAGCGCACGTGGGGGTGGGGAAACGATGCTCCGCAGACCGGAGAGACCGAGGAAGCCGGGGAGACCGGGTGGGCAGGCGGGTCAGGGTGTGCCGGGCCGCGAGCGGCGGACCGGGCCGTGGCGCGGCCGCCGCGGGGGAGGGCCGGACGTCGGCAGCATCTCGCTGTTCGTCGCCGTGGTCGCCACGGGGTTCGTCACCGTCATCGGCATCGTGGTCGACGCCGGGGGGCGGCTGCGCGCGGTCGAGCGGACCGACGCCTGTGCCCAGGAGGCGGCCCGGGCGGCCGGCCAGCAGCTGGACGAGGCCGGTGTCCTTGAGGGCGAGGGGTTCAAGGTCCGCCAGGAGTACGTCCAACGGGCCGCCGACGCCTACCTCGGCACCTGCCGTCTGGTCGGCGGCAGCGGACACGCCGAACTCGCCGACGGCGGAACCAGGGTGGTGGTCACGGTGAACGCCACCTACGAACCCGCCCTGCTCGACCTGGTGCCGTCCGGCGGCTGGGGGATCACGGGCAGGGGCAGCGCACTCCTCGTCCACGGAGTCAAGGAAGCGGAGAACGGCTGATGGCCGCGCCACGTGCCAAGAACCACGCCCGTACGGACCGCCAGGCACCGCCCGGCCGAAGGCCGGCGCCCCCGTCCCGCGGCCGGCGCCGGGGCGGCGTCGGCGCGGTGGCCGGCGCCCTCGTGGCGTTGCTCACCCTGGTCGTCCTGCTGCTCGGCCTCCCGGCCGTGCTGCTGTACGGCACCACGGCGGTCGCCGGGATGGGCGACCTCGCGCCCGACGGCCTCGGGCAGGCGCTGACCAGCCCCGACGACGGCCGGTTGTTCCTCTGGCTGCTGGTCGTGGTCGGCTGGCTCGGCTGGGCCTGCTTCGCGTTCTCCGTGCTGCTGGAGATCCCGGCGCAGCTGCGCGGCCGGATCGCCCGCCGGATCCCGGCGTTCGGCTGGAGCCAGCGGATCGCCGCCGGACTCGTGGGCTCGGTGATCGCCCTGCTGCCGGTGGCCGGTTCGGCCTTCGCCGCCACCCCCGACCGCTCCCAGGCCGTGGTCTCCGCACCGCAGTTGACGGCCGGGCCGCAGTACGCGGCGCTGCCGGCCGCGCAGGCCGCGCCGGCCCTGGCGCCGGCCGCCGAGCCGCAGGCCGGATACACCGTGCGGGACAGCCGGCCGGCCGACAGTCTCTGGTCCATCGCCGAGCGCCAGCTCGGCTCCGGCTCGCGCTGGACGGAGATCGCCAAGCTCAACGACGGCCGGGTGATGGACGATTCCGGGCTCCGCTTCGACGCGGACCGGCCGATCCAGCCCGGCTGGAAGCTGCTGATGCCGGCCGACGCCAAAGCGGACGAGCAGTCCCCGCCGGCCCCCGCGGCCGCGCCGGCCCCCGCGCAGCCGGCGGCGGAGGGCGCGCAGCCGGGCGGTGGGCGGCACGCCAGGGTGACCGTGGCCGAGGGGGACACCCTCTCCGCCATCGCGGAAAGGGAGTTGGGGAGCGCCGAGGCCTGGCCGCAGCTCTTCGAGGCGAACAAGGGCGTCCAGGCTCCCGACGGCGAGCGGCTGAGCGACCCCGACGAGGTCGTGCCGGGGATGGTCCTGGTGGTGCCGGGCGTACCCGAGCCCGCGCCCGTCCAGCCGCCTTCCCAGGCACCGGAGTTGGAGACCGCACCCACCCCGCAGGCGCCCGCCCCGGCGCCCCCTGCCCCGGTCACGCCGGCCCCCGCCGCGCCGGCTCCGACCACCCCGGCGGCCGAGGCCCCGCCGGCCCCGGCCCCCGCGACCCCGGCTCCCGCCACCGCGAGCCCGGCCGCGGAGGCCCCGGGAGCCCCGGCCCAGGCCCCGGCGGCCGACGCGGACCCGAAGAAGGCGCCGGCCCCGAGCGACGACTACACCGTCGCCCTCGCCACCTCGACGGTCAGCGTCCTGCTCGCCGCGATCATGATCGGTACGGTGGCCCGTCGCCGTGGCGGCCAGCAGCGGGCCCGCCGCCCGCGCCACCGGGTCGCCCTGCCCGCGGCCCCCGCCGCGGCCTTCGAGGCCGAACTGAAGGCCCGCCAGGACGCCACCGGGCTGGACCTGCTCAACCGCGCCCTGCGCACCATGGCCCGCAACACCGTCCGGTCCGGCAAGCGGCTGCCCGCCCTGGTCGCCGCCCGGGTCACCCCCGGACGCACCGTCGAACTGCACCTCTCCGCCCCCGCCACCCCCATCGCGCCGTTCCGGGCCGCGCACGCCGCCAACGTCTGGTGGTGCCCGGAGGACGCCTCCGACCTGCTCTCGGCCGGCCAGGCCGGCAAGACCGCCTCGCCGTACCCGGCGCTGGTCACCCTCGGCACCTCCCCGGACGGGTCGGTGGTGCTGGCGGATCTGGAGACCGTCCGGCTGCTGCACCTCTCGGGCCACCCCGACGACGCCCGCGACGTGCTGCGGACCCTCGCGCTCGAACTGGCCCACAGCCCGCTCGCCGACCGCCTCCACCTCCATCTCGTCGACCTCGCGGAGGAGTTGCCGATCGCCGGCCCGGCCGCGGAGCGGATCCACCGGCACCCGAGCCTGGAGGCCGCGCTGACGGCCCTGGGCCCGCGGACCGCCAAGGCCCGCGCCACCCTGGTGGCGGCCGACGCCACCAGCCCCCGGGACGCCCGCAGCCGCGGCGCCGCCGACGAGTCCTGGATCCCGGAGATCGTGCTCTGCGCCCAGCAGCCCGGCGGCAACATCCCCGCCGAGCTGGGCCGGCTGCTCGACGCCCGGCCGCGGACCTGCGTCGCGGTGATCACCCGGGCGCCCGAGCGCGGCACCGGCCCGGTCGCCCGCTGGACCTTGCCGAGCACCGGCCAGACCACCCTGCCGGGGCTGCACCTCGGCCTGGAACTCCAGCGCCTGACCGGCCGGCAGTACGACCAGGTCGCGGAACTCCTGCGCTCCTCCTGCGACGAGACCCAGCACCCGGCGCCCGCCTGGACCATCGACGGCCCCGGCGTCGACCTCGAACCGACCGAACTGCCGCTGCCGGTACCGGTGCTGGTCGCCGTCGGGGCCGGTTCCGGCTCCGGCGAGGCCGCCGCCGGCCCGCGGCTGCTGGCCCGGGTGATCGGCACCGGCGTCAGCCCGTTCGCCGGCACCGACCCGGCCGCGCCGCTCGCCACCGGCGCCTCGCTGCCCGTCGTCCCGCCCGGGCCCGGTCGAGCCTTCGCGCCGCCCGGCCCCGGCCAGGCCTTCGCACCCGGCGAGCCCGGGACCGTCCCCCCGGCGCAGGGCGGCCGCGCCGGGATCAACGGCCGGGGCCGCCGGGTGAGCAACGCCGGACCCTCGACCGCCGGCGCACCGGTGCCCGCCCAGGGCACGAACCCGGTACCCGCCGCCGGGCCCAGCTTCGACAAGACGCCTCCCGTCCAGCCGGTCCTCCCGGTGCCGCCGGCGGCGCCCGAAGCTCCCGCGCCCTCGCCGCAACCGCCCGGCCCCGGGACGTTCCCGGCCGCCGCTCCGCCCACCGCCGCTCTGCCGCCCACGGCCGCGCTGCCCCCCACCGCTCCGCTGCCCATGGGGCAGACAGCCCCCGCCGATCCGGGCGCCGCCCCGGCCGAGCCCGAGCCCGAGCCCGCGCCCACGCACGACCCGGCGCCCGCACCCGCCGCCTCCGAGCCGCACACCCCGGCCCGTCCGGGGCCCGGTTCGGTCCGCTCCGACGCGGACGACCTGCTGGCCATCCTCCGCTCGCCGGAGGCGCACGCCACCCGCACCGCGCCCCGGATCCGCCTGCTCGGCCCGGCCGACGTCATCGGCGCGGCCGGCCCCGCCGAGCCCGCCGCGCTGCTGCGGCTCACCGAGCTGGCCGCCTACCTGGCGCTGCGTCCGGGTGCCGACCACACCGCCCTCGACCACGACCTGCACCCGGGCGCCGCCCACCTCGAACCGCACCCCGCGGGCGGCCACGGCGACGGCCCGAGCACCCCGCTGCCGGCCAAACTCGCCGACCTGGCGGCCTGGTTCGGCAGCTCGCAGGACGGCCGGGCCTTCCTGCGGACGGACACCGCCGAGGGGTACGCCTTCGCCCCGACCGTCACCTGCGACTGGGACGAGTTCCGCAGCCTCTACCGCCGGGGGATGCGCAGCACCAGCGCCACCGCCGACGCGGCGCTCGCCCACGCGCTGGCCCTGGTCCGGGGCGCGCCGTTCGCCGAGGCACCGCCGGCCGCCTTCGGCTGGGCGGAGGCCGAGCGCCAGGACATGATCGCCGCGATCGTCGACACCGCGCACGAACTCGCCGCCCGCCGGCTCCAGTACGGCGACCACCGCAGTGCCGAGGCAGCCGTCTTCCGGGGCCTGGCGGTCGCCCCGGACGTCGAACTCCTGCACCGGGACCTGTTCTACGCGTACGCCTCGGCCGGCGCCCGGGACCAGCTGGTCCGCGCCGTCAACCGCCTCGACGCCCTCAGCCGCCGCACCGGCCGCGAGCTCGACGCCGACACCGTGGCGCTGCTCCGGGACCTGCTCTCCGGCTCGTGACGCCCCGGCGCCGGGGAGCGGTGACCGCTCCCCGGCGCCGGGCCGGCCTCGCCCGCGCCACGGGAAGTCCTGGACCCCACCCTCGCGGCCGGTGGGCGGTCCGGTTCTGAGATGGTCCTGCCCATGACCGACACCACCACCGCGCGCGTCGTCACCGACGTGCTCCAGCCCCGGAACGTCCTGCTCGCCGGGATGCCCGCCGTCGGTCTGGCCGCGGCCGGGGACTGGACGGGCGTCCCGTGGGGTTTGCTCGGCGCGCTGTGCGCCGGGATCGTGCCGGCGTCCTACATCGAGTGGGAGCGCCGACGCGGCACCTGGGGCGACCGCCACGTGGTCGACCGGACCCAGCGGGCGCCGATCTTCCTGGTCGTCCTGGGCTCGATCGGCAGCGGGACGGCGCTGATGACGGCCGGTGGCGCGCCCGGCGGGATCCGGGCCGCGATGCTGGCGCTCTGGGCGATGACCGTCGTGCTGCTGGCGGTGAACACCGTCTGGAAGATCAGCGTGGACTGCGCGGTGGCCGCCGCCGTGGTCGGGATGCTGGCCGTCGTCCACTCGCCCTGGTGGCTCGCCGGGTACGCCGTGGTCGCCGTCGTCTGCTGGACCAGGGTGGCGCTGGAATACCACACGGTGGCGCAGACCGCGGCCGGCGCGGGGCTCGGCGCGGCGGCCGCCGCCGTGGTCGGGATGCTCTGACGGCGCGTCCGGCCCCGGCCTGGCGTGTCGGACCTGCTCCCTGCCGGTCACGCCGGCCGGCCCGGCGTATCGTCGCGGCCGTGGCCCGGTACCGACCGCGCGAGCCGGTCGCGGCGCGAGGGAGCCGGTCGGCCGCGGGGTTGCGGGTCGCGAGCCGGCCCGTCCCGCAGTCGGTACGTTCCGCAGCCGGTACCCGCGAGCCGGTACGTCCCACGACCCCAGACCCCCCGGTGAGGACCGCGATGAGAAAGATCGTCCTGTTCGTCTCGGTCTCCCTCGACGGCTACTTCGAGGGGCCCGACCGGGAGATCGACTGGCACCTGGTCGACGACGAGCTGCACCGGCACTTCAACGAGCAGCTCAAGGTGATGGGCGGCTTCCTGGAGGGGCGCGTCACCCACGAACTGATGGCCGGCTACTGGCCGACCGCGGACGCCGACCCGTCGGTGAGCGCCCCGACGGCCGAGTTCGCCGCGATCTGGCGGGACATGCCCAAGATCGTGTTCTCCCGGACGCTGCAACAGGCCGCCTGGAACACCACCATCCGCCGGGAGGTGACGGCCGAGCAGATCAGGGTGCTCAAGGCCGAACCGGGCGGGGACCTGGTGCTCGGCGGCGCCGACCTCGCCGCCGAGTTCGTCCGGCTGGGCCTGGTCGACGAGTACCGGATCTACGTCCACCCGGTCGTCATCGGGCAGGGCCGGCGGTTCATCCACGACCCGGGCCACCGGATCGGGCTCCGGCTGATCGACACCAAGGCCTTCGGCAACGGCGTCGTGCTGCTGCACTACCGGACGGCCGACGGGTCCGCGGCGGGGTGACTCCGTGCGGGCCCTTCCGGCCCTTCAGGGCGCGGGCCGGCGGGACTCGGGGCACCGTGACCGGGCCCGGCCTGCGCCATCGCCGACCCGGCCTGGATCGGTCGAGCCCGGACGCCGTAGGGTGGCGCAACGGGAGTGGTGGACGACCGGCACCACGGTGGACGGGCTGACGCCGCGGCAGCGGCGGGGCGGGGTGGTGACCAGCGGTGTCGGACGCAACAGTGATGCCCGGCGGTCCGGACGGTCCGGGAGGCGGTGGCCCGTGGGCCGGCGGCCCGGCCTCCGTGGAGGAGACCACGAGGATGCCCGCGTTCACGGACGACGATCCTGAGGCGGAGCGCACGGCCCGGCTGCCCCGGATCGGCGCTGCCGGGCGGGAGACCGCCGGGGTGCCGGCGGCCGCGTCGGCCGGCCCCCACGACGCTCCCGGGCCCTTCGACGCACCCGGCCCTTTCGACGCACCGGGGCCCTTCGATGCACCGGGTCCGTTCGACGGGCCCGGCCGGACGGCCCGGCCGGGCCCGTTCGACCAGGCGCCGGAGTCGGCTGGCGTACCCGGGCAGTTCCAGCCGCAGCCGCAGCCGGCCCCGGCCGGTCCCGCCCAGGCCCACCAGCCGGGCCTGCCGGGGCAGGCCCCGCCGCCCCCGGCCGCGCCGCCCGCCCAGCCCTCCACCGGTTGGACGGTGACCATGCCGGTCATCAACCCGGCCTCGCCGCCGGGACCGGTGGCCGCGCCCGGTCCCGTACCGGCGCCCGTTCCCGCGCCCGGGCCGGTGGGCGGCGCCCCCGCGCCCGCTCCGGCGGGCGGGCCGGTGTCCGGCCCGGCCCCCTGGTCGAACGGGCCCGCGCCGGCGCCCGGCGGCCTGGGCGCCGCGCCGCGTGGCCGGATCCTGGTCGTCGAGGGCGGCTACGGCACGTCAGGCCGACGCCCTTGGGGACGTGGTGGGGCCAACCAGGCACCCGTCCTGTCGGCGATGCTGGCCGCCGTGTCCCCGCAGATTCTGCTCGCCGCCGACGCCGTGGACGCCGTGCACCTGCCGGGGGCCAACGACCCGCAGACCGTGCTCGCCCACCTGCGCGCCGCCTCGCGGCACCCCGGCCCGCTCCTGGTGCACCTCGGCGGCCATCTGGTGGCCGACAAGCGCGGCGGCCAGCTCTACCTGACGCTGCGTGACTCCAAGCCGGGCTCGGTGCGGCAGGACGGCCTGTCCTGGCAGGCCGTGGCCACCGAGCTGCAGCACCGTCCGCGTGACTGGCAGACCCTGGTCATCGCCGACCTGAGCGCCGACCAGCAGGCCTGGCCGCAGCTGCAGACCCAGATCTCGCCGCTCACCGACGGCATTCCGCTGTGGGCGGTGGTCAGCCCCGACCCGGAGCAGATCGGTACCTTCACCCGGGCCCTGATCGAGGCCCTGCACGGCGGCCGGCCCGGCGCCGACGCGGTGCTGGCCCCCGAGCAACTGCGCCAGCAGGTCTACTCGGTGCTGCGCCCGGACGTGGTGATCCTCAGCTCGCACGCCCCCGACCGGCCGGTGTTCCGCAACACCGCCCGCCGGACGGAGAACGCCCCGGCGATCGACGCGGTGGCCTACGAGGGCCCGCGCCCGGCCGCCGTCCAGCCGCGCCCGGCGGCCCGCCGGGACGCCCCCGTGCCGCCCGGCGGCGGGACGTCCCCCGAGGCGGCGCCGTCCGCGCCGCCGCCCGCGCCGAACGTGCGGGTCCGGCTCGACAAGCCGCTCCCCGAGCAGGCCGGGGTGCCCGCGGACACCCCGCGGGTCGTGCTGGACAAGCCCGGCACCCGGCCCGGCCCGCCGGACGACGTCGCCGGTCCGCCCGGGGCCACGGCTGACGTGCCCGGCCCCGGCGGGGCGGCCGGTCGCGTGCCGACGGACGCGCCGCCGGTCAGCCTCAGCAAGGGGGACGGCTCACCGGTGGCCCCCGCCGGGACCCGGCCGGTGACGCTCCGGAAGAGGACCACCTGGACGCCCGAGGACGCCCCGGCGCAGGCCGGTCCCGCCCCGGAGCTTCCCGCCGCGGATGCCCCGGTGGCCGATGTCCCGGCCACGGAAGCCACCGCGCCGCCGGCCGTCGTGCCGGAACGGGTCACGGAAGCGGCCCCCGAAGCTGCTACGGAGCCCGAGCCGGCCGAGTCCGAGCCGGTGGCCGCCGTCCCCGCCGAGGTCCCGCTCTCGGTGGACGAGGCCCCCGAACCCGCCGCCCGGCCGGTCACCCTGGCGAAGCGCGGGCCCGGCGCCGTCCTGCTGGAGGCACTGTCGGCGGCGGCCGAGCCGGTGTCCGAGACCGCCTCGCCCTGGGCAGCCGCGGCCGTCGACCCGGCGGCGACCGCTCAGCCGACCCTGACCGGGCTGGCCGTGCCCCCGCCGGAGCCCGTGGCGGCGCCGCAGAACTCGCTCTGGGGCACGCCGGCGCCCGAGGCCGCCCCCGCGCCCCCCGCCGCGCCGGTCGTGGCCCCGGCGCCGGCCGAACCCGCCGCACCGGAGGCCCTCGCACCGCAGGCTTCCGCACCGCAGGCTTCCGCACCGGAGGCCCCCGCACCGGAGGCCCCCGCCGAGGACCGCCCGGCCCTGCCGGACGACTACCGCGAGGCGATCGGTCGGATCGTCCGCAGCGCCGAGGCCGGCGAGCACGCGGCCGCGGCCGAACTCGCCCTGGCCCTGGAGGAGCGGACGGTGGTGGCCCACGGGCCGACCGCGGCGCCGGTGCTGCAGGTCCGTCAGGTACGGGCGCACGTGTCCCGGCTGGCGGGCCGTCCGGGCGAGGCGGCCGAACTGTACCGGGCGGTCGCGCTGGTGCTGCTGCGGTCCCAGGGCGCTGACCACCCCGAGACCCAGCAGGCCGCGACCAACGCCGAAGCCTGCTGGCGGGCGATCCCGGACCGTGCCGAGGCTCTCGAAGTGGCACCGGAGATCATCGAGCTCCGGGCCTACCTGCCGGGCCCGGACGGCCGCAAGCTGCGCGCCGCCGAGCGCTACCTGGCCCAGCTGGCGGCGTCGCCCGCCGAGTGACAGGCGGGCGGCCTCACCGGCCGGCAGCCCGGCCGCGCAGCACGAGGGCCCGGCCGGGCGGCGCGGAGCCACCCGGCCGGGCCGGTCGTACGGTGTGCCGTACCGTCGGACGGGGTGCCGTCCCGCGACGGGCGTGGTCAGCGCCCCGCGAGGGCGTGCACGAAGCGCGTGGCGTCGACGGTGCCGAGCCCCGAGGCGAGGTCGTAGCCCTTGGCGGCCTGGTACCCGGTGACGGTGTCCCAGGAGTTGTCACCCGCCGCCACGTCGACGATGCCGCTGAACTGCTGCGGGGCGAGCGCCAGCCCGTACAGCCGCGGGTTGAGCTGCCCGAGCCGGTGCCCGGCCAGCTGGGCGGCCAGGGCGACCACGCCGGAGAAGATCGGGGTGGCCTCGCTGGTGCCGCCGGTGAGGTGCCAGCCGACCCGCGTCGGGTCGTAGGACTCGTAGGTCCAGGCCGCGCCGTCGACGGCGGCGCTCATGCTGATGTCGGGCGTGCCCCGGTGGTTGCCGGTGACCTTGGCGACGCCGGTCTGGTACCAGGGGCGCGAGAAGACGCCGGACACGCCGCCGCCGGCCGCGCCGTAGTCGTCGTGCCAGACCTTGTCGGGTGCGGTGCGCTTCCCGGTGTCGTCCAGGGTCAGCTGGGTGCCGCCGACCGAGGTGACCAGCGGGTCCGAGGACGGCCAGGAGTTGACCTTGTAGGGGTAGAGGTCCTGGCCGTTGGCCTGGTAGTCGGTGGCGCCGGCGTCGCCGGAGGCGGCCAGCACGGTGACGTCGTGCGCGGCGGCGTACTGGAAGGCGTACCGCAGGTCGGTGAGCGACTTGAAGTCGCCCTTGTCGTACCCGGGGAAGGTGTTCTCGGTGGCGCCGAAGCTCTGCGAGACGACATCGGCCTTCCCGGCCTTGATGAGCGCCTTCTCGGCGTCCATCATCTCGGGCAGGCCGGTGACGCCCTCGGTCTCGGCGACGCCGGTCTCCACCAGGATGATGTGGGCGTCGGGGGCGACGGCGTGGGCGTACTCGACGTCCAGGGTGCTCTCGCCGGCCCAGCCGGTGTGGTCGGGGTTGGTGGGGTCGAACGGCGGGACCTCACCCCACTTCACCACCTCGACCTGGGTGTCGGGGATGCCCCACTGCTGGTCGAAGACCTCCAGGTCGTGCTGGATGGTCGGCGAGCCGAAGGAGTCCACGATCACGATCGTCCGGCCCTTGCCGGTGATCCCCTGCCGGTAGAGCGGCTCGAGGTTGTACGCGGTGCGGTACTGCAGCGGGGAGTAGCAGTGGATGCCGATCTCGGTGACGCATTGCGAGGTCGGCAGCGGGGCGACCCGGCCGGCGGCGGTGATGTGGCCGCTGGAGGCGGGGCGGACGTGCGGGGAGGGCTGCCGGCTCCCGGCGGCCGGGCCGGCGGCGAGGCCGGTCGCTCCGGCGCCGCCGGTACCGAGGGCGGTGGCCCCGACGGCGAGCAGCGCGAGGGCGCGAACGGTGGCGGAGCGGCGGGTGCCCGCGGTGGCGGGGGAGGTGCCCATGGAACTCCTTGGGACGGAGGGTCCGGCCTGCTGGGGTCGGTCCGGCCATCCCATCGATCAGAACATGATCATGCCATAGTCATTTGGTACTCCTGGCATGACCGCTCCAGGCCACCGGACTAGGTAAAGGCTGGCCCCGGGTTCGGTCATGGACCACCGGGACCAGCCATTTGTGTGACAGTCAGGCCGACGCACGGTCATGTCGACAAGTAGTCACATCCCCCTGCCGCCGGGCCTTCCGTGCGGCTGTCAGCGCGCCCCGCCGTTGACGTACAGGGTCTGGCCGCTCACGTACGAGGCGTCCTCGCTCGCCAGGAAGGCCACCACCGCGGCGATCTCCTCCGGCTGCCCGACCCGGCGCAGCGGCGTCCGGGCCGAGACCTCCGCCTGGTGGTCCTCGGGCGTGGAGCCCACCCGCTCGGCGGTGGCCGCGGTCATCGAGGTGGCGATGTAGCCGGGCGCCACCGCGTTGACGTTGATGTTGTACGGGCCCAGCTCGATCGCCAGGGTGGCGGTCAGGCCCTGGATGCCGGCCTTGGCGGCGGCGTAGTTCGCCTGCCCCCGCGCGCCCAGCGCCGAGCGCGAGCTGAGCGAGACGATCTTGCCGTACTTCTGCCGCACCATGTACGCCTGCGCGGCCTGCGCGCAGTTGAACGCGCTGGTCAGATTGACCGACAGGACGGCGTCCCAGTCCGCCTTCGGCATCTTGAAGAAGAGGTTGTCGCGGGTGATCCCGGCGTTGTTCACCAGGATGTGCAGCCCGCCGAGCTCCTCCACGACCCGTGCGAAGACCGCCTCGACCGCCGCGTGGTCCGCCACGTCGCAGCCGTACGCCCGGGCGGTGCCGCCCTTGGCGGTGATCGTGTCGACGGTGGCCTGCGCGCGCTCGGCGGTCAGGTCGAGGACGGCGACCGTCGCGCCCTCCTCGGCCAGCCGCAGTGCGGTGGCCGCGCCGATGCCCTGGGCGGCGCCGGTGACGACGGCGACCTTGTCCGAGAACCTGCTCATGTGCTGATGCCCCTTCGGAGTGATCGGAGTGGTCAGAGTGCTTCGACGAGTACGGCGGTGCCCTGGCCGACACCCACGCACATGGTGGCCAGGCCGCGCCGGGCCCCGGTGCGGCGCATCCGGTGCAGCAGGGTGGTGAGGATCCGGGCGCCGGATCCCCCCAGCGGGTGGCCGAGCGCGATCGCCCCGCCGGACGGGTTCACCAGCTCGGGGTCGAAGCCCAGCTCGTCCACGCAGGCCAGCGCCTGGGCGGCGAAGGCCTCGTTGAACTCCGCCTCCTGGACGTCCTGGACGCTCCAGCCCAGCCGGTCGAGCACCTTGCGGGTGGCCGGCACCGGCCCGATGCCCATCACGTCCGGATGCACCCCGGCGGAGGCCCCGGCGGCGTACCGGCCGAGCGGCTCCAGGCCCAGCTCCGCCAGCACCTGCTCGCTGACCAGCAGCAGCGCGGCCGCGCCGTCGTTCATCGGCGAGGCGTTGCCGGCGGTGACCGTCCCGCCGTCCCGGAACACCGGCTTGAGCTTGGCGAGGCGCTCCAGGGAGGAGTCCTCCCGGATGCTCTCGTCCTGGCCGACCGTCACACCGTCCGGGCGGACGACGGGCAGCAGTTCGGCGTCGAAGTGGCCGTCCTTGCGCGCGGCGGCGGCCCGCCGGTGGCTGCGCAGCGCGAAGGCGTCCTGCCGCTCGCGGGTGATCCCGTACCGGCTCGCCACCTCCTCGGCGGTCTCGCCCATGCTCAGCACGCCGTGCAGCTCGTGCATCCGGGGATTGGTGATCCGCCAGCCGAGCCGGGTGTCGAAGGTCTCCAGCTTGTGCGGCAGCGCCTCGTCCGGGCGGGGCAGCACGAAGGGTGCGCGGCTCATCGACTCGCAGCCGCCCGCGACCACGATCTCGGCCTCGCCGGAGCCGATCGCCCGGGCCGCCGTGCTGACGGCCTCCAGGCCGGAGGCGCAGAGCCGGTTGACGGTGGCGCCGGGGACGGTCTCGGGCAGTCCGGCCAGCAGGACGGCCATCCGGGCGGCGTTGCGGTTGTCCTCGCCGGCCTGGTTGGCGGCGCCCCAGTAGACGTCGTCGATCCGGGCCGGGTCGAGGCCGGGCACGTCGGCCAGCAGGCCGCGCAGCACGGCGGCCGACAGGTCGTCGGGCCGGACGGTGGACAGGGCGCCGCGCAGCCGCCCGATGGGGGTGCGGCGGGCGGCGGCGAAGTAGACGGGACGCACTTCGTCGGGCTCCTCTACGTCGAACGGTCGGGGGTGGGGGTCAGGAGGCGGCGGTCGGGCCCGCCTCAGAAGGCGTTGACGCCGGTCAGCGAGCGCCCGATCAGCAGTTTGTGAATCTGGCTGGTGCCCTCGTACAGGGTCATCACCCGGGCGTCCCGGAGGTACTTGCCGACCGGGTACTCGTCGATGAAGCCGTACCCGCCGAAGACCTGCAGCGCGTTGTTGGCGGCCCGGACGGCGGCCTCGCCGGCGAACAGCTTGGCGACCGAGGACTCGGTGCCGAAGGGCAGCCCGCGCTCGATGTGGTCGGCCACCCGCCAGGTGAGCAGCCGGGCCGCGTCCAGGTCCACCGCGATGTCCGAGAGCAGCTCCTGGACCAGCTGGTGCGAGGCGATCGGCCGGCCGAACTGCTCGCGCTCGGCGGCGTACCGCACGGCCGCCTCCAGGCAGGCCCGGGCGATCCCGACGCAGCCGGCGGCCACCGACATCCGGCCCTTGGCGAGGGCCGCCATCGCCACGGTGAAGCCCTTGCCCTCGGGGCCCAGCCGGGCGCTGTCCGGCACCCGGACCTCGTCGAAGGCGAGTTCGGCGGTGGCCTGGCCGCGCAGCCCGAGCTTGCCGTGGATCTCGGTGCGGGTGAATCCGGGCAGGTCGGTCGGCACGAGGAAGGCGGTGATCCCCTTGTGGCCGGCCAGCTCCGGGTCGTCGCCGCCGGTGCGGGCGAAGACCAGGGCGACGTCGGCCCACGTCCCGTTGGTGATGAACATCTTGGAGCCGCTGATCAGCCAGTCTCCCCCGCCCTCCGGGCGGGAGGCGCCCCCAGGCCGGTCGCGGACCGCCCGGGTGGTCAGGTTGGCGGCGTCCGAACCGGTGCCGGGCTCGGTCAGGGCGAAGCAGCCGAGGGCCCGGCCCGAGGTGAGCGCGGGCAGCCACTGCCGCTTCTGCTCCTCGGTGCCGTACGCGTTCACGGACTTGGCGACCAGGCCGAGCGTGACCGAGACGATGCCGCGCACCGCTGAGTCACCCCGGCCCAGCTCCTCCAGGACCAGGCAGTACGCCAGGTGGTCGCCGCCGCTGCCGCCGTACTCCTCGGGGATGGTCAGCCCCAGGAAGCCGAGCCCGGCCAGCTTCCCGATGATCGAGCGGTCCACGGACTCGGCACGGTCCCAGGCGGCGGCGTACGGCACGATCTCGCGGTCGGTGAAGCTTGCCGCGAGTGCGCGGACGGCGGTCTGCTCCTCGGTGAGCTCCAGGTTCATGGGGGCGTCCATCCGTTAAACTAGCGGTGCAAGTTTTTTCGGACTCTAACCCGCCCCGGCCGATCTGTGAAGGGCCGCCTGCGAGAATGACCGCCCAGGGCGTGTCCGCCCACCCGACCGGAGGAACCGACGATGGCCCGCCCGCGCACGCCACTGCTCAGCCGCGACCGCATCGTCGCGGCAGCTCTCGCGCTGGCCGACGCCGAGGGCCTGGACGCGCTGTCCACCCGCCGGCTGGCCACCGAGCTCTCGGTCAGCGGCCCCTCCCTCTACAACCACTTCGCCACCAAGGACGAGCTGCTCGACGCGGTGGTCGACTCGGTGATGGGCGAGGTGGACCTCTCGATGTTCGGCCCGGGTGCCGCGGAGACCCGGGACGCGGGCGGCCCCGGCGCTGCCGCCAGCCCCGCGGACTGGCGGACCCCGCTGCGCGACTGGGCCCGCTCCTACCGCGCGGCGCTGGCCGCCCACCCCAACATCGTCCCCGTCCTCGCCCAGGGTCCGGGCCGCCGGCCGAACGCGCTGCGGCTGGCCGACGCCGTCTTCGGCTGCCTGGTCGACGCCGGCTGGCCGCGCGGCCAGGCCACCCGGATCGGCGCCCTGATGCGCTACTTCGTCACCGGCTCCGCGCTCGCCTCGTTCGCCGCCGGGTTCCCCGAGGACGCCGGACTGTACGCGGCGCAGTACCCGCACCTCGGCGAGGCCCACCTGCTCGCGGAGCACCGCCGCTCGATCGACGAGGGCGCCTTCGAGACCGGCCTGGAGGCCCTGCTCGACGGCCTCGAACTGCGCTACCTGCGTACCGTCGACCCCGGTCCCGCGCCCGGTTCAGGGCCCGGCCGGGGCTGACGGTGCCCGCCCGGGCGGGCGCGCGCGGGTCACCACGGCTCGCGGGCCAGGAAGGCCGGGCGCAGCGCGGGGTCCACCGGGTCGTAGTACCGGTGGTACACCGGCGTCAGCCCGCCCGACACCGGCGGGACGATCCAGCTCCAGTCCGCCGGGGTGGGCCGCCCGAGCCGCTTCTCCTGCGCGATGTGCTTGAGGAACCGCTCCGACTCGGTGTGGTGGTCCGCCATCGTCACCCCGGCCTCCTGGAACGAGTGCAGCACCGCCACGTTCAGCTCCACCAGCGCCCGGTCGCGCCAGAGCGTCCGTTCGCTGGAGGTGTCCAGCCCGAGCCGCCCGGCGACCTCGGCCAGCAGGTTGTAGCGGTCCGCGTCCGCCAGGTTGCGGGCCCCGATCTCGGTGCCCATGTACCAGCCGTTGAACGGCGCCGTCGGGTACCGCACCCCGCCGATCTCCAGGGTCATGTCGCTGATCGCGGGCACCGCGTACCAGCGCAGGGCCAGCTCGGCGAACCAGCCGTGGTCCGGGTGGGTCAGCCGCACCTCCAGCGCGGCGTCGTCCGGCACCTCGTACCACTCGGGACGGGCCCCGGCGCGTTCCTGCACCAGCAGCGGCAGCACCTCGAACGGCTCCTCGCCGCACTTCCACCCCAGGTCGCGGGCGCGCGCGGCCAGCTGCGCCCCCGCCGGGTCGCCCGTCCACCCGCCGCCGGGCGCCGGGTGGCCCGCGTACCGGACGAGCTGCTGGTTGAGGATCCGGGGCGCCGGTCGGCCGGGCCGGTCGGGGGCGAACACCGAGACCACCGGCCGGATCCGGCCGTCGTTGGTGGCCAGCCGCAGATGCTCGAAGCACTGCTCGGCGATGTCGTCGGCCGCCGAGAGACGGCGCAGATCGCGCACCACCAGGCTGCGCCAGTACAGCCGCCCGATGCAGCGGGCGGCGTTGCGCCAGGCCAGCCGGGCGCCGAAGGCCAACTCCTCGGGCGTGTGCTCGTAGGTGCCGGTGCGGTCGATCTCGTCCAGCACCTGGCGCAGGCGGGGCCCGGCGCCGCCCGCTCCCGGCCGCTCCTGGTGGAACTGGCGCAGGAAGGCGGTGGCCTGGTGGGGGTCGGTGAAGGTGGGGGGCGTGGCGACGGGCGCCGCGGCCGGGGCGGTGTGCGTCGCCGGAGCGCCGGCGGAGGGTCCGTCGCCGGACGGGCCGCCCGCCGACGGACGGCCCGTGGGCGGGGTGCCGGCGGACGGGGTGCCGGTGGCCGGTGCGGTGTGGCCGTACGGGCATGCGCCCGTCGGAACGGGTCTGCGGGTGCGGAGCCGGTTGAAGATCAAGAATCATCCCTCCCAGGCCTCCAGGAGTACCGGATGTGTGTCCCCGGCCGCAGAGAGTGAACGAATCGGCCCCCGCCCCCGGCGAATGACGCTAGGGTGCGAGGGCCGTGGCGGCGCCCGCTCGTCCCGGGGGTGTCCCGGAGGATCTGGCGGGCGCCTGCCGGTGGGGCGGGTCAGCCCATGTCCTCCAGGCGGACGCCCTTGGTCTCCTTCATGAACCGGGCCACGAAGAACATCGACCCGGCGGCGAAGAGCGCGTAGGCCAGGTACGTCGCGGACAGGTTCCAGCCCGCCATCGACGGGAAGGACACCGTGATCGCCCAGTTGGCGATCCACTGCGCGGACGCGGCCACCGAGAGCGCCGCGGCCCGGATCCGGTTGGGGAACATCTCGCCGAGCATCACCCACACGACGACGCCCCAGGACATCGCGAAGAACAGCACGAAGGCGTTGGCGGCGACCAGCGCCACGGTGCCCTGCAGGTCGGGCAGGGCGACGTCGTCCCCGCTCCCGGTGGCCGAGGAGAAGGCCCAGGCGCAGGCGCCCAGCGAGAGCGCCATGCCGGCCGAGCCGACCAGGGCGAGCGGCTTGCGGCCGATCCGGTCGACCAGCAGGATCGCGATCACGGTGCCGACGATGTTGATGATCGAGCTGGAGAAGCTGATCAGCAGCGAGTTGCTCTGGTCGACGCCGACGGACTGCCAGAGGATCGACGAGTAGTAGAAGATCACGTTGATGCCGACCAGCTGCTGGAAGACCGACAGGCCGATGCCGGTCCAGACGATCGGCAGCAGGCCGAAGCGGCCGCCCAGCAGGTCCTTGAAGCGGGGCCGGTGGTCGGAGGCGATCAGGCCCTGGATCTCGGTGATCCGGGCGTCGGTGTCGGCCGTCGGGCCTTCGACCTCCTTGAGCACCGAGCGGGCCTCGTCGAGCCGCCCGGCCGAGATCAGGAAGCGCGGGGACTCCGGGATCATCGAGGAGAGCACGAAGTAGACCACGGCGGGGACGGCGCAGACGCCGAGCATCCACTGCCAGGCCTCCAGGCCGAGCAGCTGCCCCCGGGTGTCACCGCCGGCCGACTCCGTCAGCACCCAGTTGACCAGCTGCGAGACGGCGATGCCGAGCACGATCGCGGCCTGCTGGAAGGAGGCGAGCCGCCCCCGGTAGCGGGTCGGCGCCACCTCGGCGATGTAGGTCGGGGCGATCACCGAGGCGATGCCGATCGCCGCACCGCCCAGGACCCGCCACAGGGCGAGGTCCCAGGCGGCGAAGGGCATCATCGAGCCGACGGCGCTGATCCCGAAGAGGACGGCGCCCGCCTTCATCACCCTGATCCGCCCGTACCGGTCGGCGAAGCGGCCGGCCAGCGCCGCGCCGACCGCCGAGCCGAGCAGCGCGGAGGAGACGATCAGGCCGGTCACGCCGTCGCCGACACCGAACCTGTCCTGGATGCCGGAGACGGCGCCGTTGATCACGGAGCTGTCGTAGCCGAACAGGAACCCGCCGAGGGCGGCCGCGGCGGTGATGAAGACGACGAAGCCGAGGCGGTCGGGGGCCGGGGCCGAAGCCTCCGGTGCCGGGCCGGGCCGGGCTGACGACTGGGTGGCGGTCACGGAATCTCTCTCCCGGTGCTCAACACTGAGCCTGCATAGCATGAACACTTTGCGGCCGGGTTGCCGCAACGCGCGTTCAAGATATGTTCGTATGAATCGAAACAGCAAGCTCAAACTGGTAAGGACCCGGCATCCTTACGTTCAGGTGTTGAACATACGGCGCCGGTTACACCGGCTCGGCCAGTGAAAGCCCGAACCTGCCGGCCTCGTCTGTCCACCATCGGGAAAGCCGAAACCCGGCCGCCGCCAACTCGTCCGCGACCCGATCCCGGCGGAACTTCGCCGACACCTCCGTACGCAGTTCCTCGCCCGC
This sequence comes from Kitasatospora herbaricolor, assembly GCF_030813695.1. Classification (NCBI taxonomy): domain Bacteria; kingdom Bacillati; phylum Actinomycetota; class Actinomycetes; order Kitasatosporales; family Streptomycetaceae; genus Kitasatospora; species Kitasatospora herbaricolor. The sequence continues at coordinate 7,351,729 of NZ_JAUSVA010000002.1, forward strand.
CTCGAAGTGCACCGGCAGGTCCAGCGCCGGGATCTTCACGGTCTGGGTGCGCAGGGAGCGCAGCCGCATCTCGATCCACTCCTGCTCGGCGTCCCAGAGCGCCACGTGCTCGAACGCCGCCGGGTCGAAGTCGGCCGCCAGCTCCCGGTTCAGCACGTTCAGCACGTTCTTGTTGAACTCCGCCGTCACCCCGGCCGAGTCGTCGTACGCGGCGACCAGCACCGCCGGGTCCTTCACCAGGTCGGTGCCCAGCAGCAGGGAGTCACCGTGGTCCACCATGCCGCGCAGGGTGGACAGGAACTCCGCCCGCTCCGGCGGCAGCAGGTTCCCGAGCGTGCCTCCGAGGAAGGCCACCAGCCGGGGACCGCCGTCCGGCGGCAGCCCGGGGCCTGCGGTGAAGTCGGAGAGCACCGCGCGCACCCTGAGCTCCGGGTACTCCTCGGCCAGGGCCTGCCCGGCGGCGGTCAGCGCGCTCTCGCTCACGTCCACCGGCACGTACGTATCCAGGGTGCCCAGCTCGTGCAGCGCGTCCAGCAGCAGGCGGGTCTTCTCCGAGGAGCCGGAGCCCAGCTCGACCAGCGTCCGGGCCTTGGAGGCGGCCGCGATCTCGCCCGCCCGCTCGGTCAGGATGGCCCGCTCGGCCCGGGTCGGGTAGTACTCGGGCAACCGGGTGATCTCCTCGAAGAGGTCGCTGCCCCGGGCGTCGTAGAACCACTTCGGCGGCAGCCACTTGGGTTCGGAGGTCAGACCGTGCTGCACGTCGTGGCGCAGGGCCTGGCTGAAGTGGTCGGCGGGCAGCAGACGGGTGAGATCGAAGGGTTGCATGGTGGCTCGTCCTCTCGGGTCGGATGCACGGGTGGGTGCGGCGGGGTGTTCGGGGTGTTCGGGCGCCTGGAGCGCCTGGATCGGGGTGCGGTGCGGTCTCCGGGGCGCCTGCGACGGGTGATCCGTGGGCCCGGGCCGGACGGTCACAGCGGGCGTACGGTCACGCCTTCCGTGGTCGCCAGCACCAGGGAGCGGTCCGGGACGGGCGCCCACTCGGGGCCGTCGTCGGCGGGCTCCGAGGCGAGCAGCACGCTGTGGCCCGGGCGGCTGCGCCGGAACAGCGTGTCGCCGTAGGTGGTGGCGGCGAGAGTGCGGCCGTCCGTCAGCAGCAGGTTCAGCCGGGCGTCCGTGCAGGCGGCGATGTCCTGGACGGTCGCGGCCAGCGCCTCGCCGGCGCCCGCGCCGGCTCTCAGCCGGTGCAGCACCAGCGCCCAGACCAGGGCGGAGTCGCTGCGGGCCTCCAAGGAGAGCAGTTCGGCGGGCGGCAGCAGGGCCGCGACCGCGTCGAGCTTGTCCGGCCAGCCCTGGACGGCGCCGTTGTGGCTGAACAGCCAGCCGTCGGCCCCGAACGGTGCGGCCGCCGCCTCGCCGGCCGCACAGCCCTCGGTCGCGGAGCGGACGGCCGCCAGCACGGCACGGCTGCGTACCACCCGCGCCAGGTCGGCGAAGGACGGGTCGGCCCAGATCGGTCCGGCCCGGCGGTAGCGGGCCGGCACCGGGTCGCCGTCCGCGTACCAGCCGACCCCGAACCCGTCGACGTTCATGGTGCCGTGGCGCTGCATCCGGGGCGCCCAGGACTGCCGGTGGAGCCCGAACGGCGGCTCGACGATCAGTTCGCCCAGGGCCACGGGTGCCCCCAGGTAGGCCAGATGACGGCACATCAGCGTCGCTCCGGGTCGCGGGCGGTGCGGAACCCGGCGAAGATCTGCCGCCGGATCGGGTAGTCCCAGTTCCGGAACGTCCCCCGGCAGGCGACCGGCGCCACCGCGAAGCAGCCGCCGCGCAGCACCTTGTACTCCGGGCCGAAGAACACCTCCGAGTACTCCTTGTACGGCCAGGCCCGGAATCCGGGGTACGGCCGGAAGTCGCTCGCCGTCCACTCCCAGACGTCACCCATCAACTGCCTGACCCCGTAAGGCGAGGCGCCGTCCGGGTAGCTGCCGACGGGCGCCGGGCGCAGGTGGCGCTGGCCGAGGTTGGCGTGCTCCGGCCCGGGTGCCCGGTCGCCCCAGGGGTAGCGGCGCGAGCGGCCGCTGACCGGGTCGTGCCGGGCGGCCTTCTCCCACTCGGCCTCGGTGGGCAGCCGCCGTCCGGCCCACCGGGCGTACGCGTCCGCCTCGTACCAGCTGACGTGCAGCACGGGCTCGTCGCCGGGGACGGGTTCGACGACCCCGAACCGGCGGCGCAGCCACTGGCCGCCGTCCCGGCTCCAGAACAGCGGTGCCACCAGCCCGGCCCGGGTGCGGTGCTCCCAGCCCTCGGGCGTCCACCAGCGGGGCTCCTGGTAACCGCCGTCGGCGATGAACCGCTGGTAGGCGGCGTTGGAGACGGGGGTGGTGTCCAGCAGGAAGTCGGCCAACTCGATCTCATGGGAGGGGCGTTCGTTGTCCAGCGCCCAGAGTTCGGTGTCGGTGCCCATCCGGAACGGGCCGCCGGGGATGAGCACCTCGGCCGGCAGGGCGGCGGCGTCGGCGGGGGCCGGCGGGGGCGCCGGGGCGGCCAATGCCGCCGGGCCCTGCCGCAGCTGATGGGTGATCAGCATCGTCTCGTCGTGCTGCTGTTCGTGCTGGGCGACCATGCCGAAGGCGAAGCCGTCGGTCAGCAGCGGCGGGCCCTCCAGGGGGCTGGCGGCGAGCAGGTCCAGCACCCGCCCGCGCACCTCGTGCGCGTACGCCCGGGCCTCGTGCGGCGGGAGCAGCGGCAGGCTCGGGCGCTCGGCCCGGGGGTGCTCGAACGCGTCGTAGAGCGGGTCGATCTCCGGGTGCATCGGATCCCGGCCACCGACGTTGCGCAGCAGCCAGAGCTCCTCCTGGTTGCCGATGTGGGCGAGGTCCCACACCAGCGGCGACATCAACGGCGAGTGCTGGGCGGTGAGATCGGGCTCCTCGACGCAGTCGGTGAGGGCCGCGGTGCGGGCGCGGGCCGCGATCAGCTCGGTGGCGATCAGCTCCCGCAGATCCTCGGTGCCGGGGGAGCCCGCGCTCACGGGGCGGCCGCCGTCGGGCGTCCTGCCGCCGGGGGCCGTGCCGTCAGGGGTCCTGGTACCGAGCGTCCTGCTGCCGGGGTCAGTGTCGTGGTTCAGCACGGTGCGGCCTCCGGGGGTGAGAGTCGGGTGCCGGAGCGCAGGGCGTCCAGCTGGTCGTCCGCCGGGCAGCGGCCGCGGGCCGGGTAGCGCTCGGCGAACTCGGCCACGGCGCCGCGAAGTCGGCCGGCTCCTTCGAGCCTGCCCAGGGCGGCGTCGGCGGCGGCGAAGCAGGCCAGGGTGGCGCGTCGCAACTGCGGGTCGCCGACCGCCTGGGTGGCCGCGCGCTGCCAGACCGGGCTCCTCGGCGGGGGTGTGCCGTCGACGGCGGCCAGCGGTTCGAGGGCGGCCAGGGCCGCGTCGGCGGCGACCGGGTCGTCGAACAGCGCGCCGGTCAGCGCGGCGGGCACCACCCAGCCGTCGCCCGGCTGCGCGTCGATCATCCGCAGTTCCAGGTGTCCGCGGGGCCGGACCGGCGGGAAGAGCGTGGTGCGGTGGTAGTCCAGGTCGGCCCAGGTCGGCGGACGGTCGCCGCCGCCGCGCAGCCAGTCGCGGAAGGTCAGGCCCGCGGGCGCGGTCCAGGGCTGTCCGTCCGGCCGCCGGATGCAGAGCACCTCGGCGTCCAGCACGTACGAGGCCCAGGCGGCCCTCGGGTCCCCGCCGTCCGTGCCGGGGGCCAGGGTGCGGCTCGGGTCCATCCGGGACCACACGGTCTGCCGGGTGGACCGGTGGCCCGTCGGCTTGCCGTCCAGCAGTGGGGAGTTGGCGAAGGCCGCGACCAGGACCGGACCCAGCAGGTGGGCCAGCCGCCAGCGGTCGTGCAGCGCGTGCGGGCCCAGTTCGGAGCCGGCGTCCACGCAGACCTGGACGGAGGCGGTGCCGGTCATCATGATCCGGCCCCACGGGCCGCCCCGGTCGAAGAATCGTTCCATCGCCAGATAACGGGGATGTTCCAGGACCATCCGGCGGTCGCGGTCCAGGGGGTCGGTGCCGGTGCCGGTGAGTCGCAGGCCCTGCGCGGCGAAGGCGGACCGCAGGACGGCGAGGTCTCGCCGGGTCTCCTCGACGCAGGAGCCGAGGCTGTCGGAGGGCGGGGAGCTGAGCTCGACCTGCCCACCGGGTTCCAGGGTGATCAGCGACCCTGAGGGGAGTAGCCGGCCGGTGTGCACCGGGCCGTCGGGGTGCGGCGGCAGCGATTCCAGGGCGGCGGCCACGCGTTCGGGTGCGACGGTCGACTCGGGACATCGGTCGTCATGGACGAACCACTCGACCTCCACCCCGACCAGCCGGGGCGGGCCGATCTTGAAGCAGACACCGGCCATATGGCTCTCGGCCGTCGACTCCGTCAGCGGGGTGACCGCCTGGGGAGCCTGGGTGTCCGGTCGGGACCAGGAGCCCGCTCGGTGCTGCGGAGCGGATCCGGCGCGCTGCGCCGACGGCGGCTGCGCGGCCGGGTCGGCCTTCGGCAGCTGCTCGGCGTCCGGCTGGACCGATGGGCGGTTCGGGCGAACAGGTATCACCGGACTCACCATCCTCGGGGTTCACGATTGCGGCCCGGTCTTCCTGCCCAGTCTGCTACGGGGCATGCGGATCTGCCGTGCAAAGTTCCGATGAACGGGTGTCCATGCAGGTCAGAGGGCACGCAGTCGGGCCTCCACGGCCTCCAGCAGGGGGGTGGGCAGGGCGTAGTTGAGGCGTAGCCGCCCGTACCCGGCCTCTCCGAAACCGGTGCCCTCGGAGAGCTCCAGGCCGCACCGCTCCAGCAGCGCGGCCCGCGCGCCCTCGGCGGGCAGACCGAGCTTCGCGGCGTCCAGCCAGAGCAGGTAGGAGGACTGCGGGCGGGACACCACCGCGCTGCCGAGCAGCCCGGTGAGCCGCTCCCGGGCCCCGACCAGATGGCGCAGCAGGGCGTCCAGCCAGGGACCGCCGTGCTGCAGCGCGGCCCGCTGGACGGTCTGCTCCAGCAGGCCGCCCTCCCAGAGCCCGAATCCGGCCATCAGCGCGGTCAGCCTGGTGCGCAGGGCCGGATCGGGGACGAGGGCGAAGCAACTGGGGACCCCGGAGGTGTTGAAGGTCTTGCCCACCGAGTTGAGGGTGACCGTGTGCCGGGCCAGGTCACCCGCCGCGACCACCGCCACCGGGTGCGGCAGGCCGTGGTCGGGGTGCAGGAGGTCGCCGTGCACCTCGTCCGAGAGCAGCACCCCGCCCGCCGGTCCGGCTCCGCCGGCCCCGGCCGTGGCCGCGCCGCTCCCGGCAGCGGCCTCGGCGAGGGCGCGGATCTCGGGACGGGTCCAGAGCCGGCCGGAGGGGTTGTGCGGATTGCTGAGCACGATGGCTCCCGGCCGCCGGCGGGCGAACTCCTCGGTCGGCAGCCGGTAGCCGTCGCCCTCGACGGGCAGCGGGATCTCCTGGTGGGGGAGGCCGGCCGCGCCGCAGATCTCGGCGAACCCGGCCCATTCGGGAGTGGGGATCAGCACCGGCCCGGCCGGTGCGATCGCCTCCAGGAGCAGTCGCAGCGCGGTGCGGGGACTGAACGGCAGCAGCAGTACCCAGTCCGGGTCGACCGCCGCCTTGTGCCGGTCCCGGTACCACCGGGAGACCAGTTCGCGGCCGTCCGGGTCGCACAGCGTGTAGCCGAACGCCCGGTGGGCCGCCCGGGCGGCCAGGGCCTCGGCGACGGCGGGCGGACCGGGGAGGTCCATGTCGGCCAGGCCCATCGCGATCGCCCCGCCCGGCGCCGCCCCGGCCCGGGCCCACTTGATGCTGCCGGTGCCGGTGCGGTCGAAGAGCCGGTCGAACTCCACCCCGGGGTGCGGGTCTGCTGCGGGGCGCGGTTCCAACTCGGACCTCCGGGGCTGGGCGGGTACGGGCGGCTCGCTGTCACGCTAACGCGGGTGCGGGAGGGGTGGGGGTGACTTGCGGGGTGCGGGGCGGGCGGGTGCCGTCGGGCGTTGTCTGTCAGTGGTCAGTGGTCAGTGGTCAGCTGTCTGCCGTCAGCTGCCATCTGAAATCTGACATCTGTCAGCCGTCATCTGATCCTCGTCATTTGTCATTCGTCATCTGTCATCGCCGCCGTTGCCCGTTGCCCGTTGCCCGTTGCCCGCCGCCCTGCGTCGGCGTCGGCGTCGGTTCAGAGCCGCATCAGGCCGGCCGCCGTCGGGCGGAACCCGCAACGGGCGTAGAAGGTTTCGAGCTCGGGCTCGTAGTCGACGTGCAGCCAGTGCGCTCCGAGCGCCCGGGCCTCGGCCGCCGCGGCGCGCACCAGACGCACGCCGAGGCCGGCGCGCTGCTCGTCGGGGTGGACCGTGGTGTCCAGCACGAAGGCGTGCGCCCCGCCGTCGCCGACCACGTTGACGTACCCGACCAGCCGTCCGCCCCGGTGCAGGGCGACCCAGGTCAGGCTGCGTGCGAGCAGGGGTTCGAAGGCGGTCGTCCGGTGGTCGGGCCAGGCTGCCGTGAACAGCTCGTTGAGGGCTCCGTCGGTCAGGTCGGGCCGGACGGTGAGGACAAGATCGTCGATGGTCATGCCGGCAGGCTTTCATTCGCCGGGGCTGTCGTCTGCCGGCCGACGGGCCTCAGGGGCGCTGGAGGGCGTCAGCCGTCAGTGCCCCGGCACGGCCGCCAGGTGATCGCGCAGACCGCGTTCGCCGCCGCGCATCATGGCCGCGTGGTTGGCCAGGAAGACCGGCCTGGCGGGGACGGCCAGCAGGCGCAGCAGCGGTTTGCCCAGGCGGGCCTCCTCCTCGAACAGCACCTGGATGCCGGCGGGTTGGGACGTGACGGTCCAGCGTGACCAGCCGAGCAGGTCGCCCGTCATCCGGGCCTCCAGGACCCCGGCGGCCTCGTCCTGCCGGGCGGCGTGGACGGTGAAGACCAGTCGGTAGGGGAGAAGTGAGCGGACGACGAGTTCGCCGGCGTCGGCCGCCGTCTGCCGGACCGTACGGACCTGGGGCCACCAGCGCGGGTACCCGGCGACGTCCGCCAGCACGGTCAGCACCCGGCCGGGTGGGGCGTCGAACTGCCAGGCGCTGCTGAGGCGGTAGGTACTGAGATCCATCCGAGGCCCCCTGATTCGTGACGCCGGCCCGCCCCCGGCGCGCGGCGCGCCCCACGGTGGCCGGCTCCGTCCGGGCGGCCCGCACCGCGAGCGTCCCTCTCGTGCGAGCGATCGAGGGCCTGTCCCCGCGGGCGGAGCCGTGCCCGCCCGGCCGATCGGCCGAACCCTCCAGCCGCGGCTACCCGTTCAGGACGCCCGGCAACCCGACCCGGGCACCGGAGCCGCCCGGACGCGGGCCCCTCCGAGGCCCTCTCCCGAACAACTCCCCGCCCGACTTCCCGCCCGAACCCTGCCCGAATCCGGGCCGACCACCAGCCCGATCCGGGCCCGGTCCCGGGCCTCCGCCCCACCCGCCACGGCCCCGCTCCGGCCTCGTTCCGGCCCGGCTCGCGGGCGGCTTCCGCGCTGCTCGTGGGCCCAATGCCCGGGAGCGCTCCCACGATTGACACGTCAACGCGGGCCAGTGGGGGCGCGGTTGTCGAATCGTCGAAATCAGTCCTAGACCTTGACGGAGCAGTTACCCCATGGCTTTATATGCCGTGAGGAACGGGATGCCCTCCGACTTCGCCCCCCGATTGTGGGAGCGCTCCCACTCATTTCCCCCTGGATCCCCCCCACCCGAAAGGATCCAAGAAGTGTCAGCACAGCTCCTTGCCCGGCTCAGAACCGCAGCTGTCGCCGTTGCCCTCAGCGCCACGGCCATCCTCCCGCTCGCCGCCGCGGCGCCGGCCCAGGCCGCGACCGCCAAGGTCGACAACCCGTATGTCGGCGCCGGGGTTTACGTGAACCCGGAGTGGTCAGCCCTCGCCGCCGCCGAGCCCGGTGGCAGCGCGGTCTCCAACCAGCCGACCGCGGTCTGGCTGGACCGGATCGCCGCCATCAACGGCAGCAGCACCTCGATGGGCCTGCGCGCCCACCTGAACGCCGCAGTGGCCCAGGCCGCCGGCAAGCCGTACGTCGTGCAGCTCGTCGTCTACGACCTGCCCGGCCGTGACTGTGCGGCCCTTGCCTCCAACGGTGAGCTCGGCCCGACCGACCTGCCGCGTTACAAGAGCGAGTTCATCGACCCGATCGCCGCGATCCTGGCCGACCCGGCCTACGCGAACCTGCGCATCGTGACGACGATCGAGATCGACTCGCTGCCGAACCTGATCACGAACGCGGGCGGCACCGCCACCGCGACCGCCAACTGCGACGTGATGAAGGCCAACGGCAACTACGTCAACGGTGTCGGCTACGCGCTGAACAAGCTCGGCGCGATCTCCAACGTCTACAACTACATCGACGCTGGTCACCACGGCTGGCTCGGCTGGGACTCCAACCTCCAGCCGACCATCGACCTGCTGAAGACCGCTGCCACCTCCTCCGGCAGCACCGTCGCCAACGTGCACGGCTTCATCGTCAACACCGCCAACTACTCGGCGCTGAAGGAGCCCTACTTCACGATCGACGACGTGGTCGGCGGCCAGTCGATCCGTGCCACCTCGAAGTGGGTCGACTGGAACCGCTACGTCGACGAGCAGTCCTACGCCGTCGCGTTCCGCCAGAAGGCCGCCGCGTCCGGCTTCGACAGCAACATCGGCATGCTGATCGACACCTCGCGCAACGGCTGGGGCGGTGCCAACCGTCCCACCGGCCCCGGCCCGACGACCAGCGGTGACGCCTACGTCAACGGTGGCCGCATCGACCGCCGCTTCCAGGCCGGCAACTGGTGCAACCAGTCCGGTGCGGGTCTCGGCGAGCGTCCGACGGCGGCTCCGGCCGCCGGCATCGACGCCTACGTCTGGGTGAAGCCTCCGGGCGAGTCCGACGGTGCGTCCAAGGTCATCGCGAATGACCAGGGCAAGGGCTTCGACCGCATGTGCGACCCGACCTACACGGGCAACGCCCGCAACGGCAACCAGATGTCCGGCGCCCTGCCGGACGCGCCGCTGGCCGGTGCCTGGTTCTCCGCGCAGTTCCAGGAGCTGCTGAAGAACGCGTACCCGCCGGTCACCGGTGGCACCAGCGACACCGTCGCCCCGTCCGCGCCGTCCGCGCTGGTCTCGACCGGCACCACCTCGGCGAGTGTCTCGCTCTCCTGGGCGGCTTCGACCGACAACGTCGGCGTCACCGGCTACGACATCTACCGCGGCGCCACCAAGGTCGGCTCCTCCACCTCCACCACCTTCACCGACAGCGGCCTGACCGCCTCGACGGCGTACAGCTACACGGTGAAGGCGAAGGACGCGGCCGGCAACGTCTCGGCGGCCTCCAACAGCGTGACCGCCACCACCACCGCGGTGACCGGCGACACCGTCGCCCCCACGGCGCCCTCGGCGCTGGTCTCGACCGGTAACACCTCGGCGAGCGTCTCGCTCTCCTGGGGTGCCTCGACCGACAACGTCGGCGTCACCGGCTACGACATCTACCGCGGTGCCACCAAGGTCGGCTCCTCCACCTCCACCAGCTACACCGACAGCGGCCTGACCGCCTCGACGGCGTACAGCTACACGGTGAAGGCGAAGGACGCGGCCGGCAACGTCTCGGCGGCCTCCAACAGCGTCACGGTCACCACCGCCTCGACCGGTGGCACGGGCAACCTGGGCTGCACCGCGACGTACACCGTCAGCAGCGACTGGGGCGCCGGCTTCAACGCCGACGTGACGGTCAAGAACACCGGCACCACCGCCACCAGCCACTGGAAGGTCACCTGGAACTTCGGTGGCAACCAGCAGATCACCAACCTCTGGAACGGCAACAAGACCCAGACCGGTGCCGCCGTCAGCGTGACCGACGCGGGCTACAACGGGGCGCTCGCCGCCGGTGCCACCGCCGGCTTCGGCTTCGGCGCCAGCTACTCCGGCAGCAACTCGGTGCCGACGCTCACCTGCACCGCGAGCTGACGCACCGCCCCGGCGGGCGATTCCCGGTGCACCACCGGTGAACGACCGCCCAGCATCCGGCCGGCCCCGAACTCCCGGGGCCGGCCGGACCTGTCTTCGCCGGACCTGATTCCACCGGGGTCCGCGCCCGCGGGGCGGGTCAGGACCGAGCGGGTCAGGAGCGAGCGGGTGGGGCCCCGGGCGGGTCAGGACCGAGCGGGTCAGGAGCGAGCGGGTGGGGCCCCGGGCGGGTCAGGACCGAGCGGGTCAGGCCCCGGTGGCCGGCTCGGCCAGCGTGAAGGCCGTGTTCACCAGCGCGACATGGGTGAACGCCTGCGGCATGTTGCCCAGTTGGCGGCCCTCCAGCGGGTCCCACTCCTCGGCGAGCAGGCCGAGGTCGTTGGCCAGATCGACCACCCGGGTGAACAACTCCCTCGCCTCGTCCCGGCGTCCGGTGGCGACGAGGGCATCGGCCAGCCAGAACGAGCAGGCGAGGAAGGCGCCTTCGCCGCCGGGCAGCCCGTCCGCCCGGACCGGTCCGTCCGCAGGTCCCGGCCCGCCGGCCCCCGTCCGCCCGCCGGCCCCCGTCCGTCCGGCCCGGCCCCGTCCGGCCCGGCCCCGCCCGTCGGCCGACCCGCCGGGACGGCTGTGCCGCACCCCGTTGTACCGCCGGACGAATCCGCCGTGGTCGAGCCCGGCCCGGACGGCGTCCACCGTGCGGACCACCCGCGGGTCGTCCGGCGGCAGGAACCCGCTCTTCACCACGAACAGCGTGGCCGCGTCCAACTCCTGTCCGCCGTAGTGCTGGACGAAGGTGCCGCGCCGCCGGTCGTACCCGTGGGCGCAGACGTCGGCGTGCACGGCGTCCCGCATCGCGCGCCAGCGATCGACGGGCGCGGGCAGGCCGGTGGCCTCGGCCAGTTTCACCGCGCGGTCGGCGGCGACCCAGGCCATCACCTTGGAGTGGACGAAGTGGCGGCGGGCGCTGCGGAACTCCCAGAGGCCCTCGTCCGGCTCCTGCCAGTGCTGCTCCAGGTAGCCCATCAGCGCCCGCAGCAGGCCCCAGACGTGCCGTTCCATCGGGATACCGGCCAGCAGCGCGAGGTGGAGGGTGTCCACCACCTCGCCGTAGACGTCCAGTTGGAGTTGCGCGACGGCCGCGTTGCCGAACCGGACGGGCCGGGAGTCCTCGTAGCCGGGCAGCCAGCCGGCCTCGGTCTCGGTGACCACGCGCTCGCCCGCGACGCCGTACATGGTCTGCAGGTCGCGCGGGTCGCCGGCGATGGCCCGCAGCAGCCACTGGCGCCAGGCCGCCGCCTCCTCGCGGAACCCGCCGCGCAGCAGCGCGGAGAGCGTCATGCTGGAGTCGCGCAGCCAGCAGAACCGGTAGTCCCAGTTGCGGGTGCCGCCGATCAGTTCGGGCAGCGCGGCGGTGGGCGCGGCGACGATGCCGCCGGTCGGCGCGTAGGCGAGGGCCTTGAGGGTGATCAGGGAACGCAGCACCGGATCGCGCCACTCGCCCCGGTAACGGAAGCTGCCGGCCCAGTCCTGCCAGCGCCCGAGGGTGGCTGCCAGGGCCTGGTCGGGATCGGTGTTCGGGGTGCTCTGCAGGTGGGAGGGCTGCCAGGTGAGCAGGAAGGCGACCCGCCGCCCGGCGGTGACGGTGAAGTCGGAGACGGTGGTGCCGTCCGCGCCGTAGGTGTGCACGCCGGGCGGTACCCGTAACCAGGCGGAGTCGGGCCCCGCGACGGCCACCCGGTGGTGCCCGGTGCGGCGCACCCAGGGGTCGATCCGGCCGTAGTTGAAGCTCAGTCGCAGTTCGCCGCGCATCTCGACGCTGCCGGTGAGGCCCTCGACGATCCGTACCAGCCGCGGGACCTTGTCGCGCTGCGGCATGAAGTCGGTGACCCGGACACTGCCGGTGGCGGTGTGCCATTCGGACTCCAGGACGAGGCTGTCGCCGCGGTACTTGCGCGAACCGCACGGACCGGCGCCGGCCGGGGCGAGCCGCCAGCTGCCGTGGCGCTGTTCGCCGAGCAGTGCGGCGAAGCAGCTGGGGGAGTCGAACCGGGGCAGGCAGAGCCAGTCGACCGATCCGTCCCGTCCGATCAGGGCGGCGGTCTGCAGGTCCCCGATCAGGGCGTAGTCCTCAATCCGTCCACTCATCGGTGCTATTATCCGGCCCTCCGCCTGCCCCGGCAGGCCGGGAGCCTCCAGTTGCACCCCTTCGGCGTGCGGAGGATGATCTTCTGTGCCTGTTGTCTCCTCCGAGCCGGATATAGCCGGGAAACTAAAGGGGTACCGCCATGCGGCGACCGGACTGGGTACCGGCTGGAACAGACCTGGACAAGCCCAACGCGGCCCGGGTCTACGACTACTACCTGGGCGGCTCGCACAACTTCGAGGTCGACCGCGAGATGGGGCGCAAGGCGATGGCCCTCTGGCCCGACCTTCCGATGATCATGCGGTCGAACCGGGCCTTCCTGCGCCGCGCGGTCCAGTTCGTGGCCGAGTCCGGCATCTCCCGCTTCCTGGACATCGGCTCCGGCATCCCGACCTTCGGCGCGGTGCACGAGGTGGCCAGGGCGATCCGCCCCGGCTCCGAGGTGGTCTACGTGGACCGCGACCCGGTGGCGGTCGCGCACAGCCGGCTGCTGCTGGAGCACGACCCGCTCAGCCACGTCGTCCAGGCCGACCTGCGCGAGCCGCAGGACATCCTGTCCCGGCCCGAGGTGCGGGAGCTGCTGGCCCCCGGTGAGCCGGTCGCGGTGCTGCTGGTCGCGGTGCTGCACTTCGTCACCGACGCGGAGGACCCGTGGCGTTCGGTGTCGGTGCTGCGGGACGCGCTCCCGCCCGGCAGCGCGCTGGTGCTCTCGCACGCGTCTCTGGAGGGCCGGCCCGACCAGGCGGAGGACCACCAGGCCCTCTACCGGATGACGCCCACTCCGCTGACGATGCGTACGCGTGACCAGATCATCTCGCTCTTCGAGGGCTTCGAGCTGGTCGAGCCCGGGGTGGTGTACCTGCCGCAGTGGCACCCGGAGAACCCCGCCGCAGTCGGCGAGCACCCGGAGCGGATGACCGGCATGGCGGGTGTGGGGCTCCGGCCGTGAGCGCCGAGCCGGCGGAGGCGGAGGCTGCCCGGTTCCGCGAGGACTGGGCCGGCCTGCTGGCGGCCGGGCACGGCGCGGCCGTGCACCCCGGCATCCTGCACCGCCTGGTCGCCCGGACCGCCGGCCTGCTGCACCGGGCCCGCCGCGAGGACCCGTTCGAGGTGGCTTTCGCCGAGCAGGCGGGCGCCCTGCTGGTGGACGCCCACTTCACCGACCCGTCGGTGCTGGCCCGCGCGATCGCCCTGCTGCACCGCCAGCCGGACGGCAACGGACGCGGTCCGGCGGTCTGCGGCGCCTTCGCGGCCGGCTGGGCGGCGGCCCTGCGCGAGCGTACGCTGCGTGAGCAGGAGGCGATCAGGACGGCCGCCGACAGTGCCCGCAAGGAGGCCGAGAAGGCGCTGCGCGCCTCGGAGGCCCGGTTCCGCGCGCTGTTCGAGAGCGCGGCGATCGGCATCGGCATCGGTGACACCGAGGGCAACATCCTGGCGGTCAACAAGGCCCTCCAGGAGATCTTCGGCGCCGGTCCGGAGGACCTCCAGGGTCACAAGGTCAACGAGCTGGTCCACCCGGAGGACACCCCCGGCGTGTGGGAGGCCTACGAGGACCTGGTCAGCGGCAAGCGCGAGTACCTGCAGTTCGACAAGCCGTACTACCGCCGGGACGGCGAGGTGGTGTGGACCCAGCTGACCGTCTCGCTGATCCGTGACGACGACGGCGCCCCGCAGTACCAGGTGGCGATGCTGGAGGACATCACCGACCGCTACCGGCTGCAGGAGCGGCTGCGCCACCAGGCGACCCACGACTCGCTCACCGGCCTGCCCAACCGGGCGGCCTTCTTCGAGCGGCTGGAGAAGATCTTCGAGGAGCCGGAGCCGGGCGCCAGGTTCGGCCTCTGCTACGTCGACCTGGACGGCTTCAAGGTGGTCAACGACAGCCTGGGCCACGAGACCGGCGACCAGCTGCTGACCGCCGTCGCGGACCGGCTGAAGGCCGCGCTGACCCCGCTCGGGCACCTGGTGGCCCGGCTCGGCGGCGACGAGTTCGTGGTGCTGCTGGAGAACTGCCGGGGCGAGCAGGAGGCCGTCGCGGCGGCGAAGACGGTGCTGAACGCGCTGGACGGCCCGGTGCACATCGGCGACCACCGGCTGGCCGTCGGCGCCAGCGTCGGCGTGCTGGAGCGCCGGGTGGCCACCACCACGCCGGGTGCGGCCGTCCGGGCCGCCGACCTCACGCTCTACCGGGCCAAGGAGGCCGGGCGCGGACGCTGGACCCTCTTCGACCCGAAGGAGACCGCGCGGGCGGTCAGCCGCTACGCGGTGTCGGTGCGGATGCCGGCCGCCCTGGACCGGGGCGAGTTCTTCATCGACTACCAGCCGCTGCACGCGCTGGCCGACGGCTCGCTGGCCGCGGTCGAGGCGCTGGTGCGCTGGCGGCACCCGCAGCTGGGGGTGCTCGGCCCGGACGAGTTCGTGGCGACGGCCGAGGAGACCGGCCTGATCATGCCGCTGGGCCGCTGGGTGCTGGAGCAGGCGTGCGGTCAGGCGGCGGACTGGGAGCGGCGGTTCGGCTCGGCGGCGCCCCAGATGAACGTCAATCTGGCGGTCCGTCAGGCCCGCAACGCCGGCCTGGTCGGCGATGTCGGCCGGATCCTGCAGACCACCGGGCTGGACCCGAGCCGGCTCCAGCTGGAGATCACCGAGAGCACCGTGGTGGGGCCCGAGGACGAGGCGCTGAAGACCCTGCACAAGCTGGTCGACATGGGCGTCTCGCTGGCCATCGACGACTTCGGCACCGGCTGGTCCAACCTCGCCTACCTGCGCGACCTGCCGGTCTCCGGGCTGAAGATCGCCGGCTCCTTCGTGGGGGACCTGCACGACCCGCGCAAGGACGAACCCACCGGGTGGCGGATCGTCAGCGGCCTGGTGTCCCTCGCGCACACGCTCGGTCTGACGGTGACGGCGGAGGGCGTGGAGACCCGCGGCGACGCCGACCGGCTGCGCTCGATCGGGTGCGACTGGGCGCAGGGCTGGCACTTCGGCCGGCCGGTGCGTCCGGCGGAGATCGCCCGCCGGATCGCCGAGGGCGGTCCGCCCAGGTAGCCCCCGCCGGCCCGGCCGGGTGCCGCGGGCTCCGGACCCGGGGCCCGCGGCGCCCGACGCCCCGGTACGGGCACGTACGGGCGCCGGCCGGCCGGCCCCGCCGGAGGCCCGTCAAGAAAATCCGGACAAACAGGTTCAAAACCCTTGACTTGCCCTCGGGTTCATGGGCACGATGAGGCCCTGGCACCGCACCTCGTGCGGAGAGCACATTGGCCAGTTCACGCAGGACCGGCGCCTCGGCGCCCACGCAGTACCGGCGCTCCGGCGCCGCAGCGGACCGGCACTCCGCACCTCGCGCCCAGCGCACGTCACGCGGACCCCATCTCCGGCGCACGTCAGGCCGGCGGAAGAGACCGCGTCACCGGCAGCAACCGGCGCGCAGCACGTCACCAGCCGCGCATCACCTCACGAGCGGCACGACCGCGTCCGGCGGCCCTCCCGTCGTGACCCGCGCACCGCCCTCCCGTCCGGGGGAATCCCACCCGGGCCGCGCCCTGCCGACAACCACAGCGGGCGCCCGCTCCGTCACGACCGGTACGCCCGAGGACACCGGCGTACCCGTCGCCTCCCGAGAGGCAGCCTTCGATGAGTACCACCCTGCCCCCTGACGCCCCTCCGCACCCGGCCGACGACGGCCGGCCGAGCCGGCGGGCGAGCGACCGCGTCACCAGCCGCCGCCCCCTGCGCCGCTCGACCGACCCGGTCAGCAGCCGGCGGCCGATGCGCCGCTCCGGAGACACCGTCGCCACCACGCACACCGTCAGCCTGGTCATCCCGGCCCGGGACGAGGCCCGCAACATCCCCTGGGTGTTCGAGCAGATCCCCCGCTGCGTCGACGAGGTCCTGCTGGTCGACGGTGCCTCGGTCGACGCGACGATCACGGTGGCCAAGCGCTGCCTGCCGACCGTCCGCAGCGTCAAGCAGAGCGCCCCCGGCAAGGGCAACGCGCTGCGCTCCGGCTTCGCGGCCGCCACCGGCGAGTACATCGTGATGATGGACGCCGACGGCTCCATGTGGCCCGGCGAGATCCCGCACTACCTGCACTTCCTCGACAACGGCTACGACTTCGTCAAGGGCTCGCGCTGCATCGCCGGCGGCGGCTCGCTGGACCTCACCAGGATCCGCTCGCTCGGCAACCGGGCGCTGCTCGCGGTGGTCAACCGGCTGTACGACAGCAGGCTGACCGACCTGTGCTACGGGTACTGCGCCTTCCGCCGCGAGTTCCTGGACGAACTGGACCTGCGCTCCTCGGGCTTCGAGATCGAGGCCGAGATGATCGCGCACGCTCTGCGCTCCGGCCTGCGCATCGCCGAGGTGCCGAGCCTCGAACTTCCCCGCCGCAGTGGTCGCTCACACCTGCACGCCGTCTCCGACGGCCGAAGGGTACTGCGGACCCTGCTCGCCGAGCGCCCCGGCGCCCGGTCCGCGGCGCCCCTTGCCGTGGGGGAGGGATGATGAATGGCTCCGACCGGCGCACCGCGGCGGCCTGCCCCTGCCCAGTCGCCCGCGACTCGCTCTACACCCCCGTTCGGATCGTCGAACTGGACCTGGACGAACCGAGTGGGCTGCGCCCGCCGGGGGGCTCCGGCGCCGTCGACCCGGAAGGCCGCGTGTTGGCGTTGGTGCGGCTGCACGGACACCCGCTCGGATTGGTGAAAGCCACCGGCGCGCGCGGCGACCTCGCCGGGCTGCGCCGGGCGCTGGTCGATGCCGCCCATCGCGAACTCCGGGTACCCGCCCGGTCCGACCGGACACCGGCCGCGATGACCCCGGCACCGTTCACCGCACCCTCCGTGCCCCGGCCCCCCGCCGCGGCACCCCGACCGGCCCAGGCGGCCGGACAGACCACCGCGGCACCCGCGGCGCGCCCGGGTCGGGCCGGCCGCGCCCGGGTGCCGGCGGGCCCGCCCCTGATCAGCGTCATCGTCGCCACCCACAACCGGGAAGGCATGCTGCGCCAGTGCCTCGACTCCCTGCTGCGGAACGGCTATCCGCAGGTCGAGATCATCGTCGTGGACAACGCCCCCGCGAGCGACGCCGCCGAGACGCTGGTCCGCGGGCGGTACGCGGGCCGGGTCCGCTACCTGCGCGAGCCGGTGGCGGGCCTGGCCCGGGCCCACAACTGCGGCCTGGCCGCGGCCCGCGGCGAGATCTGCGCCTTCACCGACGACGACACCCTCGCCGACCCGGCCTGGCTCGGCTCGCTCGCCGCCGCGTTCGCCGCCGACCCCCGGATCGGGTGCGTCACCGGCCTGATCCTGCCGGCCGAGCTGGAGACGCCGGCGCAGGCCGCCCTGGAGAACCACGGCGGCTTCGGCAAGGGCTTCGCCGCCCGGACGTGGTCGCTCGCCGACCGCCGCCGCGAGCCGCTCTTCCCGTTCGCGGCCGGCCGTTTCGGCTCCGGCGCGAACATGGCCTTCCGGACCGCCGAACTGCGCGCCATCGGCGGGTTCGACCCCGCCACCGGCACCGGGACGCCCGCCCACGGCGGCGACGACCTGCTCGCCTTCTTCCGGATGCTGGTCGCCGGCCACACCCTCGCCTACGCGCCCGACGCGCTGATCTGGCACCGCCACCGGCGCACCATGGACGCCCTGCCCGCCCAGGCCTTCGGCTACGGCGCGGGCTTCGGCGCCTACCTGGCCGCCGCTCTCACCCATGAACCCGCCATGCTGCCGGCGCTGCTGCGCAGGCTCCCGCAGGGCCTCGGCCTGGCGGCCGGCCGCGTCCGCAGCCGGCCCGCCTCCGGAGGCCGGCCTTCCCTGTACCTCGCCCGGCTGGAGATCCAGGGCCTGATGTACGGGCCCGTCGGCTACCTGCGCAGCGTCTGGAAGCAGCGCGGCGCCCGAGCAGAGAGTTGTCCGTGATGTCTGATCGCACTGCCGGCCCGGCTCCCACGCTGGCCCGGATCGTCGAACTCGACCTGGACGAGCCGAGCGGCCTGCGCCCGCCGGGGGCCTGCGGCACCGTCGAGCCGGCCGGCCCGGTACTGGCGCTGGTGCGCTCCAAGGGGCACCCGATCGGACTGGTCTCGGGCAACGGCGCGGCCGGCGACCCGGCCGGCCTGCGCCGGGCCCTGGTCGAGGCAGCCCTGCGCGATCTCCCGCTCCCCGACCGCACCGGCGGGCCCGCCCCCGCGGCGCAGCCCCCGGAGACGGCCCGGCCACCACTGGTCAGCGTGATCGTCTGCACCCGCGACCGGACGGAGATGCTCCGGCGGAGCCTGGACTCGGTGGTCCGCACGCGCTACCCCCGGGCCGAGATCATCGTCGTCGACAACGCGCCGACCGATGACTCCACCGAGCAACTGGTCCGCTCCCGGTACGCGGACCGGATCCGCTACGTCCGCGAGCCGGTGCCCGGGCTGTCCTGGGCCCGCAACCGCGGGCTGGCACAGGCCCGCGGCGAGATCTGCGCCTTCACCGACGACGACGCCATCGCCGACCCGCACTGGGTCGACGCCGTGGTGGAGTCCTTCCGCCGGGACGCGTCCGTCGGCTGCGTGACCGGCCTGGTCCTGGCCGCCGAGCTGGAGACCGAGGCCCAGGTCCTGCTGGAGCAGTACGGCAGCTCCGCCCGCGGCTACGCCACCCGGAGCTGGTCGCTCGGCGACCGCGCTGACGACCCGCTGGTCCAGTTCTCGGTGGGCCGCTTCGGCTGCGGCGCCAACATGGCCTTCCGCACCGACCTGCTCAGGGCCTTCGGCGGCTTCGACACCGCGACCGGCGCCGGCACCCCCGCCCGCGGCGGCGAGGACCTGCTGGCCTTCCTCCACGTGCTGACCAGCGGCCACACCGTCACCTACCAGCCCGACGCGATCGTCTGGCACCGCCACCGGCGCACCATGGAGGCCCTCACCACCCAGGTGTTCAACTTCGGGGTGGGCTACGGGGCCTTCCTGGCCGCTGCGGTCTCCCGCGAGCCCGGCCTGCTGGTCGAGCTGGTGCGGCGGCTGCCCCGCGGGGTCTGGAACTGGCAGGCCGCCCGGCGCCGCCACGTACGGTCCGCGCCGGACGCCCGGACCGTCCAGCGGCGGCTCGGCCACCTGGAGTTCGGCGGTCTGCTCTGCGGCCCCTTCGCCTACCTGGTGAGCCTGTGGAAGCAGCGCGGCCTGCAGCCGGGGGAGTGGCCGTGATGTCCGTCCTCGCCGCCCGGCGCACCGCCTCCACGCGGCCGTGCTCCTGCCCGCAGCCTCTGCCCTGCCAGTGCTCGTACACCACCCTGCTCAAGGCCCGCGTCAGGGCCGTCCGGGTGACCGGCCGCGGGGAGCCCCTGCTGCGCAACGGCCACATCCTGGCGGCCAGTTCGCTGCTGGCGGCGGGCCTCGGCTCGATGTTCTGGATCCTCGCCACCCGCTCGTACAGTGCCGAGACGGTCGGCCGCAGCTTCGCCGCGCTCGCCGCCGCCTCCTTCCTCTCCACGCTGGGCAGCCTCAACCTCGGGGACGTCCTGGTGCGGTTCGTGCCGACAGCCGGCCGGCACACCCGCCGGCTGGTCCTGCGCTGCTACATCACCAGCGCGGTGTTCAGCGCGCTGGCGGCCGGTGCCTTCCTGCTGCTGATCCCGCTGATCGCGCCAGGCCTGGGGTACCTGCGCGAGCCGGTGATGGCCGCCGCCTTCATGGCGGCGACGGCCGGCTACGCGCTCTTCGTCCTGCAGGACGGCGCGCTCACCGGACTGCGCCGCACCGGCTGGGTGCTGGGCGAGAACGCCCTGTTCGCGGTGGCGAAGTCGGGCCTGCTGGCCGTGTGCGCCGCGCTGGCCGTGGGGACCGGCATCCTGGTCTCCTGGTCGGTGGCGCTGGTCCTCGCGATCCTGCTCACCAACCTGGTGCTGTTCGGCCGGGCGATGCCCGCGCGGGAGCGGTCCGACGAGTCCGGCCCGTCCGACACCTCGCCGCCCCAGCGGGTCGCGCGGTACGCCACCGCCGACTACGTCGGCAACCTGTGCAGCGTCGCCACCTACAGCGTCGTGCCGCTGCTGGTGCTCAACCATCTCGGCGCCGGGCAGAGCGCGTACTACTCGCTGGCCTTCATCATCGCCGACACCCTCTACGTGGCTGCGTTCAGCATGGGCCATTCGCTGGTCGTCGAAGGGGCCGACGCCCCCGAGCGGCTGGTGGAGCTGGCCCGGCACATGCTGCGCCACTCCGGCCTGCTGCTGGCGGGCGCGGTCGCCGTGGTGGTGGCCGCCGCCCCGTGGATCCTCGGGCTCTTCGGCCCCGACTACGCCTCGCACGGCACCACCGTGCTACGCCTGATGGTGCTCGCCGCGGTGCCCAACGCGGTGCTGAGCGTCGCCATCCAGGTGGCCCGGGTGCGCCGGTCGGTGACCTGGATGATCGGGCTGCGGCTGGCCTTCGCCGTCGTGGTGATCAGCCTGGCCGCGGGCCTGCTGCCGCTGCTGGGCCTCAACGGCGTCGGCCTCGCGTGGCTGGCCGCCGAATGCGCCCTCGCCGTGCCTCTGCTGCTGACCCTGCGGCGCTGGCTGCCCCTCGCGAACCGGAGGCCGACATGACCGCCTCAGCCGAACCCACCCTGTCCGTCGTCGTCTGCGCCTACACCCAGGACCGCTGGGACGACCTGTGCGCCGCGGTCGCCTCCGTCCGCGCCCAGCACCCGCCGCCCGCCGAACTGCTGCTGGTGATCGACCACTGCCCCGAGCTGGAGCTCCGGGCCGCCGCCGAACTGCCGGCCCGGGTGCTCGCCAACACCGGCCCCAAGGGTCTGTCCGGGGCCCGCAACACCGGTATGGCGGCCGCCACCGGCGAGGTCGTGGCCTTCCTGGACGACGACGCCGTCGCCGCTCCCGGCTGGACGGCCCGGCTGCTGGCCGGCTACCGCGACCCCGCCGTGCTCGGGGTCGGCGGCCTGGTCGAGCCGTGGTGGGAGACCGGCCGCCCCGGCTGGTTCCCGCCCGAGTTCGACTGGGTGGTCGGCTGCTCCTACCGCGGACTTCCCCGGCACGCCTGCGCGGTCAGGAACTTCATCGGCGCCAACATGTCCTTCCGGCGCGCCGAGGCACTCGCCGCCGGCGGGTTCCGCACCGAACTCGGCCGGGTCGGCACCAGGCCGCTCGGCTGCGAGGAGACCGAGCTGTGCCTGCGGATCACCGCCCGCAGCCCGGCCGCCCTGCTGCGCCACGAACCCGGCGCGGTGGTCCGCCACCACGTCCCGCCCGCCCGCACCAGCTGGGCGTACTTCCGGGCCCGCTGCTACGCGGAGGGCCGTTCCAAGGCGGTGGTGGCCCGGCTGGCCGGCGCCCGGCCGGCGCTCTCCAGCGAACGCGGCTACCTGCTGCACACGCTGCCCGCCGCGATCGCCCGCGGTCTGGGCCGGGGCGAGCTGCGGAGCGTCGCGGCGTCCGTCGCGGGCGCCGTGACCACCGCCTTCGGGTACGCGCTCGGCCGGCTCGCCCGGCCGGTGCCGCCGCCGGGCCGGTCCGTCCGCCCCGGCGGGCCCGCCGCAGAGCGCCCGGCCACCCGAGTGCCGGCCACCGAGGGGTCCGCCACCACCGGGCCGCGGAGCGTGTGAGGAGTATTGATCATGATGGCCGTGCCGGTCTTCCTCTACCACTCGGTCTCGGACGACCCGCCGTCGTGGATCGCGCCCTTCACCGTGACCCCACGCGTCTTCCGGGAGCAGCTCGGCCGGATCACGGACAGCGGCCTGTCGGTGGTACCGCTGCGCCGGCTGGTCTCCGCCCTGCACGGCGGACCGCCGCTGCCGCCCGGATCGGCCGTCCTGACCTTCGACGACGGTTTCGCCGACTTCTACTGGACG
This sequence comes from Kitasatospora herbaricolor, assembly GCF_030813695.1. Classification (NCBI taxonomy): domain Bacteria; kingdom Bacillati; phylum Actinomycetota; class Actinomycetes; order Kitasatosporales; family Streptomycetaceae; genus Kitasatospora; species Kitasatospora herbaricolor. Next base: position 7,373,711 of record NZ_JAUSVA010000002.1, read on the forward strand.
GTCGCGCCGGTCCTCGCCGACCTGGGCATGCCGGCGACCCTCTACATCACCGTCGGAGCCGTCCACCCGCCCGGCGGGCAGCCCACCGGCAGCCTGCTCCCGCCCGCCCGGATGCTGAACTGGCGCCAGGTCACCATGCTGGACGCCGTGGGCATCGAGATCGGCGGCCACTCCCAGACCCACGCCCAGCTGGACACCGTCCACGCCCGGCAGCGCGCCGACGAGGTCGTCGGCAGCAAACGCCGGCTGGAGGACGCCCTCGGGCACGAGGCCACGGCCTTCGCCTATCCGCACGGGTACTCCAGCCCGGCGCTGCGCACCAAGGTGCGCCAGGCCGGCTGGACCTCGGCCACGGCGGTCGGCGACCGGTTCAGCTCGAACGCCGACGACCCGATGCGGATCTCCCGGCTGATGGTCCGGGGCGACACCCCGCCGGCCGTGTTCGACGACTGGACGGCGGGCCGCGGCGCCGGCGTCGCGCCGGCCCCGGAACGCCTGGTGACCAAGGGCTGGCGGACGTACCGGCGGCTGCGGGCCGCGCTGGGCAGCCCGGTCGGCGGACCGGAGCTGCTGTGATGGACACCGTGCGAGACCCGTCACCGTGTGGCGGCCCTCCCGAGGAGGCAGCCGGATGATTGAGCAGCAGATCACCGACACGCCGCGCCCGCCCACCCGCTGGGCCCGCCGCTCCGGCCCTGCCGTCAGGCCCGTCCGCCGGACCCTCCGGCAGCGGCTGGCCGGCCCCGGCGTCGGCGGCTGGGCGGTGCGGGCCCCGCTGCCCGTCGCCCTGGTCCTGTGGCTGGTGGCGCTGCGCGGCGCCCGCCTCGACCGGATGGGCACCCTCGGGCTGCTCCAGGCGCTCCCGCTGCCCTACTGGCTGGGCCTGATCGTCCTCACCGTCGGCTTCGCCGCCGCGCTGCGCGACCCCAAGCTGCCGCAGCGTTGGCCGGCCGCCTACGTGCTGGGCCTGATCGCGATGGTCCACGCCACCCCCAGCGTGCTCTACCCCACGCTGCGGTACGCCTGGGCCTGGAAGCACATCGCGATCGTCGACGCCGTGCTGCGGCACAACGGCACCGTCCCGAACGCCCACGAGCTGGACATCTACAACCGGTGGCCCGGCTTCTTCGACCTGAACGTGCTCTTCCTGCGGGCCACCGGCCTGCACTCGGCGCTCGGCTACGCCTCCTGGTACCCGCTGCTGGCCAACATCCTGCTGATCGGCCCGCTGCTGCTGATCCACCGCTCGCTCACCAAGGACCGCAGGCTGATCTGGGGCGGGGTCTGGCTCTACTTCGCGACCTCCTGGGTCGGGCAGGACTACTTCGCGCCGCAGGCCTTCGCCTACTTCCTGTTCCTGATCGTGATCGGGCTGGTCCTGCGCCAGCTGGCGGCCAGGCGGGCGGCCGCGCGGGCCCCGGCCGCCGGGGCCCCGGCCGCGGCGGCGCCGGGCGCCCGGGCGCTGACCGTCTTCACCGACCTGCCCGCGCGCGGCGGCTGGCGGCTCGCCCCGTTCGGGCTGCTGCTGGTGCTGATCGGGGCGATCGTCACCTCCCACCCGCTGACCCCGGTGATGCTGATCAGCTTCCTGCTGCTGCTCGCACTGCCCCGGGCCAACCGCGCGGTGGTGCTGCCGGTGCTGGCCGCCGCGGCGGCCATGACCCTGCTCTGGGACGCCACCGTGGCCCGCCCGTACCTGGCGTCGAACATCAGCGCCCTGGTCGGCGCGCTCTCCTCGCCGGACCGCAACGCGGTCTCGGGCTTCGCCGGGCTGGCCGCCGCGGCGCCGGCCCAGGTGACGGCCTCCTGGGTGGACCGCGGGCTGACCGCCACCGTCCTGCTGCTGGCCCTCGCGGCGGCGTGCCGCCGCCGCTGGCGCCGCACGCCCCTGCCGCTGCTCCTGCTGGCGCCGTTCCCGCTGCTGCTGGCCAATCCCTACGGCGGGGAGATGATCTTCCGGGCCTACCTCTTCGCGCTGCCGGCCGCCGCCTTCCTGATCGCCACCCTGATCGCCCGCACCCCGCGCTTCCCCCGGACCGGGACGGTGGTCCGCGCGGTCGTGCTGCTGGCCCTGCTCGCCGGGACGCTCTGCGGCTACTACAGCAAGGAGGCCATCAACTACTTCACCCCGCAGGAGGTCGCCGCCGGGCAGTACCTGGCCGAGAACGCGCCGCCCGGCTCGCAGATCGTGGTGCTCACCGCGGACCTGCCCGGGTTCGAACTGCGCTACGAGCAGCGGGTGCGCACCGTGCTGGCCCAGCAGACCGTCGCCGACCGGCGCGCGCTGCTGGCCGACCCGGCGTCCACCCTGGAGAGCACCATGTCCAACCCCGCCGTGGTCGGTCCCTCCTACCTGGTGCTGACCCGGGCCCAGGCCGCCGAGTGCGAGCTGACCGGGGTCTTCCCGGCGGACACCCTGGGGAAGGTCCGGCTCGCGGCCTCCGACATGTCGACCCTGCGACCGGTCTTCGCCAACCACGACGCCGTGATCTACCGCCACGTCACGCCGGTGGTCGGCACCGGCCTGTTCGCCGCCCACCCGCGCTGAGGTGGGCACCGTGACCGGGACGTGGGCACAGTGAGGAGGTGGGCACAGTGACGAGGCGACCGCCGTGGATCACCCCGCGCTGGGTGCTCGCCCTCTCCGGCTGGGCGGCCCTGGCGGCCACCCTGCTGCCGGCCGGCGGCGTTCCGCGGGTCGCGCTGACCACCGCCTTCCTGCTGGTCTGCCCGGGGCTGGCGATGGTGCTGCGGGCCCGGCCCACGCCGGCGCCGCTGACCGCCTGGCCCGGCCGGACGGCCGCGGTCGTCCTGGTGGTGGCGCTGAGCACGTCGGCCGCGGTGCTGGTGGCCGTGCCGCTCCTCCTGGGCGGCGCGTTCACCGTGGCCCGGGCGCTGGCGGTGCTGGCGGCGCTGACCACGGCGCTGGTGCTGCTGCCGCGCCGCTACCGGACCGTCCCCGAGCAGCTGAAGCGGCCCGGCGGTCCCCCCGCGACGGAGGCCGCCCCGCCAGGTTCCCCGCCCGGCGCCGGCCGCCGGACCGTGCGGCGGCAGGCCGGCGGCCTGTTCGTCGCCGTCCTGCTCCTGCTCAGCACGGCCTGCGCCGGGGCCCTCAGCAGCTCCGGGCGGCCGCTGACCGCGGACCCCGAACCGTCCGACACCCCCGGGGCGGCCGGAACACCCGTCCGGACCGACGAACCGGTGGCCCCCGGCCCCTGGCACCAGGTCTTCCGGGACGACTTCGACGGCACCACGCTGAACGCGGCCGACTGGGTGACCTGCTACGACTGGGTGCTCGGCGGCGGCTGCACCAACGCGGGCAACGGTGAGGAGGAGTGGTACCAGTCCGGCCAGGTCGGGGTGTCGGACGGCGTCCTGACGCTGAACGCCCAGCGCGGCAAGCAGCACGGCAGCGACGGCCGGACGTACCCCTGGGCGTCCGGCATGGTCAGCACCGGCCGTGACTCGTACGGCGGAACCCCCCGCCACACCTTCACCTACGGCTACTTCGCGGCCGCGATCAACGCCCCGGCGGAGCCGGCCGGCTTCTTCCCGGCCTTCTGGCTGATCCCCGCCGCCACCCGCGGCACCCCGCCGGAACTGGACGTCGCCGAGTTCCCCAACACCAACCAGTACGTGGACATGAACCTGCACTGGCGCACCCCCGACGGCAACGACGCGCACGTCGGGCGCCGGTTCGGCCCCGCCGACTTCGCCTCGGGCTACCACGTCTACGCACTGGACTGGGAACGCGACTCCGTCACCTGGTACGTCGACGGGGTAGAAAGGTTCAAGGTGACCGACCCGTCGCAGGTCCCGAACGTCGCGATGGAGCTGGTGATCAACCTCGCGGTGGGCTACCTGCAGTCACCGCCGCCCACCGTCGACACCGCCCAGCTCCACGTCCAGTGGGTCGGGGTCTGGCAGCACTGACCGCACGGAGGAGGCCACGCCGGTATGGGACGCAGCGGACCGGCCCTGGACCTGGAGGTCCCGGTGCTCGCCGTCAAGGTCGGGCGCTACCCGCAGACCCCGAGCCATCTCGGCGCGGTGCGCTCCTTCGGCCGGCTCGGCGTCCCGGTCTACGCCATGGTCGAGGACCGGTTCACCCCGACGGCGGTGTCCCGCTACCTGACCGGCGCCTTCGTCCGGCCCAGCACCGGGCGGGAGCCCCCCGAGCAGTTGCTCGCGGCCATCGTGGCGGCCGGCCGGGCGATCGGCCGGCCCAGCGTGGTGGTGGCCACCGACGACGAGTCCGCCGTGCTGCTCGCCGAGCACCGCGAGGAGCTGGCCCCGTACTTCCTGCTGCCGCCGGTACCCGCCGAGCTGCCCCGCCGGCTCGCCAACAAGGTGGACCTGCACGCGATCTGCCAGGACGCCGGTGTGCCCACGCCGCACGCCTGCGCACCGACGGACCGGGCCGGCCTGGTCGAGGCGGGCCGCCGCCTGGGGTACCCGCTGGTGCTGAAGAACCTGGAGCCGTTCACCCGGCTGCGCCACCCGGTGGTCGGCCACACCACGGTGATCAGGAGCGAGCGGGAACTGCTCGCCGCCTGGGCCCGGGCCGCGCCCGCCGACGGCCGGGCCTCCGTCCTGGCGCAGGAGTACCTGCCGGCGGAGCAGGCGGAGGACTGGATCACCCATCTGTGCTGCGGGCCGGACGGCGAGCCGCTGGTGCTGTTCACCGGCCTGAAGCTGCGCTCCTGGCCGCCCGGGCGGGGCGTCACCGCGCGGGCCCGGGCCTGCCCCAATCCGGAGCTGGCCGAGCTCGCAGCCCGGCTCTGCCGGCGGATCGGCTACCGCGGCGTCGCCGACCTGGACTGGCGGCTGGACCTCCGCGACGGCCGCTACAAGCTGGTCGACTTCAACCCCCGGACCGGCGCCCAGTTCCGCCTCTTCGAGACGGTGGACGGGGTGGACGTGGTGCGGGCCCTGCACCTCTCGCTCACCGGGCGCCCGGTGCCCCCGGGCGCCCAGCTCTCGCGCAGCTTCGGGGTGGGGCAGATCGACCTGCTGTCCGTGCTGGCCACGTCCTGGGGCGAGCGCCGGCCGCCGCGGGACGTCTGGCCCCGCCGGAGCACCGAGCGGGCCTGGCTCTGCCGGGACGACCTCGCGCCCACGGTCGCGGAGGCCGCCCGGTTCGGCTGCTCGGTGGTGCGGGTGCTGGCCGGCAGCGTCCGCCGGAGCTGAGCCGGACGTCCGCCGGGGGCCCGCACCGCACAGGCGGGGCCCGGCTCGCGCATCCGGACCGCCGGGGACCGCCGGGGTCAGTGTCCCTGCGCGGCGGCGATCCCCCGGCTGATCCGGCCGGCGGCGAAGGCGGTGCCGCAGACGAAGCGCAGCACCGGCCCGAAGGTGTCCGCCGCCGAGAGCCCGGTGAAGTAAAGCCCCGGGACGGAGGACTCGAAGGTGCCCGAGAGCCGCGGTGCGCCGCCGTTCCCCCGGCGGACCGCCCGGCGCAGCCCCTCGTCCAGCAGGTCGAGCCGGTCGATGTCGACCCCGTACCCGGTGGCCGCCAGCACGTGGTCGGCCTCCAGGGTCTCGCTCCGTCCGTGCGGCCCGCGGAGCCCGAGGCGCAGTTGCCCGTCGCTCCGCTCGACCGAGCGGATCGCGTACCCGGTCAGCAGCGGCAGGCACCCCTCGACGCGGTCCCGCAGCCACCAGGCCCCGGACGGGCCGAGCACCGTGCGCACCAGGTGCGCCCGGGTGGCGTCCGGCAGGTACGGGAAGCCTTGCGGGGCGCGGCTGAAGGCCACGTGCGACCAGCCGGGGCCGAGGTTGGAGCCGGGCTTGGTCAGCCGGAGCGGCAGCGGGCGGTCGGCGCTGAGGTCGCTCTCCGGCGCGTCACCGAACAGCACCCGCCCCGACCGGGCGACCACCGTCGCCGTCGCGCCCGCCTCGTGCAGCAGCGCGGCGCTCTCCAGTGCGGACTGCCCGGCGCCGATCACCGCGACCCGCCGCCCGGCGAAGGCGGCCAGGTCCGCGTGGTCGGAGGTGTGCGAGGCCAGGCCGAGGCCGAGCAGCGGAGCCAGCTCGGCGGGCACCCGGGCGTACGGGCGCAGGCCGGTGGCCATCACCACCGCGCGGCTGGGGTAGGTCTCGCCGCCCCGCAGGGAGACCTGGAACCCGTCACGCCGGTACTCGACGCGGGTCACCACGGCACGCTCGACCTCGGGCACGCACTCCCGCTGGAACCAGTCGCCGTAGCGGATGAACTCGTCGATCGGGATCGGGTACAGGTCGCCGATCGGGGGCAGCCCCTGCCCGGCCCGGAAGTCGCACAGGCGGTGGGTGGCGTACGGGTCCGAGATGTTCGAGGCACGCGGGGTGGACTTCAGGTACATCCCGGCCGGCATCGCGTCCCGCCAGCCGTCCATCGGCTCGCCCAGCACCCGGGCGGGAACCCGCTGGGCGCGCAGGTGGGCGGCGGTGGAGAGGCCGTACGGCCCGGCCCCGATCACGGTGACCGGTACGGCCGGGCCGGTCACGACGGCCGCCCGGGACGGTGCGGGCCCGCGCCGGGCGCGGTGCGGTGGGTCGCCGGCATCGGTGTCCTCCCTCGACGGAAGCCCCCGTTCCAGGGTGCACCGCCCCGCCGCGCCCGGCATCCAGGGCGGCGGGGGCCGGCCGGGTCAGCCGACCAGGCTCGGCAGGGCGATCGAGTGGCCGGTGCGCTCGACCTTGGCCCGGAGGTAGTGGACGTTGCTCTCGGACAGGTGCACGCCGGTCGGCACCCGCCGTCCCACCTCGACGCCCAGGGCGGACAGCTGGGCCGCCTTGTCGGGGTTGTTGCTGAGCAGGTCGATCGCCGGGGCGCCGAGCGCGGCCAGCATCTGCGCGGCGGCCGTGTAGTCCCGGCCGTCCTCGGGCAGGCCGAGGGCGGTGTTGGCGTCGTAGGTGTCCAGGCCGGCGTCCTGCAGGGCGTAGGCGTCCAGCTTGTTGTAGAGGCCGATGCCGCGGCCCTCCTGGCGCAGGTAGAGCAGGTACCCGCCGGCCTCGCTGATCCGCTCGACGGACTCGCGCAGCTGCGGGCCGCAGTCGCAGCGGTCGGAGCCGAACACGTCGCCGGTGAGGCACTCCGAGTGCAGCCGCACCAGCGGGGTGCCGCTGACCTCGCCGAGGGCGAGCGCCAGGTGCTCCGCGCCGTCGTCGAGACCGTGGAAGGTGAGGACCTCGGCGTCGGCGCGGTAGCCGTCGGGGAAGGTCAGCGGGATGCGCACGCGAGAGCGCACGGTGGCGGTGCCGTGCTGCGGCATGCCGGGCCTCCGATGCTGCGGTGGGCGGTCCGGGCGACGGGAGGTCGGATTCGAACCGGTGGACGAGGATCGACCGTACCCCTTAGTTCCAATTTGAACAACTCCCTTTCGGCCCGGCCGCCACGTTCGGCCCAGCAGCCCCGCGCCGCCCGGCCCGCGGCACCGCATTCTGTGGAAGGGCGCCTCCCCGACGGCCGGGGACCGCCAGCCCGAGCCGGACCGCCCGAGAGGAACGCGGACAGATGAAGCAGACCGAAGTCACCGTCGGAGCACCCAGCTGGGCCGAGATCACCACCGCGGACCCGGCGGCCGCCAAGGCCTTCTACGGCGAGCTCTTCGGCTGGCGCGCCGAGACCGACCCGCGTCCGGAGGCCGGCGGCTACACCGTGATGCACCTCGGGGACGCCGCGGCCGCCGGCCTCAGCCCGCTCTACGGGCCCGCGCAGCGCACCGCGTGGACGGTCTCGTTCGCCGTCCAGGACGCCGACGCCACCGTCGCCCGGGTCACCGCGGCCGGCGGACAGGTGCTGATGGAGCCCATGGAGGTGCTCGACATCGGGCGCTTCGCGGTGGTCGCCGACCCGTCCGGCGCGGCCTTCTCGCTCTGGCAGGCCCGTACCTTCGCCGGCGCCGGCGTCTTCAACGACCCGGGCGCGCTCGGCTGGGTCGAACTGCTCACCCGCGACACCGAGGGCGCCGAGGCCTTCTACCCCGCGGTCTTCGGCTGGACGGTGAACGCGGTCGAGTCCTACACCCAGTGGGGCCTGGCCGGCGCCGACTTCGGCGGGATGCTCGCGATGGGCGAGCAGTTCCCGTCCGACCTCCCGCCGCACTGGCTGCCGTACTTCGCCGTCGGGGACGTCGACGGCACCGCGGCCCGCGCCGCCACCCTCGGCGGGGAGGTCCTGATGCCGCCCACCACGGTGCCGGCCGGCCCGCGGATCGCCGTCCTCAAGGACCCGCAGGGGGCCGCCTTCGGCGTCTACCGGGCCGGCACCGAGGGCTGATCCGCGCCCGGCACCGGCGCGGCCGGGCCGGGCCCCGCCGCCGGCCGCCGCCGCGGCCGCAGCGCGAGGGCGCCCGCCACGGCCGTCACGGCCACCGCCGTCAGCGGCACCACGTCACCGATCCGGTCGTACACCGTCCGCTCGGTCGGGGCGGCCGTCGCCAGCCGCACCGTCAGCGCGCCGGTGCGGTCGGTGCCGAGCCGGGCCAGCTCCCGGCCCTGGGCGTCGAACGCCGCCGAGACCCCGGTGAGCGAGGCCTGGACGACCGGGCGCCCGGTCTCGGCGGCCCGCAGCGCGCCCAGCGAGACGTGCTGCTCCGGTGCCCAGGTGTGCTGGAAGGTGGAGGTCGAGGACTGGTAGACCAGCACCCGGGCGCCCTGGTTCGCGGCGGCCCTGGACATGTCCGGGAAGGCCGACTCGAAGCAGATCAGCGCGCCCACCGGCAGCGGCGCGCCCGCCCGGTCGGTGGCGGGCAGGACGTGGAAGGCGGTGCCGGGGGCGCGGTTCTCGCCGGCCGCCCTGCTCACGCCGGCGATCCAGCCGAGCGCGGGCCGCAGCGGGATGTACTCGCCGAACGGCACCAGGCGGATCTTCCGGTAACGGTCGACGATGCCGTCCGGGTCGATCAGCACGGTGTCCTTGGAGATCCGCCCGTCGGCCTTGCGGGCGTCCTCGCCGGCCAGCAGCTGAGCGCCGGTGGCGGCCGACAGCCCGCGCAGGACGGCCAGCGTGGCGGTGTCCCGGTCCAGGTCGGCGGTGCTGCTGCTCTCGCCCCAGACCACCAGGTCCAGCGGCTGCCCGGCCAGTGCGGCGGTCGCCCGGACACCGGCGTCCAGCCGCTGCCCGGCGTCCTCGACCACCCCTGGCTGCACCAGCGCGACGGTCGCGGACCCCGCCGGCGCGGGCGCCGTCCGCAGCGCGAACAGCAGCGGGCCGGCCAGCAGGACGGCGGCGGCGGCGCCGGCCGCCAGGGCGCGGACCGGTCGCCGCCGGGCGCACAGCAGTACCGTGACCGCCGTGTTGGCGGCCACCACCGCCGCGCTGACCAGCCAGACCCCGCCGACCGAGGCCAGCGCGAGCACCGCCGGATGCTGCCACTGGGTCGCGCCGAGCAATGCCCAGGGGCCGCCCAGCGCGTGCCAGGAGCGCGCGAACTCGGTGGTCACCCAGACAGCGGGGACGACCACCAGTGCCGCCAGTGCCCGCCGGGCGGTCACCGGCGGGCGCAGCAGCCGCCACACCGCCAGGCCGACCGCGCCCTGCAGGGCGCCGAAGAGCAGCGCGAGCGGCAGCAGCCCCGGGCCGATCGAGGGGATCAGCCAGTACATCGCGGTGAGGATGAACCCGGCACCGAACCACCAGCCGCGGACGGCCGCCTCCCGGGCGGACGGGGACCGCTGCATCAGCAGCAGGCCCGGTACCAGGCAGACCCAGGCCAGGCTGCCCAGCCCGGCGGCCGGGAAGCACAGCACCGGGACGGCTCCCGCGACCAGTGAGGCGTAGCGAGCGGGCTGGGTCAGGGCGGCTCGGAGTGACATCCTCCGATTGTCCGTTTCGGTGCGTAATGTCACCAGGCCACGCGGCCGGTGACGGTCGAAGAGTTCCACCCGGCCCGCCTGCCCGCGTTCCCGCCGGGGCATGCCCCGGCGGCCGCAGGACGGGCCCGGCTGCGCGCTCAGGCCGCCGGGCCCTGCGCAGCGTCGGTCTCCGCCGGATCAGCCGCCGCCGGATCGGCCGCCGCCGGGTCGGTCAGGGTGATCGCCACCTTGCCGCGGGCGTGACCCCCGGCGAGGTACCGGACGGCCCGGGGGACTTCGTCCAGCCGGAAGCTCCGGTCGAGCAGCGGGGTGACCCGGCCCGCCTCGATCAGCCCGGCCAGCACGCCCAGGTCGGCCCGGCCCGGTACGGCGAGCAGGCCGCGCAGGCGCTGCCGGACGAAGGGCGACAGCAGCAGCGCCCGGAGCGCCCGGTCGGTGCCGCCCAGCCACCGGCCGTCGTGCTCCCCGCCGACGATCACCAGCGTCCCCCGCGGGGTCAGCGCGCGCCGCAGCCGGGACAGCGGGCGGTTGCCCGCGGTGTCGACGATCAGGTCGTAGCGCCGCGGCCCGTCGGCGAAGTCCTCGCGGGTGTAGTCGCTGACGTGGTCGGCGCCGAGGGAGCGGACCAGCTCCGCCTTCGCGGGGCCGCAGACGCCGGTGACCTCCGCGCCGAAGGCCTTGGCCAGTTGGGTCGCGAACGATCCCACCCCGCCGGCCGCGCCGATCACCAGGACGTGCTGCCCGGGCCGCACCCGCCCGGCGTCGCGCAGCGCCCGCAGGGCCGTGACCGCGGACACCGGGACGACGGCCGCCTGTTCGAAGGTCAGGTTCGCCGGCTTCGGTGCGCACCGGTCCTGCCGGACCACGGCGTACTCGGCGAAGGAGCCCGCGCAGGTGCCGAACACCTCGTCGCCGACCCGCACGTCCGTCACCGCGGGGCCGACCGCCGTCACCTGCCCGCAGACGTCCATGCCCCGGGTCCGTACCCGGGGCGCCCGGAGCCCGACGCCGAGCCGCACCAGGTAGGGCAGCCCGGTGGTGAGGTGCCCGACGCCGGGGTCGAGACCGGCCGCGCGGACCCGCACCAGCACTTCGCCGGGGCCGGGCACCGGCCGTTCCACCTCCCGCAGTTCCAGTACCTCGGGCGGGCCGTACCTGTCCTGGACGACGGCCTTCACGGTCGGTCTCCTTCACTGTCCGGCCCGCCGGCCGGCTGGTTGTCCGGGTACTGGAAGACCTCGTCGAGCGGGACGGCGAAGGCCCGGGCGATCTGGAAGGCCATCTCCAGCGAGGGGGAGTAGCGGCCCTGCTCGATGGCGATCACGGTCTGCCGGGTGACGCCGATCCGGGCCGCCAGCTCCGCCTGGGTCATCTCGCCGTGGGTGAACCGCAGGGCGCGGATCACATTGGTGACCCTGGTCGGCTTCACCACGCCGGGAGCCCCCGGCGGTAGGCGACGATCTTGGCGGCGGACCCGAGCACGGCGGACAGGACGAACGCCAGGTAGGTCGCGTTGGCGATCCAGAACGGGTCGAGCCGGGCCAGCGCCATCCCGAGGGCGCTCACCCCGCCGAGTACCACGAAGGCCTGCCCGATCCGCTCGCCGAAGCGGTGGATCTCGCGGTCCCGCTGGTCCTTGCGGCCGCAGTCCTCGCGGGTGGTGAGCGCGGCCGCGATGGTGAGCACGATCGTCGCCGTCACCGCGGCGAGGACGCTCCACAGCAGGGCGGCCGCGTACGGCAGCCGGTCGACCGGGGCGCCGCCGGCCCCGCCGAGTACGGCGGCGAGGTACCCGGCGTAGGTCACGACGGTGACCACGCCCATGATCCATACGCGTTTCTCTTCGAGTGGCATGGCAGCAATGTAAAGAAAAACAGACAGCATGTCCAGATTCTTTGACATTGGAGGGGCGCGGCGGCCTGCGCGAGGGTGTGAGGGCGCGAGGGTGTGAGGGCGTGAAAAAGGCTGCCCCGACCGTGAAGGTCGGGGCAGCCGGGTGCGGCCGGTCAGGGCCGGTGCGGTCAGGCAGGGCTCAGCCCTCGCCCTCCAGGTCGCCCTCGGTCTCCAGGAAGGCCGCCTGCAACTGCTCGATCAGCTCCGGGTCGGGCTCGGCCCACAGCCCGCGGCTCGCCGCCTCCAGCAGCCGCTCGCTGATCCCGTGCAGCGCCCACGGGTTGGCGCCGGCCAGGAACTCCCGGTTGGTCGGGTCGAGCACGTACTCCTGGGTCAGCTTCTCGTACATCCAGTCGGCGACCACGCCGGTGGTGGCGTCGTAGCCGAACAGGTAGTCCACGGTCGCCGCCATCTCGAAGGCGCCCTTGTAGCCGTGCCGGCGCATCGCCTCGATCCAGCGCGGGTTGACCACCCGGGCGCGGAAGACCCGGGCCGCCTCCTCGGTGAGGGTGCGGGTGCGGACGGTCTCCGGGCGGGTCGAGTCGCCGATGTACGCCGTCGGGGCCTTGCCGGTGAGCGCCCGGACGGTGGCCACCATGCCGCCGTGGTACTGGAAGTAGTCGTCCGAGTCGGCGATGTCGTGCTCACGGGTGTCGGTGTTCTTCGCCGCCACGGTGATCCGCTTGTACGCCGTCTCCATCTCCTCGCGGGCCGGCCGGCCCCCGAGGTCGCGGCCGTAGGCGTAGCCGCCCCAGACCGTGTAGACCTCGGCCAGGTCGGCGTCGGTGCGCCAGTCCCGGCTGTCGATCAGCTGGAGCAGACCGGCGCCGTAGGTGCCCGGACGGGAGCCGAACACCCGGACGGTGGCCTTGCGCTCGTCGCCGTGCACCGCGAGGTCGGCCTGCACGTGCGCCCGGACGTAGTTCTGCTCGTCCGCCTCCTCCTGGCGGGCGGCCAGGCGCACCGCGTCGTCCAGCAGGTTGACCACGTGCGGGAAGGCGTCCCGGAAGAAGCCCGAGATGCGCAGCGTCACGTCGATCCGCGGCCGGCCGAGTTCGGCCAGGTCGATCGCCTCCAGGCCGGTGACCCGGCGCGAGGCGTCGTCCCAGACCGGGCGCACGCCGAGCAGGGCGAAGGCCTCGGCGATGTCGTCGCCGGCGGTGCGCATCGCGCTGGTGCCCCAGAGCGAGAGGCCGACCGAGACCGGGAACGCGCCGTCGTTGTCGGCCTGGTAGCGCTCGACCAGCGAGGCGGCCAGCGCCTGGCCGGTCTCCCAGGCGAGCCGGCTGGGCACCGCCTTCGGGTCCACGGAGTAGAAGTTGCGGCCGGTCGGCAGCACGTTGACCAGCCCGCGCAGCGGGGAGCCGGACGGGCCGGCCTTGACGAAGCCGCCGCGCAGCGCGTGCAGCACCGCGTCCAGCTCGTCGGTGGTCGCGGCGAGCCGCGGGACGAGCTGGCGGGCGCCGAAGTCCAGCACCTCGGCGACGGCCGGCGGCAGCCCGGCGGCGACCTTCTCGACCGCCTCCGGCGCCCAGTCCTCGGCCTCCATCGCCTCCACCAGCTCGCGGGCCTTCGCCTCGGCCGCGTCGGTGGCGCCCAGCTTCAGCGCCGCCTCGTCCAGGCCGAGAGCCTCGCGCAGGCCGGGCAGCGCGGCGACGCCGCCCCAGATCTGCCGGGCCCGCAGGATGGCCAGCACGATGTTGACCCGGTCGACGCCGGCCGGGGCCTGGCCCAGCACGTGCAGGCCGTCCCGGATCTGGGCGTCCTTCACCTCGCAGAGCCAGCCGTCGACGTGCAGCAGGAAGTCGTCGAAGCCGTCGTCCTCGGGCCGCTCGTCCAGCCCGAGGTCGTGGTCGAGGCGGGCGGCCTGGATCAGCGTCCAGATCTGGGCGCGGACGGCCGGCAGCTTGGCCGGGTCCATCGCGGCGATGTTGGCGTGCTCGTCGAGCAGCTGCTCCAGCCGGGCGATGTCGCCGTAGCTCTCGGCGCGGGCCATCGGCGGCACCAGGTGGTCGACCAGGGTGGCGTGCGCGCGGCGCTTGGCCTGGGTGCCCTCGCCCGGGTCGTTCACCAGGAAGGGGTAGACCAGCGGCAGGTCGCCGAGCGCGGCGTCCGGGCCGCACTCCGCGGACAGCGCGGCGGTCTTGCCGGGCAGCCACTCCAGGTTGCCGTGCTTGCCGAGGTGGACGACCGCGTCGGCGCCGAAGCCGCCGTCCTCCTGGGCGGCCGCGATCCAGCGGTAGGCGGCCAGGTAGTGGTGCGAGGGCGGCAGGTCGGGGTCGTGGTAGATCGCGACCGGGTTCTCGCCGAAGCCGCGCGGCGGCTGGATCAGCACCAGCAGGTTGCCGGCCCGCAACGCCGCCAGCACGATGTCGCCGTCCGGGTTGACGCTGCGGTCCACGTACAGCTCGCCGGGGGCCGGGCCCCAGTGCCGCTCGACCTCCTCGCGCAGGCCTTCCGGCAGCTCGGCGTACCAGCGACGGTAGTCCGCGGCGGGGATCCGCACCGGGTTGCGGGCGAGCTGGTCCTCCGTCAGCCAGTCCTGGTCGTAGCCGCCGGCCGCGATCAGGGCGTGGATCAGCGCGTCGCCCTCGTGGGTGTCGTTCAGTGCCTGCGCACTCGCCTCCGGGCCCTCGGACCGGGGGGCGAGGCCCGGCAGCGCGTCCGGCCCGTCCAGCGGCCCGAGGTCCATGCCCTCCTCGCGCAGCCGGGTCAGCAGGCGCACCGCGCTCGCCGGGGTGTCCAGGCCGACCGCGTTGCCGACCCGGGCGTGCTTGGTCGGGTACGCGGAGAGCACCAGCGCGAGCCGCCGTTCGGCGGCCGGGATGTGCCGCAGCCGGGCGTGCCGCACCGCGATGCCGGCCACCCGGGCGGCCCGCTCGGGGTCGGCGGCGTAGACGGTCAGGCCGTCCTCGTCCAGCTCCTTGAAGGAGAACGGGACGGTGATCAGGCGGCCGTCGAACTCGGGGACGGCGACCTGGGTGGCGGTGTCCAGCGGGGAGAGGCCGTCGTCGCTGGCCTCCCAGGCGGCGCGGGACCAGGTCAGGCAGAGCGCCTGGAGGATCGGGCGGTCCAGCGCGGCCAGCGCGCCCGCGTCCCAGGCCTCCTCGTCGCCGCCGGCCGAGGCGTCGGCGGGGCGGGTGCCGCCGGCCGCGAGCACGGTGGTGATGATCGCGTCCGCCTGCCCCAGCTCGGCCAGCAGCTCGGGCTCGGCGCCGCGCAGCGAGGAGCAGTACAGCGGGCGCGGGCGGGCGCCCTTGTCCTCGATCGCCCGGCAGAGCGTCTCGACGAAGGCGGTGTTGCCGCTCATGTGGTGGGCGCGGTAGTAGAGCACCGCGATCACCGGGCCGTCGGCGTTCTCCGCCGACGCGGTGCGCTCCAGCGGGCCCCACTCGGGCGCGGAGGCGGGCGCGGCGAAGCCGTGGCCGGTGAGCAGGACGGTGTCGGAGAGGAAGGCGCCGAGCTCGGCGAGGTTCGCCGGGCCGCCGTGCGCGAGGTAGGCGTGCGCCTCGGCGGCGATGCCGGCGGGCACGGTGGACAGCTCCATCAGCTGGGCGTCCGGGGCCTGCTCGCCGGTCAGCACGATCACCGGGCGGGGGCCGGCCAGCAGCGCTTCCAGGCCCTCCTGCCAGGCGCGGCGCCCGCCGAGCAGGCGGACCACCACCAGGTCGGTGCCCTCCACCAGCGCGGGGAGGTCGGCGGCGGTGAGCCGGGCGGGGTTGCCGAGGCGGTAGCCGACCGGGCCCTCGCAGGCACGGGCGCTCAGCAGGTCGGTGTCGGAGGTCGACAGAAGCAGGATCATGCGAAGGCCCTCCCGGCCTCGATGGCGGGCAGGGCTACGAGCACGGGTGTCGGCGCGGGTCCGGACCCGGGCAGGGGCACGGCGCCCGGCGCGGGCGGGAGCCCGGGCGCAGGCATGCGGCAGCGCATAGGTCGAGCCTTCCTCGGGGTCCGCGCCCCGTGGGGGATCCCCGGCCGTCGGGCCGGGGGGATCGGGACGGCAGGAGTTCCTGGCTCCCACGGTCGGTGAACCGTGGTCACAGTGGCGGGACCGCACCGGGTTCGCACCGGTTTCCTCCCCTTTGCGCCGTCTCTGGCGTGAGCGGACCCCGAAGGATCCGCCCGGGAGCATAGTAGGTGCTGGGGGTGATCCACGGGACAGAGTCCCCGGCCGGATCCTGGGTATGCTCGCCGCCATGTCACCCTCACCCGACCCCGCAGGACCGGGCCCCGGCGTGCCCGACCGGGCGCGCGGGGACGCGTGTCCGGGGGCCCTTCGCCTACACACCGCCGACGACGGCTCGCTCGCCCGAGTCCGGCTGCCCGGCGGGCTGCTGACGTCACGTCAGGCAATCGCGCTGGCCGACGCAGCCGAGCAGCTCGGGGACGCCCACCTGGAGACCACCTCGCGCGGGAACGTCCAGTTGCGCGGCCTCCCCGAGGACTGCGGGCAGGACCTCGGCGCCCGGCTGCGGGCCGCCGGCCTGCTGCCCTCGGACCGGCACGAGCGGGTCCGCAACATCGTCGCCTCGCCGCTGGCCGGCGTCGACGGCAACGGGCATGCGGACGTGACCACTTGGGCCCGCGAGCTGGACGCCGCCCTGTGCGCCGCCGACTGGACCACCGCGCTGTCCGGCCGCTTCCTGTTCGCCCTCGACGACGGCCGGGGCGACGTCGCCGCGCTCGACGCCGATGTGACATTGATCGCAAGCCCCGACGGGCCGGCACTCCTGCGCCTGGGCCGTGCCACCACCGGGGTGCTGGTCCCGGCCGGACAGGCCGTCGCCGCGGCGATGCGTGCCGCCGGGGACTTCCTCGCCCTGCTGGGCGAGAGCGGCACCAAGGCCTGGCGGATCCGCGAGGCCGACCCCGACGGCACCCGGCTGACCCCGCCCGGACACCCCGTCGTCCCGCTGCCCGCCCTGCCCGGCGCGCCGCCGCAGGCCGGCCCGGTGACCGGCCCGGACGGACGGCACGGCCTCTCGGTCGGACTGCCGTTCGGACGCGCCGCCGTCGCGCAGTGGCGGCTGCTCGCCGCGGCCGCCGCCGACGGCGCCGGCGAACTGCGGGTGACCCCGTGGCGCGGTGTGGTGCTCCCCGGCCTCGACCCGGCCCGCTCGGCGGGCTGGGCCGGCCGGCTGGCCGCCGCCGGCCTCGGGCTCGACCCGCACTCCCCGTGGGAACGCGCCATGGCCTGCACCGGGACCCCCGGCTGCGCCAAGTCCCTGGCGGACGTCCGCGGCGACGCGGCCCGCGCACTGGCCGCCGCCGGCCGCGCCGGCGGCCGCCTGCTGCCCGTGCACTGGTCGGGCTGCGAACGGCGCTGCGGGCATCCGGCGGGCGAGTGGGTGGACGTGCTCGCCACACCGGACGGATACCGGGTGGCCGTCCGCCGCCCGGACGGCACGTCCACCGACCAAGCAACGACAACGCAACAGACGGCCGACGCAGTGGCCCGGGCCCGGAGGACCAAGTGATCGAGTACGAGAAGGACGGGGCGGCGATCTACCGCGAGTCCTTTGCCACCATCCGGGCCGAGGCCGACCTGGCGGGCCTGCCCGCCGACGTCTCGCAGGTCGTGGTGCGCATGATCCACGCATGCGGCATGACCGACCTGGTCGAGGACCTGCTGTGGTCCCCGGGCGTGGTGGCGGACGCCCGCAGGGCGCTGCGCGCCGGCGCGCCCATCCTCTGCGACGTGTCGATGGTCGCCAGCGGGGTGACCCGCAAGCGGCTGCCGGCCGACAACGAGGTGATCTGCACCCTGTCCGACCCCTCGGTGCCCGAGCTGGCGAAGAAGATGGGCAACACCCGCAGCGCCGCCGCCATGGAGCTGTGGCTGCCCCGGCTGGAGGGCGCGGTGGTCGCCGTCGGCAACGCGCCGACCTCGCTGTTCCGGTTGCTGGAGCTGATCGAGGCGGGCGCGCCGCGCCCGGCCGCCGTGATCGGCGTCCCGGTCGGCTTCATCGGCGCCGCCGAGTCCAAGCAGGCCCTGGCCGAGCACCCGTCCCGGCTGGAGCACCTGGTGGTCCGCGGCCGGCGCGGCGGCAGTGCGATGGCCGCCGCGGCCATCAACGCGATTGCGAGTGAAGAAGAGTGACGGACAGTCAGGCAATCATAGGAGGAACCGGGCGGCTCTACGGCGTCGGCCTTGGCCCCGGCGACCCCTCGCTGGTCACCGTGCGCGCCGCCGAACTCATCGGCAAGGCCGACGTGGTGGCGTACCACAGCGCCCGGCACGGCCGCTCGATCGCCCGCTCCATCGCCGAGCGCTACCTGACCGAGGGACAGGTCGAGGAGAAGCTGGTCTACCCGCTGACCGTCGAGACCACCGACCACCCCGGCGGCTACCGCGGCGCCATCGACGAGTTCTACGAGGAGGCCGCCGCCCGGCTGGCCGCCCACCTGGACGCCGGCCGCGACGTGGTGGTGCTCGCCGAGGGCGACCCGCTCTTCTACGGCTCCTACCAGCACATGCACAAGCGGCTCGCGCACCGCTACCCGACCGAGGTGGTGCCCGGCGTGACCTCGGTCAGCGCCGCCGCCGCCCGGCTCGGCCGCCCGCTGGTGGAGGCCGAGGAGGTGCTGACCATCCTGCCCGGCACCCTGCCGGAGGAGGAACTGGCGGCCCGGCTGGCCTCCACCGACTCGGCCGTGATCATGAAGCTCGGCCGGACCTTCCCCACCGTGCGCCGCGCGCTGGAGCGGGCCGGCCGGCTGGAGGACGCCCAGTACGTCGAGCGCGCCACCATGGCCGCCGAGCGGACGGCCCCGCTGGCCGAGGTCGACCCGGACACCGTCCCGTACTTCTCGGTGGCCGTGCTGCCGAGCCGGATCGACCGGCCCGTCCCCGCGCCCGTGCCCGGCGAGGGGGAGGTGGTGGTGGTCGGCACCGGCCCAGCCGGACCGCTCTGGCTCACCCCGGAGGCCCGCGGCGCCCTCGCCGGCGCCACCGACCTGGTCGGCTACACCACCTACCTGGACCGGGTGCCGGTCCGGGCCGGCCAGCAGCGGCACGGCTCGGACAACAAGGTGGAGGCCGAGCGGGCCGAGTTCGCCCTGGACCTCGCCCGGCGCGGCCACCGGGTGGCCGTGGTCTCCTCCGGCGACCCCGGCGTCTTCGCGATGGCCACCGCCGTCCTGGAGGCCGCCGGCGCCGACCCGTACCGCTCGGTGCCCGTCCGCGTGCTGCCCGGCATGACCGCCGCGCACGCCGCCGCCTCCCGGGTCGGCGCGCCGCTCGGCCACGACTACGCGGTGGTCTCGCTCTCCGACCGGCTCAAGCCCTGGACGGCGATCGCCCGCCGCCTTCGCGCGGCCGCCGAGGCCGATCTGGTGCTGGCGCTCTACAACCCCGGTTCGAAGAGCCGCACCACGCAGGTCGGCCTGGCCCGCGACCTGCTGCTCGAACACCGCGCCCCGGAAACCCCCGTGGTGATGGCCCGGGACGTCGGCGGACCCACCGAGCGGGTGCGGACCGTCCGGCTGGCCGACCTGGATCCGGCCGAGGTCGACATGCGGACCCTGCTGCTGATCGGCTCCTCGCAGACCCGGATCGTCGAACGCGACAACGGCACCGAGGTCGTCTGGACCCCGCGCCGCTACCCCGAGGACTGAGCACGACGACGGCCCGCTCGGGCCCCGGTCACCACCGGGGCCCGAGCGGGCCGCGTCCGTCCGGGCCGCCGAGTGCCCGGACGGGCGTCGTTCAGCGGGCTGTGGCGGGGAAGTTGAGCCGCATCACGGCGTCGAAGGCGACGTCGGGCAGCAGCCGCCGGGCGCCCATGGTGGCGCGGGCCAGCGCCCCGATGGCGTACCGGGGGCGCGGTCGGGCCGTGGTGGCAGCCCGGACGATCACCTTGGTCGCGGCCTCGGCCGGCACCGCGCCGTTGCGCCGGTTGAAGGTCCTGTTGGCGTACATGTCGGCGAGTTCGGCCCGGAACCGGCCGTACGGGTCCTGCTCGTCGTGGGCCGTACCGCCCTGCATGGTCTCCACCGCGGTGCCGGCGAACCCGGTGATGGTGGGGCCGGGCTGGACCACCACGACCTTCACCCCGAACGGCGCCACCTCCAGCCGCAGCGAGTCGCTGATCGCCTCCACCGCGTGCTTGCTGGCGTGGTAGAAGGCGCCGCCGGGCGGGGAGAAACGGCCGCCCATGGACGAGATGTTGACGATCCGTCCGCTCCCCGCGCGGCGCATCCCGGGCAGCACCAGCTGGGTCATCCGCACCAGGCCGAAGACGTTGGTGTCGAACTGCCGGCGCACCTCCTCCGGGGTGGCCAGCTCGACCGGCAGGTGCAGCCCGTACGCGGCGTTGTTGACCAGGATGTCCACGGTGCCGCGCTCGGCCTCGATCCGTGCGACGGCGGCCGCCATCGAGTCCTCGTCGGTGACGTCCAGGGCGAGCGTGGCCAGGCCCTCGGCCGCCAGGTCGGCGAGCGTCTCCGGGTGCCGGGCGGTGGCGTACACGTGGTGGCCCTGCCGGTGCAGGGCGAGCGCGGTGCGGCGGCCCATGCCGGTGGAGCAGCCGGTGATCAGGACGGTCCGCGGTCGGGTGGGGGTGCTCACGAGTCGGCCTTTCGGTGCAGGAGGTCCCAGACGGCGTCTTCCGCCACCTTCAGGGACGCGGGGGAGAGTTTGCCGATGCCGCCGGGGCGCAGGTGCTTGACCAGCCCGGTGAACGCGCCGATGGCGAGGGCGACCAGTTGCTGCGGGTCCCCGTCGCGGATCTCGCCGGAGCGCTGGCCGCGCTCGATGAAGTCGGAGGCGACCCGGTCGACCTCGGCGGCCAGGGCCTGGCTCTCGGGGGCGAGGAAGGTGTCGTGCTGCTGGTGCTCCAGGAAGACGAACGCGTCGTGGGCGCTGCCCGCGTACCGGGTGAAGCCGAGCCAGAACCGGCCGAACTCCTCGCGGACGGTGTGCACCGGACCGCCCTCGACCAGCGCGTCGTTCAGCTGGTCGAGCAGGCCGCGCTTGGCGTACTGGAAGGCCGCGTTGCCGAGCGCCTCCTTGCTGGGGAAGTACCGGTAGATGCTGCCGACGCCGACCCCGGCCCGCTGGGCGACGGCGGGCATCTGGGTGCCCTCGTAGGTGCGCTCGGCGAAGAGGGACAGCGCGCTGTCCAGGAGCTGCTGGGCGATGTCGGGTTTTCTGGGCACGGAATGAATGTTCATTCCGCCCGGCGCCGATGTCAAGCAGGGCCGATGTCAGGCAGGACGGCGTCGGGGGTGCGGCGGGCCGCCGGAGCGGTCCGCCGCACCCCCGGAGGGCGGGCCGGCGATGCCTACCGGCCGCCGTTCCCGTGCCCGTCCCCGTGCCCGGCCTCGGGCAGACCCAGGTGGCCGCGCAGGGTCGTCGCCGTGTACGCCGTCCGGAACAGGCCGCGCCGCCGGAGCTCCGGCACCAGGCCGTCCACCAGTGCGTCGAGGTCCTCGGCGAGCTGGGCCGGCCGCAGCCGGAACCCGTCCGCCCCGCCGTCGCGGAACCACTCCTCCAGGCGGTCCGCCAGCCCGGCCGGGGTGCCCGCGAACACGGCGGCGTCGCTGGTGAAGGGCTCGCCGTCGAGGGCGTCCAGGTCCGCCAGCCGCTCCTGGGCGGCCGCCTCGCTGCCCGCCAGCACCACGTTCAGGTCCGCGAACAGCCGGAAGGGCGTCTCGGCCCGGCCGGCCTCCTTGCGCAGCCCCTCCACCTCCTCGCGGATCTCCACCAGCCCGGCGGTGTCGGCCGGCGTGACGAAGCCGACCTCGGCGTGCCGGGCCACCAGGCGGTAGGGGATCGTGGCGTGCCCCAGGATCGCGGTCACCGGCCGGCCCTGCGGCGGGCGCGGGACGCCGGCGCTGCCGGATGCCCGCACATGGACGCCTTCCAGGTCCGCCGGGCGGATCAGCGCCTGGTCGACGAACCGCCCGCCCGCCAGGTCGCCCAGCAGTGCGCCCGGCGCCCAGCTGTCCCAGTAGCCCAGCACCGCCCGGGTGAACTCCTCGGCCTCGTCGAAGAGTTCGACGAACAGTGGACCGCCCTCGGGTTCCAGTGCCAGCTTCAGCTGCTCCGGCGTGACGTCCACCCGGGGCCGCCAGCCGGCCCGGCCCGCGCTCAGGTGGTCCAGGGTCGCGATCCGGTCCGCCACCTCGCCGGGGAGCCGGCCGGTCAGGCCGGTCGGCACCAGTCCGATCCGGCTCGTCGCCGCGGCCGCCACCGCCAGCACCTGGGCCGCCTCCAGCCGGCCGAGCGCCCGGCCGTCCCGGTGGGCGTGGATCGGCCGGGAGTCGTCCAGCGTGACGAAGTCCAGCAGCCCCTCCTCGGCCCGCCGCACCGCGTCCAGGTGCAGGGCGGCGGATCCGAAGGCGGACTCCGGTGTGCGCGCGGTCCGCCGCCAGGCGGCCGGGTGGGCCCCGAACCCGTCCAGGGATACGGCGAGATGCAGCTGACGTCCGACGCTCATGGTCACTCCCGGGTGCTTCGCGGTGACGGAACGTCCGCCCCCGTCCCAGCGTGGCGGCGGAGTACGAACGTTGTGCTGCGGCGGTGTGAACCATGCCCCGGACCGGCGCCCCGCGAACCGGCCGGCCGGGGGCCGGCGGCTTCGGGGACGGCGGCCGGGATTTCCGCCCGACGGCCGAGGAGTGCCTCCCACCCCCTTCGCCGGCTGCCGAAGGACGCGGGACCACCGCCTGGACGAGGGTCACGCCGGTAACGGCCGATACTTTCTGACGCGTCATCAACTCCTTGTTGGATCAGCCCGCTTGCCGGTGCGAATCCGGCCAGCGTGGCTGG
Organism: Kitasatospora herbaricolor; assembly: GCF_030813695.1. Classification (NCBI taxonomy): domain Bacteria; kingdom Bacillati; phylum Actinomycetota; class Actinomycetes; order Kitasatosporales; family Streptomycetaceae; genus Kitasatospora; species Kitasatospora herbaricolor. The sequence continues at coordinate 7,396,179 of NZ_JAUSVA010000002.1, forward strand.
ACGGAGGGCGTTGTGGTGGGCCGCACAGCGTCGCGAGGATCGCGGACACCAGGGGGCCCGGTGCCGGGTGGCGAAGCGACAGCGGCCCCGGCGGCGTCGGGCAGTGGCTCCCGGCTGCCGGCTGCCGGCTGCCGGCGGTGCCGGCCGGCAGGGACGCACCCGGCGCAGTCCGGCTCGTTCGCGGGGGCGGGTGATCCGGCCCGGCCCCGGCTGGCCCGGCCACCGTCCCGGCCGCCGTCCCGGCGCCGCGCCGGGCCGCCGACCGGGACCCAGCTGGGACGATGCGCGGCCGACAGGGGAACATGGACGGTGGCGGCCACCCCCGGCCGTGGTGCGGGCGACAGGGCGGGTGAAGGGACGGGTGGCGTCGATGGGAGCGTCCACTGGCTGGGTGCGAGGCGGGCCGGCCTCGGTGGCCGGGCTGCCGCCGGCCGGAGCCGGCCGGACAGGCCTCGGGGGCACCCGTGGCTGAGCTCGGGGGCCGGGCGGCCCAGCTGAGGAGCAGCGGACTGCGGCACGGCTGGACGACCGGGGCCTGCGCGACCGCCGCCACCAAGGCCGCGTACACCGCGCTGCTCACCGGCGGCTTCCCGGACCCGGTGACGATCACGCTCCCCAAGGGCCAGCAGCCGGCTTTCGCCCTGGCGGTCGAGGAGTTGGCCGACGGCCGGGCGATGGCGGGGGTGGTGAAGGACGCCGGGGACGACCCGGACGTCACCCACGGCGCGCTGATCCGCTCGACCGTCCGCCGGGGCGAGCCCGGCAGCGGTGTGGTGTTCCGGGCCGGGCCCGGGGTGGGAACGGTCACCAAGGCCGGGTTGCCGTTGCCGGTGGGGGAGCCGGCCGTCAACCCGGTGCCCCGGCAGATGATGCGGGACGCCGTCGCCGAGGTGGCGGCCGCCCACGGGGGCAGCGGCGACGTGGTGGTGGAACTCTCGGTCGACCACGGCGAGGAGATCGCCCGCTCCACCTGGAACCCCCGGCTCGGCATCCTGGGCGGCCTGTCGATCCTCGGCACCACCGGCATCGTGGTGCCCTACTCCTGCTCGGCGTGGATCGACAGCATCCGGCGCGGGGTCGACGTGGCGAGGGCGGCGGGGCGTACGCACGTGGCCGGCTGCACCGGCTCGACCTCGGAGAAGGTCGCCGTCGCCGTGCACGGGCTGCCCGAGGACGCGCTGCTGGACATGGGCGACTTCGCCGGCGCGGTGCTGAAGTACCTGAAGCGCCACCCGGTGCCACGGCTCACCATCGCGGGCGGTTTCGCCAAGCTCTCCAAGCTGGCCGCCGGGCACCTGGACCTGCATTCGGCCCGCTCCCAGGTCGACAAGGGCTACTTGGCGGGCCTGGCCCGCGAGGGCGGCGCCGGGCCGGAGCTGGTCCGCGCCGTGGGCGACGCCAACACCGCCCTGGAGGCGATCCAGCTCTGCCGGGCGGCCGGCGTGCCGCTCGGCGACCTGGTGGCCCGGGCGGCCCGGGCCACCGCGCTGGGGGTGCTGGTCGGCTCGCCGGTCGCGGTCGACGTGATCTGCATCGACCGGGCGGGCATCATCGTCGGCCGCGCCGAGCCGCTGGGCCCGCCCGCCGGGCGGGCCTGACCGGCGCGCCACCGCGACGGCGCGGGCCGGGCCGGGTCGTGCTCCGCCCCCGGCCGGTGCCCCGCCACGCGGGCCGGGTGCCGGCCCCGGCGCGGGGGACGCGGTGCGAGGCCGGACCCGTCGGCTGCGAAGGCGGCCGCTGCCGCGGGCCCGGGCCACCGCAGTCGTGCTCCGGCCCGCGCCGCCCGGGCCCGGGCGAAGCACCGGGCGAACCCGCCCGCACCCGGGTCCGCGCCGCTGATCCGGTCGGGGCCGGCGGCGGGGCGGGGCAGCCGGCCGGGCCGGCGGGCCGCCGCACCGGTCGGCGGTGCCGTGCGGGGCGGTACGGCGAGGTGCGCCCAGGCGGCCTTGTGGTGCGGGAACTCCAGGAAGCCCCAGCGCAGGGCGAGGGCGTCGACGATGTGCAGGCCCCGGCCGGACTCCTGGTCCTCGCCGGCCGGGGGCGGGGCGTCCGGGTGCTGCGGGGAGCGGTCGTGGACCTCCACGGCGAGGACGCCGGGCCCGTGGAGCCGCAGGTGGATGTGGACCTCGGAGCCCCCGCCGTGCCGGATGGCGTTCGTCACCAGCTCGGTGACGACCAGTTCGAGATCGGTGGTGTCCTCGATCGGGACGCCGAGGGCGCGGACCTCGGCCACGGCCCTGGTCCGCACGCCCGCGACTTCCCGCGGGGCGGACGGGACCGCCCAGGTGACTCGGGGGAGGAAGGAGATGTCTGCTGCATCGGACATGGCGGTCCTTCGTACGGCAATCGGGCGGCGGTTGCTCCACGGGTCCGACGGGTGCCGGGCGAGGCGGGGCCTCGGGCCGGGCGGTGGGGATGCTTCCAGTGAAGCCATGATCTCTAGAGAAGTCAATAAGCTCTCTAGAGATATGGCCGGTTCGGGTCGTGCGGCACCGATAGCAGGCCGGGCGACGCCGCCCTAGGATGTCTAGAGAGGAAGCGAGGAATCGAACCCATGGCCAACTCGGACAACCGTCGGCAGCCCAAGTACCAGCAGATCGCCGATGCCCTCAAGGAGGCCATCAGGACCGGTGAGTACGCGCCCGGTGACCGCCTCCCCGGCGAGAACGACCTCATGGCCGCCTACGAGGTCGCTCGGATGACGGCCCGTCAGGCCCTGGGCGTGCTGCAGAGCGAGGGGATCGCGGAGGCCCGCAAGGGGGTGGGCGTCTTCGTCCGGGTCTTCCAGCCGCTGCGGCGGCAGGGGATCAAGCGGCTGTCCGCCGGGCAGTGGGGTTCGGGGCGTTCGATCTGGTCCGCCGACATAGCGGAGCGCGTCCTGGTGGTGGACCAGGTGAACGTGCTGGAGGCGGTGGCGCCGGCCCGGGTGGCCGAGGTGCTCGGGGTCGACCCGGCGCTTCCGGTCTGCGTCCGCAGCCGCCGGTTCGTGCTCGACGGCAAGCCGGTCCTGCTGTCCAGCTCCTACCTCCCGGTGGACCTGGTCGCCCGCTCGGCGATAACCGAGGAGGACACCGGCCCCGGTGGCACCTACGCCCGGCTCGCCGAACTCGGCCACAAGCCCGTGCACTTCCGCGAGGAGATCCGGTCCCGGATGCCCTCGCAGGACGAGGCGGACCGGCTGCGCCTCTCCGCCGGCACCCCCGTGATGCTGATCTGGCGCACGGCCTTCGCCGAGGACGGCCGGGCCGTCGAGGTGAACGAGATGACGCTCGACTCCGCCTCGTACGTGCTGGAGTACGACTTCGACGCCTGAGCGGCCGCGGGCGGTCCCGCCCGTCGGTACTGCCGGCCCCGCCTGCCTGGTTCCTCCCGTCCGGCTGCCGCCCCGGCCCGCCCGGAGCCGTCCACGCGAAAGGTCCCGCGGACCGTCGCCAGGACGGTCCGCGGGACCTCTCACTCACGCGCCTGCGGCCCCCGCGGGGACTCGCACCGGCCCGGGGTCAGCCGAGGGTCGCGACGGCCTCGTTGAAGGTCGCCGACGGACGCATCACGGCCGCCGCCTTGGCGGGGTCGGGCTGGTAGTAGCCACCGAGGTCGGTCGCCGAGCCCTGGACCGCGATCAGCTCGGCCACGATGGTCTGCTCCTGCTCGGTGAGCGTCTTGGCCAGTGCCGAGAACGCCTCCGCCAGCTCGGCGTCGTCGCTCTGCTTGGCCAGCTCCTGGGCCCAGTACAGGGCCAGGTAGAAGTGGCTGCCGCGGTTGTCGATGCCACCGAGGCGGCGGCTCGGCGACTTGTCCTCCTCCAGGAAGCTGCCGGTCGCCCGGTCCAGCGTGTCGGCGAGGACCTGGGCGCGCGCGTTGCCCGTGGTCTGCGCCAGGTGCTCGAAGCTGACGGCCAGCGCGAGGAACTCGCCCAGGCTGTCCCAGCGGAGGTAGTTCTCCTTGACCAGCTGCTGGACGTGCTTCGGGGCGGAGCCGCCGGCGCCGGTCTCGAACAGGCCACCGCCGTTGATCAGCGGGACGACCGAGAGCATCTTGGCGCTGGTGCCCAGCTCCAGGATCGGGAACAGGTCGGTGAGGTAGTCACGCAGCACGTTGCCGGTCACCGAGATGGTGTCCTCGCCGCGGCGGATGCGCTCCAGCGAGAAGGCGGTGGCCTTGGCGGGCGAGAGGATCTCGATCTGCAGCCCGTCGGTGTCGTGCTCCGGCAGGTACGCCTTGACCTTGGCGATCAGGTTGGCGTCGTGCGCGCGGGTCTCGTCCAGCCAGAACACCGTCGGGTTGCCGGTGGCGCGGGCGCGGTTGACCGCGAGCTTCACCCAGTCGCGGATCGGCACGTCCTTGGTCTGGCACATCCGGAACACGTCGCCGGCACCGACCGGCTGCTCCAGCACGACCTCGCCGGCGGCGTCCAGGACCCGGACCGTGCCGGCCGCGGCGATCTCGAAGGTCTTGTCGTGGCTGCCGTACTCCTCGGCCGCCTGCGCCATCAGGCCGACGTTCGGCACCGAGCCCATGGTGGCCGGGTCGTAGGCGCCGTTCGCGCGGCAGTCGTCGATGACGACCTGGTAGATGCCCGCGTAGCTGCTGTCGGGGATGACGGCGAGGGTGTCGGCCTCCTTGCCGTCCGGGCCCCACATGTGGCCGGAGGTGCGGATCATGGCCGGCATCGACGCGTCGACGATGACGTCGCTCGGGACGTGCAGGTTGGTGATGCCGCGGTCGGAGTCGACCATCGCGAGGGCCGGGCCCTCGGCGAGCTCGGCGTCGAACGAGGCCTTGATCTCGGCGCCCTGGGTCAGCGAGTCCAGGCCCTTCAGGATGCCGCCGAGGCCGTCGTTCGGGCTCAGGCCGGCCGCCGCGAGCACCTCGCCGTACTGGGCGAAGGTCTTCGGGAAGAAGGCGCGGACCACGTGGCCGAAGATGATCGGGTCGGAGACCTTCATCATGGTGGCCTTGAGGTGCACCGAGAACAGCACGCCCTCGCTCTTGGCGCGGGCCACCTGGGCGGCGAAGAACTCGCGCAGCGCGGCGACGCGCATGACGGAGGCGTCCACGACCTCACCGGCGAGGACGGGGACCGACTCGCGCAGCACGGTGGTGGTGCCGTCGGCGGCCGCCAGCTCGATCCGCAGGGTGCCGGCCTCGGCGATCACGGCGGACTTCTCGGTGGAGCGGAAGTCGTCGGCGCTCATGTGGGCGACGTTCGTCTTCGACTCGGGCGTCCAGGCGCCCATGCGGTGCGGGTGCGCCTTGGCGTAGTTCTTCACCGAGGCGGGCGCGCGGCGGTCGGAGTTGCCCTCGCGCAGCACCGGGTTGACGGCGCTGCCCTTGACCTTGTCGTACCGGGCGCGGACGTCGCGGTCCTCGTCGGTCTTCGGGTCGTCCGGGTAGTCCGGCAGCGCGTAGCCCTGCGCCTGCAGCTCCGCGATCGCGGCCTTGAGCTGCGGTACGGAGGCCGAGATGTTCGGCAGCTTGATGATGTTGGCCTCGGGCGTCTTGGCGAGCTCGCCGAGCTCGGCGAGCGCGTTGTCGATGCGCTGGCCCTCCTCAAGACGCTCCGGGAAGCTGGCGATGATGCGCCCGGCCAGGGAGATGTCGCGCGTCTCCACGCTGACGCCCGCCGTCGAGGCGTAGGCCTGGACCACCGGCAGGAACGAATACGTTGCCAGGGCCGGGGCCTCGTCGGTGTGCGTATAGATGATGGTCGAGTCAGTCACCGTTACTCCGCTTCACGTCTACAACGTCTCGATATCAAGATATCTCGTGCGCGCCCCTCTCCGACACCCAACCCCCGTGTCGAGTGACGGCGGACCGGCCGCCGCGGGCGGCCGGCGCCCGCCGGGCGCCCCTGCTCCCAGGGTGACCCGCCCGGGGCCGGTGCGCCGCTCGGCGGTCGTGCGCGTCAGCCGACGTCGGCCCGGGCCGTGCGGGAGCCGCGGGCCCGGGGGCTCGCGGCCGGAGCCGGCCCGGCGTGCGGCCGGGGGACGGGCAGCGCGCGCGGGCGCCGGCCTGCCAGGCGGCAGCCGAGGCAGTCGGGGTGCCCCTGGCGGGCCGCGGTGTCGCGGGCGCGCCAGTCGCGGCGGCCGGCGGGGCGGGGGCCGGTGGGCTTGCCCCAGCCGGCCAGGTGCAGCAGCCAGGTGGTGAGGGCGGCGAGGACGAGGATCGCCCCGCCGATCCCCAGGCCGGCGGGGGAGCCGGCGACCAGGGCCAGGCCCAGGACGGTGCTGCCGGCGATGGTCAGGGCGCTGCCGGTCCAGCCGGCGACGGTGTGGCCCATGTCGTGGTCGCCGTGTGCGGACATGTCGACTCCTGGAATGCGTGGTGACGGGGGAGGGGGCGGGGACGCCCCGCACGCCGGTGCTGCGGGCGTGCCGTTGCGTCGGCCGGGGAGAATGAGGGCCGGGAGACAAATTATCTCACGAGCTAAGTAGCTTAGATCGTAAGGGGAATCGCTGTGGAGGGCAAGGAGCGCCCGGAGGCGACGGCCGCGCAGGCGCTGTACGCGATGGACCGGATGATCGCGCTGGCCCAGTTCGGGCAGCAGGACATCGCGGGGCGGCTCGGGCTGAACGTCACCGACCTCACCTGCCTGGGCTTCGTCATCGAGGCCGCGCAGGCCGCCGAGTCGCTCACGGCCGGGGACCTGGCCGAGCGGGCCCGGTTGACCACCGGGGCCGTCACCGGCGTGCTCAACCGGCTGGAGAAGGCGGGCTACACCCGACGCGAGGCGGACCCGAAGGACCGCCGCAGGGTCCGGGTGGTGATGGAGGACGCCGCGCAGGCCCGCGTCATGGCGGTCTACGGCCCGTTCTACGAGCGGCTGGGCGCCCTGTTCGGCGACTACAGCGCCGAGGAGACCGCCGTGCTGGCGGACTGGTTCACCCGCGCCAGGGCCGCGATGCAGCTCTCGCTGGACGAGATCAGGGAGGGCGGGGCGGAGGCCGGCGCCTGATCCCCTGACGCTCCTATCGCCGCCTGACCCGCCTGACCGCCGGCGCGCCGGGCGCCCGGGTCAGCCGGCCGGCCCGCCGGCCGTCAGCCAGGCGACCGCCGCCGCCACGTCCTCGGCCACCGGTACGCCGGCGGGCAGCTCCGGGCGGCGGACGATCACGACCGGGAGGCCCAGCTCCCGGGCGGCGGTCAGCTTGGGGGCGGTGGCGGCGCCGCCGCTGTCCTTGGTGACCAGCACGTCGATGCGGTGCTCGCGCAGCAGGGTGCGCTCGTCCGCCAGCGTGAACGGGCCCCGGGCCAGCAGGACCTCGGTGTGCGCGGGCAGCGGCTCGGCTGGCGGGTCGACCGAGCGGGCCAGGAAGTGCAGGGCGTCCAGGCCGGCGAAGGCGGCCATGCCCTGGCGGCCGGTGGTGAGGAAGACCCGGCGGCCGAGGGCGGGCAGCGCGGCGGCGGCCTCGGACAGCGAGGCCACCGGGTGCCAGCGGTCCCCCTCGGCCGGGCTCCAGCCGGGCCGCCGCAGGGCGAGCAGCGGCACGCCGGTGGCGGCGGCCGCCTCGGCGGCGTTGCGCGACATCGCCTCGGCGAACGGATGGGTGGCGTCCACCAGTGCGTCCACCCGCTCGGCGCGCAGCCAGTCGGCGAGGCCGTCCGCGCCGCCGAAACCGCCGATCCGCACCTGCCCGGCGGGCAGCCGGGGCTCGGCCACCCGCCCGGCCAGCGAACTCGTCACCAGCCGGCCCGGGTCGGCGGCGGGCCCGGTGGCCAGCGCCGCCGCCAGCAGGCGGGCCTCGGTGGTGCCGCCGAGGATCAGTACCCGGCGCGGGGCGGGGCGGGGCGCGGAGGGGCGTGCGGCGGCCTCGCCGGCCCCGGCGGCGTCGACGGGCGGCATCAGGCGCCGCAGGCCTCGTGCGGGCGCTCGCGCTCGGCCGAGTAGAGGTGGCTGTCGCGGAACTGCTCGGCGCCCAGCGTCCGGCCGACCAGGATCACGGCCGTGCGCACCACGCCGGCGGCCTTGACCTGGCCGGCGATGTCGGCGAGCGTGCCGCGCAGCACCAGCTCGTCCGGGCGGCTGGCCATCGCCACGACGGCGGCCGGGCAGTCGGCGCCGTAGTGCGGCAGCAGCTCCTCGACCACGTCGTCCACGTACCCGGCGGCCAGGTGCAGCACCAGCAGGGCGCGGCTGCGGCCGAGCGTCGCCAGGTCCTCGCCCTCGGGCATCGGGGTGGCGCGCTTGGCGACCCGGGTCAGGATCACGGTCTGGCCGACGGTCGGCACCGTCAGTTCGCGCTTGAGCGCGGCGGCCGCCGCGGCGAACGCGGGTACGCCGGGGACCACCTCGTACGGGATGCCCGCCGCGTCCAGCCGGCGCATCTGCTCGGCGACGGCGCTGAACACGGACGGGTCGCCGGAGTGCAGCCGGGCGACGTCCTGGCCGGCCTCGTGGGCGGCGGTGATCTCGGCGACGATCTGGTCCAGGGTGAGCTGCGCGGTGTCGACCAGCCGGGCGTCCGGCGGGCACTCGGCGAGCAGCTCCCGGGGGACGAGGCTGCCGGCGTAGAGGCAGACCCCGCAGCGGGCCAGGGTCCGGGCCCCGCGCACGGTGATCAGGTCGGCGGCGCCGGGGCCGGCCCCGATGAAGTGGACGGTCATGAGGGGGCTCCTAAACGGCGGGCGGCTGCGTCGGGTGGGGCGGTCGGGTCGGGTGGGGCGGCCGGGTGCGGCCGGGGGGCTGCGCCGGGCGGACGGGCGGGACGGGCGGGGCGGGCGGTGCGTCCGGCGCGGGGACCGCGGGGCCGGACGGCTTGACCGCCGACCACTGGGTGACGGGCATCGCCTGGCGCCAGCCGGTGAAGCCGCCCACCGGCACGGCGTGCGCGACGGCCAGCCGCAGCAGCTCGCCGCCCCAGCGGCGGTACCACTCGGTGAGCAGCGCCTCGGACTCCAGCGTGACGGTGTTGGCGACCAGCCGGCCGCCCGGCGGCAGCGCCGCCCAGCAGGCCTCCAGCAGGCCGGGGACGGTGAGCCCGCCGCCGATGAACACGGCGTCGGGGACGGGCAGCCCGTCGAGGGCGGCCGGCGCCGGGCCGGTCACCACCCGCAGCCCGGGCACGCCGAGGGCGGCCGCGTTCCGGGCGATCCGGCCGGCCCGGACGGGGTCGCGCTCGATGCTGACGGCGCGGCAGTCGCGGTGCGCGCGCAGCCATTCGACGGCGATCGAGCCGGAGCCGCCGCCGACGTCCCAGAGCAGCTCCCCGGGCGCGGGGGCGAGCGTGGCGAGGGTGGCGGCCCGGACGTGGCGCTTGGTCAGCTGGCCGTCGCTCTCGTACCGGGAGTCGGGCAGGCCGGGTACCACCGAGGTGCGCACGCCGTCGCCGGCGCAGTCGACCGCGATCAGGTTGAGCGGGTCGCCGGCCGGGTGCCTCCAGCCGTCGGCGGTGCCGTCCAGCTGCCGTTCGGCCGGGCCGCCGAGCTGTTCCAGCACCCGCAGCCGGCTGGCGCCGAAGCCGCGCGCGGCCAGCAGGCCGGCGACCGCCGCCGGGGTCCCCGCGTCGGCGCTGAGCACCAGCAGCCGGCGGCCGGGCTGCAGGGCGAGGGTGAGGCCGTCGAGCGGGCGGCCGACCAGGCTGACCACCTCGGTGGCCTCCACGGGCCAGCCGAGCCGCGCGCAGGCGTGGCTGACCGAGGAGGGGTGCGGCAGGACGCGCAGCCGGTCGGCGCCGACCGTCTCGGCGAGGGTGCGGCCGATGCCGAAGAACATCGGGTCGCCGCTGGCCAGCACGCAGATCCGGCGGTCGTGGTGGGCGGCGAGCAGCCCGGCGACGGCGGGGCGCAGCGGGGAGGGCCAGCGGACCCGCTCGGCGGTGGCCTCGGCGGGCAGCAGGTCGAGCTGGCGCGGGCCGCCGATCACCACCTCGGCCTCCCGCAGGGCCTGCCGGGAGCTGTCGGCCAGGCCCGGCCACCCGTCGGCGCCGATCCCGACGACGGTGATCGGGCGGCCCGCCGGCGCTGGGGCAGGGACGGTGGCCAACAGGTACTCCTCGCAGGTCCGGAAGGGGGCAGCGGCAGCCTACCCGGCGGTTCACGCCCTGCTCGCGGGGCCCGGGCCGCCGGCACCGGCGGCGGCCCGCGGTGCCGTCGGCGGCACCCCCGGGGGGCGGGCACCGCCCCGGGCACCACGGCGGTGGGGCGACGCCGGGCGGGGACGGGTGCGCTGGGTTAGGTTCGGCGAGGGGGTACCTCGGCACGTGACGGAGGACACCATGCCCGACTCAGCGGTCCCGTACACCACCAACAACGCCGGCGTCCCGGTGCCGAGCGACGAGCACTCGCTCACGGTGGGGCGCGACGGCCCGATCCTGCTGCACGACCACTACCTGATCGAGAAGATGGCCCAGTTCAACCGGGAGCGGGTCCCGGAGAGGGTGGTGCACGCCAAGGGTTCCGGGGCGTACGGCGTCCTCGAGGTGTCGGAGGACGTCAGCCGCTGGACGAAGGCGAAGCTCTTCCAGCCGGGCAAGCGCACCGAGATGCTGGCCCGCTTCTCGACCGTCGCGGGCGAGCAGGGGAGCCCGGACACCTGGCGCGACCCGCGCGGCTTCGCGCTGAAGTTCTACACCGAGGACGGCAACTACGACCTGGTGGGCAACAACACGCCGGTCTTCTTCGTCCGCGACACGATCAAGTTCCAGGACTTCATCCGCTCGCAGAAGCGCCGGCCGGACAACGGGCTGCGCGACCACGACATGCAGTGGGACTTCTGGACGCTGTCGCCCGAGTCGGCGCACCAGGTCACCTGGCTGATGGGCGACCGCGGCATCCCGAAGTCGTACCGCCACATGAACGGCTACGGCTCGCACACCTACATGTGGATCAACGCGGACGGCGAGCGGTTCTGGGTCAAGTACCACTTCAAGACCGACCAGGGCGTCGACTTCCTCACCCAGGAGGACGCCGACCGGCTCGCCGGCAGCGACCCCGACCTGCACCGGCAGGACCTGTACGACGCGATCGAGCGCGGGGAGCACCCGTCCTGGACGCTGTACGTGCAGGTGATGCCCTTCGAGGCCGCCGCGGGCTACCGGTTCAACCCCTTCGACCTGACCAAGGTGTGGCCGCACGGTGATCACCCGCTGGTCAAGGTCGGCCGGATGACCCTCAACCGCAACCCCGAGGACTTCTTCGTCCACATCGAGCAGGCCGCCTTCGAGCCGTCCAACCTGGTGCCCGGCATCAGCGTCTCGCCCGACAAGATGCTGCTCGGGCGGATCTTCTCCTACCCGGACACCCACCGGTACCGGATCGGCCCCAACTACGCCCAGCTGCCGCCGAACCGTGCGCACGTGCCGGTCCACTCGTACGCCAAGGACGGGCCGATGCGCTTCGACCCGAGCCGGGCGAACGCGCCGTACGCGCCGAACTCCTACGGCGGCCCGGCCGCGGCGGCGGACCGCTTCGACGACCCGTCGGCGGGCTGGCGGACGGAGGGCGAGATGGTCCGGGAGGCGTACGGCCTGCATCCGGAGGACGACGACTGGGGCCAGGCGGGCACCATGGTCCGCGAGGTGCTGGACGCCGCCGCGCGCGACCGGCTGGTCTCCAACATCGTCGGGCACCTGCTGGCGGGCGTCAGCGAACCGGTGCTGGAGCGGGCGGTGCAGTACTGGCGCAACGTGGACAAGGCCCTCGGCGACCGGGTGGCCGCCGGCGTCCGCAAGGCCTGAGTGGGCGGCCCGCCCGGGCCGGGTGACCGGGCGGGCGGGCCGCTTCCGCCCGCCCGTCAGCCCCGGGTCCAGTCGCCCGACTCGATGGGCGCGGCGACCGACCGCAGGCGGGCGGCGGTGCGCGGGCCGGCCAGGTACACCCAGGCGTCGGTCCCGCCGTCCTCGGTCCGCACCGCCCGGCGCAGCCGGACGTACTCGCCGGACCCGTCCGGGCGGCAGCCCTCCAGCCGGTCGAGGCCGGCCAGCACGGACGGGTAGCCGGCGGGGAACACCGTCACCAGCTCGCCGAACACCCGCCGGTCGGGGTCCGGGACGGCGTACGGGAAGCCCGGGCCCTCGTACAGGGCGGCGCCGGGCAGGACGGCCGGGCGGACGGCGGCGCAGAGCCCGGCCAGGTGCGCGGCGTGGTTGCGGCCGCCCGTTCGGAGTGTGCCGTACACGAAGAACGGAAGCTGGTCGGGGTCGGCGGGCACGGTTCGGGCCTCCTGGGGGCGGGTGTGGGGCCGGCTCGGGGAGGAGCCCACGGTAGCTCCGGCCGGGCCGGACGGGATACCCACTGGCGCCGGGGGCCGGTGGTGCGGTGTCATGGCGGGGTTCGTACAGCAGCGTCCCAGGGAGACACCCATGACAGCTCCGGCCCCGCAGAGACCCTCGGACGCCCCGGACGGCCCCGGCGCACCGGGGGCTTCCGGCTGTACGGAGGGCCCGGACCCGGCGGTGGGAGCCGCCGTCCAGGACGGAGCCGGACTCGCCGGCGCCGTCGGGGCGGGCACCGGACGGGTGAAGCCGGTCGCCGACCGGCCCCGGATCAGCGGCGCGGTCTGGGGCGCGCTGGCCATCGTCTACGTGCTCTGGGGATCCACCTACCTCGCGATCCGGATCACCATCGAGACCATGCCGACCTTCCTGTCGGCCGGCTCCCGCGCCCTCACCGCCGGCCTGCTGCTGCTCGGCCTGGTCGCCTGGCGCCAGGGGCCGGCCGCCGTCCGGGTGACCGGTCGCCAGCTCGGATCCGCCGCCCTGGTCGGCGTGCTGCTGCTGACCGGCGGCAACGGACTGGTGGTGCTCGGCGAGCACTCCATCCCCTCCGGGCTGGCCGCCCTGCTGGTCGCGATCGTCCCGCTCTGGATGGTGCTGCTGCCGGTCGCCTTCGGCGGCGCCCGCCCGCGCCCGGCCGCCCTCGGCGGGGTGCTGCTCGGACTGGCCGGCCTCGCCGTCCTGTCCTCCCCGGCCTTCGGCGGGGACATCGCGATCGGCGGGGTGATCGCGGTGGTGGCGGCGACCCTCACCTGGGCGGCCGGCTCCTTCGCGGCCCGCCGGATCAGCATGCCGCGCAACGCCTTCGCGGCCAGCGCCTACCAGATGATCGCCGGCGGCATCGCCAGCCTGCTGGTCGCGCTGGGCCGCGGCGAGCAGCACGGCTTCGACCCCGCGCAGGTCTCCGGCCGGTCCTGGCTGGCCCTCGCCTACCTGGTGGTCTTCGGCTCGCTGGTGGCCTTCACCGCGTACGCCTGGCTGCTGCAGTCGGCGCCGCTGACGCTGGTGGCCACCTACGCCTACGTCAACCCGGTGGTGGCGGTGCTGCTCGGCTGGCTGGTCCTCTCCGAGCCGCTGACCGGGCCGATCCTGCTGGGCGGCGCGATCGTGGTGGCGGCCGTCTGCCTGGTCGTCAGCACCGAACGAAGGCGCTGAGGCCGACCCGGCCGGTGGCTGCCGGTCCCGTCACCGCGCCCGGCGGGCCGCCGGCAGCAGGGCCGCCCGCCGCCACCGGTACTCCGAGCGGTGGTCGATGATCCCGAGCTCGGCGAAGAACTCCACCGCCTTACGGGCCCAGTCGGCCTTGGTCCGCTGCCAGTTCGGGTTCTCCGCGGCCGCCTGCCGGGCCGCCCGGGGGTCCAGGCCGGCCAGCGCGTACACCCGGGGGTGGATCACCTCGGCGACCGACTGCTGTGCCAGCAGGCCGAGCCCCTGCCGGAACAGCGCCTGCCGCGGGGCGCTCAGCCGGGCCCAGCGGCGCTCCAACTCCGGCTTGGCGTAACCGATGTGGCGGGCCTCCTCGATCACGTGGATCCGGGCCACCGAGCGGGCCAGCGGCTGCAGGCTCTCGTCCCGGACCATCTCGCGCTGCAGGGCGTCGGTGAACTCCTCCACGAAGATCGCGCCGGCGAAGGTCATGGTGGTGTCGTTGATCAGGAAGTGCAGCCGGCCGAGCCGCTGCGCCCGGCGGGTCGGCCGGGCGGACGGGTAGCCGGTCTTGGTCAGGTAGCGCGCGAACATGGTCGAGTGCCGGCACTCGTCGGCGACCTCGGTCAGCGCGTACTGCGCGTGCTTGGTGGTCAGGTCGCTCTCGTAGACGTGCCGGACCAGGCCCTCCATCAGGATCAGCTCGAACCAGATGCCCGCCGAGATCGTGCTGGCCAGCTCGTGGACGCTCAGCTGGGCCCGCTGCCGGTGCGTCATGGACTCCCAGAGCGGCGTGCCGTACAGCGACACGCGGTGCGGCGGGATCGCGAACTGGTCCGGGTCCAGCGGGGCGTCCCAGTCGATCTCGGTGAGCGGGTCGTGCGAGTGCTTGGCGGAGACCCGCAGCAGGCGCTCGGCGTTCAGCTCGCGCTCGGTGGCGGTGGTGTTCGGGGTGGCGGTGGTGTTCGGGACGGCACTCGTGCTGCCGGCGCTGGTGGCGCGGTCGTTCATCGGTCGGCTCCGGTGGGGGTGGCGGTGGGGGTGGGGGTGGCGCTCAACGGCCGGCCCCGCCGCCCGGGCGGTCCGGGGCGGCCGGGGGCATCGGGTGGCCCAGGGCCCGCAGGGCGAAGCCCGACAGGGCCGGGACGAGCTCCTCGGCCGGCCCGCCGTCGGCCAGCGGGCCGACCAGGGCCTCGCCGACGGCGCCGACCAGGGCGGCCGCGGTGAGCTGCGGATCCTGCGGGGGCAGCCGGCCGGCGGCCACGCCCTCGGCGATCAGACCGGCGATCAGGTCCCGGAAGGCCAGCCGGAAGACCAGCCGTTCGGCGTCCACCTCGGGATCGACCGGCTCGGCGAGCAGGGCGAACGCCAGTCGCGGGGCCCGGAGCGCCCGGCCCGCGAAGGTGCCGATCACCGAGGCCACCTGGGCCGGCAGGTCGCCGTCGAACGCGGCGGCCGCGCGCACCGCGGCCACCTCGCGGCCGACCACCTCGCGGAACAGCTCGGCCACCAGCTCGGCCTTGTTGGGGAAGCACCGGTAGACGCTGCCGGTGGCGATGCCCGCGCGCTGCGCGACTGCGGCCACCGAGCAGGCGGCGTAGCCGTGTTCGGAGAGCAGCGCGGTGGCGGCGGCGAGGACGCAGGCGCGCTGGGCGTCGAGCCGGGCCTGGGCGGCCGGGGTCCTGCGATAGGCCATGGCAAGAAGTGAAGCAGTGATTCAGTGCCTCATCAATACCCCTGCACGGCCTGATCCGCCGGCCGGCCAGCGCCCGCCCCGGGCCGCGGCGAGTCGGCCCCGGTGGGCGGCCGGCGGCGCCCGTCCCGCATGGTGAACCCGCCGCCGCGCCGCCCGGCGCACTGTTACGATCCCGGTGAGCCGCGACTGGCGCGACAGAGATGGAATCAACCATCGGGAAGCGGCTCCGTGTCTCACGTTGTCGCCGTGCGCCTGGGCCGTCCGAACCGAGCGAGGAGACCCCCTTGCCTGCCCAGGCCCCCGAGAACGCCGCCCCGCACACCTCCGCGTCGCCCGCCGCCAACACCGCCTTCCGCAGCGCCCTGGACGTGGTCCGCCAGGTCGAGCCGCGGATCGCCGACGCCATCGGCGCCGAGGTCGAGGACCAGCGCGCCTCCCTCAAGCTGATCGCCAGCGAGAACTACGCCTCGCCCGCCGTGCTGCTCGCGATGGGCAACTGGTTCAGCGACAAGTACGCCGAGGGCACCGTCGGCCGCCGCTTCTACGCCGGCTGCCGCAACGTCGACACCGTCGAGGCGCTCGCCGCCGAGCACGCCCGCGAGCTCTTCGGCGCCCAGCACACCTACGTCCAGCCGCACTCCGGCATCGACGCCAACCTGGTCGCCTTCTGGGCGGTGCTCTCCCAGCGGGTGGAGAGCCCGGCTCTGGCCCGCGCCCGGGCCCGGCACGTCAACGACCTCACCGAGCAGGACTGGGCGCAGCTGCGCCAGGAGCTCGGCAACCAGCGGATGCTGGGCATGTCCCTGGACACCGGCGGCCACCTCACCCACGGCTTCCGCCCCAACATCTCCGGCAAGATGTTCGAGCAGCGCAGCTACGGCACCGACCCGGCCACCGGCCTGATCGACTACGACGCACTGCGCGCCACCGCCCGCGAGTTCCGCCCGCTGATCCTGGTGGCCGGCTACTCCGCGTACCCCCGGCTGGTGAACTTCCGGCTGATGCGCGAGATCGCGGACGAGGTCGGCGCCACCCTGATGGTGGACATGGCCCACTTCGCCGGCCTGGTCGCGGGCAAGGTGCTCACCGGCGACTTCGACCCGGTGCCGCACGCGCAGATCGTCACCACCACGACCCACAAGTCGCTGCGCGGCCCGCGCGGCGGCATGGTGCTCTGCGAGTCGGAGCTGGCCGAGCACGTCGACCGGGGTTGCCCGATGGTGCTCGGCGGCCCGCTCTCGCACGTGATGGCGGCCAAGGCGGTGGCGTTCGCCGAGGCCCGCCGCCCCGAGTTCCAGGACTACGCCCGCCGGGTCGTCGAGAACGCCTCGGCGCTCGCCGAGGGCCTGCTGCGGCGCGGCGGCAAGCTGGTCACCGGCGGTACCGACAACCACCTGGTGCTGGCCGACGTCTCCGGCTACGGCCTGACCGGCCGTCAGGCCGAGGCGGCGCTGCTCGACGCGGGCATCGTCACCAACCGCAACGCCGTCCCGCAGGACCCGAACGGCGCCTGGTACACCTCCGGCGTCCGCCTCGGCACCCCCGCCCTGACCACCCGTGGCCTGGGCGTCGCGGAGATGGACGAGATCGCCGGCCTGATCGACACCGTGCTGCGCGGCACCACCCCGGTCACCGCCGCCTCCGGCGCGCCGTCCAAGGCCCAGTACGCGCTGGACGAGGCGCTGCGCGAGGGCGTGGCCAAGCGTTCCGCCGACCTGCTGGCGGGCTTCCCGTTGTACCCGGGCATCGACCTGGCCTGAGCCGGACGGGTGCCCCCGGCCGGCGCCGGCCGGCGCCGGCCGGGGCACCCGGGCAGCCGCCCCCGGACGGCCGCCCGCCGACTGCCGTCACCCGCGGTCGATCAGGAGCGCCCCCCAGGAGAACCAGGCAGTCGGATGACCGATGCCGCACCGGTGACTGCGACGCGACAGTGGTGTCGTCCGGCGAACGGACACGTCGGTTCCACACCCTGGGAGTTGTCACTGTGAAGAGGTTCTCCGGCAAGTTGGCGAAGACGGCGGGCGTCCTGGGCCTCGCCGTCGCCGCACTGACCACCGTGTCGGCCGCCCCGGCCACGGCGAGCAGCTCCGCCACGGCCGGCTGCACCAAGTACTACCGCTACGACAACATCCAGGTCCAGGTGGACAACTGCTCGGACGGCTGGGTCTGGATCTACACCGGGAAGGGCAGCTTCTCCAAGGGCATCGTGCACGTCACGAACAGCTACAACGGAGGCGAGGCGGGGGTGCTGGAGGCGGAGCAGGGCAAGTCCAACGCCTCCAAGTTCGTCCAGGTCAGGAGCATCACGATCTGCGGTGTCCAGCAGTACAGCTGGGCTCCCCCCACGTGGTGGACCTACTGCGCCAACACGATCACCCTGTGACCGCCCGGCCGTGAACGCGGGCGCGGCCCGCCGACGGTGTCGGCGGACCGCGGGACAGGCCCTAGCGGGCCGGCCGGGGCTCCGGGCTCCCGTACGAGGGGACGAGGGACAGCGGGAGTCCGGCGTCCAGCAGCGGGCCGTAGTCGAACCAGCCGACCAGCGCCGCCTCCTCGGGCGTCGCCGCGGCGCGGTCGGCGAAGGCGGCGGGCGCGGTGGAGGCCAGGGCGAGGGCGGCCGCGCCGAGGACGGGCAGCAGGCCGCGCAGCCGTACGCGCGGGACGGGCAGTCGAACGGGCAGTCGCATGGCGGTACTTCCTCACACCCGGGCGGCCGAGCCGGACAGTGGCTCTCGGTGCGGCCATGCTGTCAGCGGCCCGGTGCCGGGCGGCCGCGCGCCGCCCTGGGTGTCACCCGGACGACGCACGAACACCGCCCGCCCGGCCGCCGGGCCCGGCCCGGCGAGACCGCCCGGGAGCGTTGTCGGTGCCGGTCGTTACAGTCGGCCGGGTGTACGAGGACGACCGCGAGCCCGCCCGACCGGAGGAGACGG
Source organism: Kitasatospora herbaricolor (assembly GCF_030813695.1). Taxonomy (NCBI): domain Bacteria; kingdom Bacillati; phylum Actinomycetota; class Actinomycetes; order Kitasatosporales; family Streptomycetaceae; genus Kitasatospora; species Kitasatospora herbaricolor. The sequence goes on from NZ_JAUSVA010000002.1 coordinate 7,414,166, forward strand.
GCGGGTCGGGCGGGGCGGGCAGGACGGTACGTACGGGCGGGGCGGGCCGTGGGGCCGAGGCGGTCCGGCGCGCCGTCCTCGACCACGTGCTGGGCCTGATCGCCGGCGCGCCCTGGAGCGAGCAACTGGTGCTGCGGGGCAGCGCGGCCATGCTCGCCTGGGCCGGCACCGCCGCCCGCCCGCCCGGTGACCTGGACTTCGTGGTCCTGCCGTTCCCGGGCATTCCGGTCGACCGGCTGGACCCTTACCCCTACCTGGACCGGATCGGCCTGCTGCAGCAGTGGCCGGAGGCCGCCGACGGCGCGGCCGGGTACGAGATCTGGACCGACGGTGAGGCGGAGCACGAGACCCGCGGACTGCGCGCCGCCGTCCCGCCGGAGGGGCTCCGCTGGGAGTTCGGCCCGGAGGAGGGCGAGCCGGACCCGCGCGATCCGGGCCCGCCGTACGGCGATCTGCTCGACCTGCTGCGAAGGCGGCCGGAGGCGGCGCCCGGGGTACTCCTCGCCGCCGACCGGGCCCGCGAGGAGGGCAACTGGGCCTACGCCGGCGCCGGCGGCGGCCTGCCCGGGGTGCGGTTGCGGATCCCCTGGCAGGCGCGGGGGCTGCCGCCCGGCGAGCTGCAACTGGACTTCGCCCAGGACGAGCGCTTCCCCGAGCCGCCCGTCCTGACGGCGGTGCCCAGGGGCGACGGCGGCGGCCCGGCGGTCGTCCGGACGGCGAGCCGGGCGCTCTCGCTCGCCTGGAAGCTCCGCTGGCTGCACACCGACGCCACGGCCGACGGCTGGCCGCAGGCGAAGGACCTGTACGACGCCGTCCTGCTGGCGGAGGACGGGTGCACGGCGCTGTCGCCCCGCCTGCTGCGGACGGTCCTCGGGCCCGCCCGGGCGCGGGCGGGCCTGCGACCGGACGCCCTCCGCGTCCGGGAGGCCGACTGGGCGGCGTTCCGCGCGGACCACCCCGGGGCCCGGGGAACGGCGGAGCAGTGGCGGGCCCGGCTGGGCACCGCGCTGGCCCCGGTGCTCGCGGGCCCGGCCCCCCGCCGGCCCTGACCGGGGGGTGACTCTCGGTCAGGGCGGCCCGGACGGCTCAGAACACCACCAGCGAGCGGCCGCCGCGGCCCGCCGCCATCCGGTCGAAGGCGGCCGGGATCTCGTCCAGCGTGATCCGGTCGGTGATCAGCGACTCCAGGTCGAGGCGGCCGGCCCGGACGTGCTCCGCGAGCACCGGGACGTCCTTCACCGGGTCGCTGTTGCCGTAGACGCAGGCGCTGAGGGTCCGGGCGAAGTGGAAGACCTCCAGGGCGGAGAAGGAGACCAGGTCGTCCTTGCCGCCGATGCCGACCACCGTGGTGCGCCCGCCGCGCCGGGTGGCGGACCAAGCCGTCCGGATGGTGCTCGCCCGGCCGGCGCACTCGAAGGCGTGGTCGGCGCCGTGCCCGCCGGTCAGCTGCCGCACCCCCTTGGCGGTCCGCTCGTCCGACAGCAGGAAGTCCGTCGCGCCGTGGCGGCGGGCCAGTTCCTCCTTCTCCGGGGTGACGTCCACCGCGACGATCGGGCCCGCCCCGGCGATCCGGGCGGCCTGCAGCACGGCCAGGCCCACCCCGCCGAGGCCGAGCACCACCACCGACTCCCCGGCCCGGACCCGGGCCGCGTTGTGCACCGCGCCGTAGCCGGTGAGCACGGCGCAGCCGAGCAGCGCGGCGGCGGCCAGCGGCACGCCGTCCGGCAGCGGGATCAGGGCGCGCTCGGCGACCAGGGTCTCCTCGGCGAAGGCGGCCACGCCGAGGCCCGGGTGGACGCCGGTGCCGTCGGCGAGCGCCGCGTACGGTTCGGTGGAGGCACCCGCGGCGTTCTCGCAGAGCCACGGCTCGCCCAGCGAGCAGAGATGGCAGCTGCCGCAGGCGGGCGCCCAGTTGAGGACGACCGCGTCGCCGGGGCGGACCGAGGTGACGCCCTCGCCGACGGCCGTCACGGTGCCGGAGCCCTCGTGGCCGAGGACCACGGGGGTGGCGGCCCGCAGCAGGCCGGTGGCCAGCGACAGGTCGGAGTGGCAGACGCCGGCGGCGGCCAGCTTCACCCGGACCTGACCGGGGCCGGGGGCGGGCAGGTCGATCTCGACCAGCTCCAGCGGGCGGCCGGGGGCGGTGAGCAGGGCGGCGCGGACCATGGGTCTTCCTCGGATTTCGTCGGGCCCGGGGGGACGCCGGGGCGGGGGATCGGCGACGGCGGGGGATCGGCGACGGCGGGGGATTGGCGACGGCGGGGCCGGCGGGTCAGAACTGCAGCGACTTCGGCTGGAGGAACTCCTCCAGGCCGTGCCGCCCCAGCTCGCGGCCGAGGCCCGAGCCCTTCCAGCCGCCGAAGGGGGCCAGCGGGTTGAAGCGCCCGCCGTTGATGTCGACCTGGCCGGTGTCCATCCGCCGGGCGAAGGCGACGGCGGTCTCCTCGTCGGCCGCCCAGACGCTGCCGGCCAGGCCGTACCGGGTGCCGTTGGCGATCTCCAGGGCGTGCTCCTCGTCGCGGTAGCCGAGGATCGAGAGTACCGGGCCGAAGATCTCCTCCTGGGCGACCGCCATCCCCGGTGTGACGTCGGCCAGCACGGTGGGGCGGACGTAGAAGCCGGTGTCGAGGCCCTCGGGGGCCTCCGGGCCGCCGGCCACCAGCCGGGCGCCCTCGGCCAGGGCACCGCGGATGTGGCCGCGGACCCGCTCGCGCTGCCCGGCGCTGACAACCGGGCCGACCCTGGTCGCCGGGTCCGAGGGGTCGCCGGGCAGGTACTTGGCGGCGGCCTTGGCGGCGATCGCGACGGCCTCCTCGTACTGGTCCTGGTGGACCAGCAGCCTGGTCCAGGCGCTGCAGGTCTGGCCGGAGTTGGCGAAGACGTTGCCGACGTTGACGTTCACCGCGCGGGCCAGGTCGGCGCCCGGCAGCACCACGTTGGCGGACTTTCCGCCCAGCTCCAGGGCGACCCGCTTGATGCCGCGCCCGGCGGTCTCGGCGACGGTCCGGCCGACGGCGGTGGAGCCGGTGAAGGAGACCAGGTCGACGTCCGGGTGCCCGGCGAGGGCGGCGCCGGCGACCGGGCCGAGGCCGGTCACCAGGTTGAAGACCCCGGCCGGGAAGCCAGCCTCGTGCACCAGCCGGGCGAACAGCCGGGCCACCAGCGGGGTGTCCTCGGCGGGCTTGAGGACGACGGTGCAGCCGGCCGCGAGGGCGGGCACCACCTTGGCGACGATCTGGTGCAGCGGGTAGTTCCAGGGGGTGATGGCGGCGACCACGCCGACGGGCTCCGCGAACACGGTGGAGTTGCCGGTCCGCTCCTGGAACTCGTACCCGGCCAGGATGCCCAGGTAGGAGTCGGCGACGGCGAGCGGCAGCCCGGCCTGGACGGCGGTGGCGAAGCCGATCGGGCAGCCGAGTTCGGCGACCACCGTCGCGGCGATCTCGCCCTGGGCGGCGGCCAGGCCGTCCCGCAGCCGGGTCAGCGGCGCCAGTCGCTGCTCGGGGGTGGTGGCGCCCCAGCCGCGGGCGGCGGCCCGGGCCGCGCGGACGGCGGCGTCCACGTCCGCGGGGCCACCGGCCGGGACGGTGGCGAGGACCTGCTCGGTGGCCGGGTCGAGCACCGGCAGGGGGTCGGCGCCGAGGGAGGGACGCCAGGCTCCGCCGATGTACTGGTCGGTGTGCTGCGGCACGAGGGTGGTCCTTTCCTGGGCCGGCCCGGCGGATGCCGCACCGTGTCATAACTAGCGATGCTAGTTAACGCCGGGCGTCCCCGGCGGCGCAAGGGTTCCCCGCCGTGGAGGGGGTGTCACCGCGAGGCCCGCCGGGTGCCGCAGGAGCAGCGCCGGGGCACTATGAACCGGGTGTATAAACCGAGTGTATAGTCGCCGGCATGTCACTCGGACACACCATCCTCGGGCTCTTGGAGTCCCGGCCGCGCCACGGGTACGACCTGAAGCGCGCCTACGACGAGCGCTTCGGGCGCACCCGCTCCCTGCACTACGGGCAGGTCTACTCGACCCTCTCCAGACTGCTCAAGAACGGTCTGGTCGAGGTCGAGGGGGTGGAGGCCGGCGACGGCCCCGACCGCAAGCGCTACACCATCACCGAGGCGGGCGTCACCGACGTCGCCGAGTGGCTCACCCGCCCCGAGAGCCCCGAGCCGTACCTGCAGAACACCCTGTACGCCAAGGTCGTCCTCGCCATGCTGACCGGGCGCCGCCCGCAGGACGTCCTGGACGTCCAGCGGACCGAGCACCTGCGCCAGATGCGCGAACTGACCCGGCGCAAGCTCGACGGCGACCTCGCCGACCAGCTCATCTGCGACCACGCCCTGTTCCACCTGGAGGCCGACCTGCGCTGGCTGGAACTGACCGCCGCGCGCCTGGACGACCTGAAGCGGGAGGTCCGGCCCTGATGCCGATCCACTCCCTCGAACCGGTCGGCGAGGGCGCCGGGCTGGCCCCCGCGCCGGCCGTGCCCGCGCCCGCCCGGGCCGCCCGCCCCGCGCCGCCCGCGCACGGGCCGCTCCCGGACGGCGCCGACCTGCTCACCGCCACCGGACTGCGCAAGAGCTTCGGCCCGACCACCGCCCTGGACGGCGCCTCGCTCTCGGTCGCCCCCGGCGAACTCCTCGCCGTGATGGGCGCGTCCGGCTCCGGCAAGTCCACCCTGCTGCACTGCCTCGCCGGCATCACCCGGCCCGACGGCGGCACCGTCGACTACCGCGGGCAGGACCTCGCCGGGCTCTCCGACGCCCGGCGCAGCGCCCTGCGCAGGACCGAGTTCGGGTTCCTCTTCCAGTTCGGCCAGCTCGTCCCCGAACTCTCCTGCCTGGAGAACGTCGCCCTCCCGCTGCGGCTGGCCGGCCTGCGCCGCCGCCCGGCCGAGGACCGGGCCTGGGAGTGGCTGGAGCGCCTGGAGGTGGCCGACGCCGCCGGCAAGCGGCCGGGCGAGGTCTCGGGCGGCCAGGGCCAGCGCGCCGCCGTCGCCCGGGCCCTGGTCACCGGACCGCGGGTCGTTTTCGCCGACGAGCCGACCGGCTCCCTCGACTCGCTGAACGGCGAACGCGTGCTGCAGCTGCTGCGCCGGGCCGCCAAGGACTCCGGCGCCGCCGTCGTGCTGGTCACCCACGAGCCGCGGGTGGCCGCCTACGCCGACCGGGAGATCGTGGTCCGCGACGGCCGCACCGTGGACCTGGGAGCGGGACGGTGACGCGACGCCGGACACCGCCGGACGCCGGGACGCTGCGCCGGCCGGCCCTCGGCCAGCTCGCTATGGGCGCCCGGCTCGCCGTGACCGGGGGCCGGGACAGCGTGCTCCGCACCGTGCTGACCGCGCTCGGCGTCGGCCTCGGCGTGGCCGTACTGCTGTCCGCCTCGGCGATCCCCGCCATGAAGCACCACCGCGACGACCGGATCCACGCCCTGGTCGACACCATGCACGGCCGGGACGACATGCCCCGCTCGGCCGCCACCCTGCTGCTGCTCGACGCCGACACCGAGTACCGGGACACCGTGGTCCGGGGCCGGTACGTCCGGCCGGAGGGCCCGGAGGCACCCCTGCCGCCCGGCCTCGGACGGTTCCCCGAGCCCGGCCGGATGTTCGTCTCGCCCGCCCTGCGCGACCTGCTCGGCTCGCCCGAGGGCGCGCTGCTGCGCGAGCGCCTGCCGGCCCCGATCACCGGCGAGGTGGGCGAGGCCGGCCTGACCGGCCCGCGGGACCTCACCTTCTGGATCGGCAGCGACACCCTCACGGTCAAGGGCGCCGCCGACCCGTCGGCGGCGGGCACCGGGGGCGGGCCGGCCCGGGACGGCGCCACCCGCCTGGACACCTTCGGCGACCGCTACCCGCCGCGGGACCTCGAACCCCTCCTGCTGCTGCTGAGCGTGGTCGGCATCGCCGTCCTGCTGACCCCCGTGGCGCTGTTCGTGGCCGCCGCGACCCGGTTCGGCGGCGAGGCCCGCGACCGCCGGCTCGCCGCGCTGCGGCTGGCCGGCGCCGACCGGGCCATGACCGCCCGGATCGCCGCCGGCGAATCGCTGGCCGGCGCCGTGCTCGGCCTCGCCCTGGGCTGGCTGTTCTTCCTGCTGGGACGGCAGCTGGGCGAGCACGTCGCGGTCAACGGCGTGAGCGTCTTCGCGCGGGACGTGGACCCCCAGCCGCTGCTCGCCGTCCTCGTGACGGCGGCGGTGCCGGTGCTCGCGGTCGGGGTCGCCCTGGTGGCGATGCGGCCGGTCGCCGTCGAGCCGCTGGGCCTGGTCAGGGCCGCCCGTCCGGTCCGGCGGCGGATGTGGTGGCGGCTCGCGGTGCCGGCGGCCGGCGCGGCGCTGCTCGCCGTCGTCGCCGCCGGTGCGACCCGGAACGCCGGGGGCCTCGCCGTGGAGGCGGGGAGCCTGACGGCGGCCGTCGGTCTCGGGGCGTACACCGACCCGCTGGCCCTGACCGCCCTGGTGGCCGGGCTGGTGCTGCTGCTGATCGGGCTGGCCGTCCTGCTGCCCGCGCTGCTCGACCTGGTCACCGGCCGGCTCGCCGGTGGCCCGCCGTCCTGGCAGCTGGCCGTCCGCCGGCTCCGGCTGAGCGGCGGTTCGGCGGCCCGCGGCACCGCCGCAGTGGTGGTCGCCGTCGCCGGGGCGATCGCGCTGCAGAGCCTGTTCAGCGGCGTCGCCGCCGACGAGGCGGCCAGGGTCGACCGGTCGGCCGCCGAGCTGGGGCTGTCCGGCGGGGTCTCGCCGACCGCCCGGCTGACCTTCTTCCGGGAAGGCGGGCGGAGCGCCGAGTACGCGGGACGGCTGCGCGGCGCCGCCGGCACCACCGCGGTGATCGGCTACGACGACCTGTTCCTGACCGCCGGGGCGTCCGGCGGGCGGGCCAGGGTGATGGTCGGTGACTGCGCGGCGCTGAGCACTGTCGCGGTGCTGGCGTCCTGCGCCGACGGGAGCGTCTTCCTGCGCGGCGCCGAGGGGGACGAGGCCGCGCCCCGCCCGGGCACGACGCTGGCGCCGGTGTACGCCGATCCGGCGGCGCCCGGCTGGCGCCTGCCGGCCGAGCTGCCCGCGGCCCCCGCCCGCGACACCCCGTTCGTCCGGGGGCCCGGCGCGCTGCTGCTCGCCACCCCCGGGGCGGTGCCGCCGCAGTTGCTGGCCGCCGCCGACGGGGTGGTCGAGCTGGCCGTCGACCCGGCCCTGCCCGACGCCCGCGACCTGGTCCGGAACGCCGTCGCGGACGTCCTGCCGGGGGCCCGGCCGGCCTTCGCCGACCGGTGGGCGGACCGCCCCGACCGGGCCTTCCGGAGCGTGGCTCGGGTGCTGACCGCCGCGGTGACGATCACGCTGCTGATCGTCGCGGCCAGCATGCTGGTCGGGCTGCAGGAGCAACTCCGCGAGCGGCGAAGGGTGCTGGCCGCGCTGTCGGCCTTCGGCACCGGCCGCCGGACGCTCGGCGGGTCCGTCCTGTGGCAGAGCGCGGTTCCCTTGCTGCTGGGTCTGGTGCCGGCGGCGGCGGTCGGGGCGGGGCTCGGCGGCGTCCTGCTCCGAATCGCCGGGCTGCCGGTGCGCATCGTCTGGACGGGGGTGCTGGGGATGGCGGGCACGGCCGCTGCGGCCGTCCTCGGCGTCACCGTGCTGACGCTGCCGGTGCTGTTCCGGACGGCGCGGCCGGACGGGCTCCGCTTCGAGTGAGCGGGCCGGATGGGCCGGCACGGCCCGGGCGGGTGGAGACACCCGGCCCGGGCCGTCGTGCGTCCGGGCCGGTGCCCGGTGGCGCCCCGGGGGTCAGGGCGTCGGCTGGACGTCGCCGACCGTCACCGTCCGGCCGCCGGCGCCGCTGGTCAGGTCGCCCGGCGGGATGCCGGGGTGGTGCCGGGAGGCGTCCTGGTCCGTCGCGGGGGCGGGGTGGCCCGGGTCGGCGAGGGAGATCCGGGACACGATCCGGTAGCGGTCGCCGCGGTACAGCGAGTGCACGTACTCCACCGGCCGGCCGGCCCCGTCGGTGGTCAGCCGCTCGAAGAGCAGCGCGGGGGAGAGCACGGGGACGCTGAGCAGCCGTGCCTCCCGTTCGCTGGTGACGGTCGGTTCGATGGACTGGACGGCCTGGTGCACCTGGATGCCGTGCTGGTCCCGGAGGAGTTCGTAGAAGTCCCCGGATTCCATGTCCGCCGGTGTCAGTCCCGGCACCAGGGCGGCGGGCACGTGCAGGTGCTCGATCGCCATCGGTTCGCCGTCGACCAGCCGCAGCCGGGCGATGTAGACGATTTCGGCCGCGGGCGAGATGTGCAGTTTCCGGCCGACCCGGGCACCCGCCTGGATGACGGAGAACTCCAGCACCCGGCTGGCCCAGCTGCCGGCGGCGCGCGGCAGCACGAACGCGCTGTCCTCACCGGCCATCGCCAGTTCCTGGGTGATCTTGGCCGGTGCCACGAACATGCCCCGGCCGTGCTCACGCACGATCAGCCCGGTGGTGACGAGTTCGTCCACCGCCGCCCGCAGGGTCGGCCGGGAGACCCCGAGTTGTTCGCACAGGGCTCGTTCGGAGGGGATCGGGTCGCCGGCCGCCTGCGATTCGACGAGATTCCTGAGGTAGTCGCGAACTCGCGTGCGCTTGAGAACGGGACCGGAGTCCTCGGCGCCCATGGACGGATCTCCTTTTTCTGCGGTCGGATATATGACCAGCTGAGACTAGCCAGATGTTGACCAGTTTGCCAGTGCCGGGCGGCCGGAGTGGCCCCGTTTCCGTTGTTGTTGCCCGGTCAGCCCCCGGTTGAGGGTCGCGACAGTCACATTGACCAGATGCTGACCAGTTGGCCGGTTACTCGGATGTTTCCGGGAGATCCGCCCCGTCCGTAGGTCTTGACGCGCCAAGTGGTCCATGCCACCTTCTCTTACCAGTGCCGCTCCAGTCGGCAACTGGTAAGTTCCACCGCTCCCCTTCGAGGTGACCTCCTCCATGAGACCCCCCGCGCCCTCCCGCTCGCGCTCCGCCGCCGCCCTCGCCATAGCCGCCGTGCTGGCCCTCACCGGCCTCACCGCCTGCTCCTCGTCCTCCGGCAGCGGTTCCGGCGGCTCCGACGCCGCCGCGCCGTCCCGGCTGACGGTCTGGATCATGCGGGACAGCGTCTCCGACGGCTTCCTCCAGCGCTTCCGGGCCGACTACGAGAACACCCACGCGGGCACCACCCTGGACATCCAGATCCAGGAGTGGGACGGCATCGGGCAGAAGATCACCAGCGCGCTGGCCAGCAAGGACGCCCCGGACGTCATCGAGGTCGGCAACACCCAGGTGGCGCAGTACGCGGCCAGCGGCGGCGTCAAGGACCTCTCCGACAAGGTCACCGACCTCCAGGGCGGCGACTGGATCCCGGGCCTCGCCGAACCCGGGAAGATCGACGGCAAGCAGTACGGCATCCCCTGGTACGCCGCCAACCGGGTCGTCATCTACCACAAGGACCTCTTCGCGCAGGCCGGCATCAGCACCCCGCCGAAGACCCGCGACGAGTGGATCGCCGACACCACCAAGCTCAACACCGGTGGCAACGACGGCATCTACCTCAGCGGCCAGACCTGGTACGCGCTGGCCGGCTTCGTCTGGGACGAGGGCGGCGACCTGGCGGCCAAGGGCGCCGACGGCAAGTGGAAGGGCACCCTGGACACCCCGCAGGCCAAGGCCGGGATGGAGTTCTACCAGAAGCTCCAGGCCCTCGGCAGCGGCCCGAAGGACTCCGACGAGGCCAAGCCGCTGCAGGCCGAGGTGTTCGCCAAGGGCAAGAGCGCGCAGGTCATCTCCACCCCGGGCGGCGCGGCCGCGATCATCAAGGCCAACCCCGCGCTCAAGGACAAGCTGGGCTTCTTCCCGATCCCCGGCAAGACCGCGGACAAGCCCGGCGCGGTCTTCACCGGCGGCTCCGACCTGGTGATCCCCGAGTCCTCCAAGCACCAGGGCGCCGCCTACGAGGTGATCAAGGCACTGGCCGGTGAGAAGTGGCAGACGGACATGGCCAAGGAGATGAGCTACGTCCCCAACCGGACCTCGCTGGCCGGCGCGCTCGCCGGCAACGAGGGCGCCTCGGCGATGGCCGCCGGCGCGGTGAACGGCCACGCCACGCCCAACTCCCCGAACTGGGCCGCGGTCGAGGCGAACAACCCGATCAAGCAGTACATGACCCAGGTGCTCACCGGGGCCGATCCCTCCGCCGCGGGCCGGTCCGCCACCGAGTCCATCACCAAGGCCCTCAACAGCACCTCCTGACGGGAGTCACGCCGTGCTCACCGCACCCCAGGCCGACACCCGGCCGGCCGCCCCGGCGGCGCCCCCGCCCGTGCGGCACCCGGCCCGGCGCGGCCGCCTCGCCGCCGCCTGGCCGTACCTGCTGATCGCCCCGACGCTCGTGGGCACGGCGTTCCTGCTGCTCTACCCCGTCGCCCGGAACCTGCTGATGTCCGTGCAGCACTTCCGGATGGCCGAACTCATCCGCGGCGACGCCGAGTTCGTTGGCCTCGCCAACTACACCCAGGTGCTCGGCGACCCGGACTTCTGGACGGTCACCGGCCGCACCCTGTGGTGGACGGCCCTCAACACCGGCCTGATCATGCTCTTCGGCACCCTGAGCGCCCTGATGCTCAAGGCGCTCGGCCGGCGGATGCGGCTGGCCGTGATGAGCGGGCTCGTGCTCACCTGGGCGACCCCGGTGATCGCCGCCACCACCATCTTCCAGTGGCTCTTCCAGTCCCGCTTCGGGGTGGTCAACTGGGCCCTGGACGCGCTGGGGTTCCACTCCTTCCAGAACTACGCCTGGTTCGCGCACCGCGGCTCGACCTTCTTCATCCTGGTCGCCCTGATCGTCTGGCAGTCCGTCCCGTTCGCGGCCCTCACCCTGTACGGCGGCCTCACCACCATCCCCGCCGAGCTGTACGAGGCCGCCCGGCTGGACGGCGCCGGCGCCTGGCAGACCTTCCGCCTGGTCACCTTCCCGGTGCTGCGGCCGCTGTTCGCGCTGGTCACCTCGCTGGAGGTGATCTGGTGCTTCAAGTGCTTCGCCCAGATCTGGGTGATCAGCCAGGGCGGCCCGGGGGACGCCACCACCACCCTGCCGGTCTACGCCTTCCAGATCGCGCAGTCCCTGCACAAGTACGACCTGGGCTCCGCCGTCTCGACCCTGACCGTGCTGATCCTGGCCGCCGCCCTGGTGTTCAACCTGCGCCGGATGTTCCGCCAGGAAGGAGAAGCCCTGTGAACCACCCGCCGAGCCGGGCGCTGCGCCGCGTCCCGCTGAACCTCGCGGCCCTGCTCGTCCTCGCCCTCTCGGCCTTCCCGGTGTACTGGATGGCGATCACCGCCCTCAAGCCCACCGCCGACATCCAGGCCGACACCCCGACCTTCCTGCCGCTGCACCCGACCCTCGACCACTTCCGGACGGCCGTCCACGCCGACGGGTTCGCCACCTTCTGGCGCAACAGCCTGCTGGTGACCTGCGGCGCGGTGCTGATGTCCCTGCTGGTGGCGCTCTGCGCGGCGTTCGCCGTGGGACGGCTGCGCTGGCGAGGGCGGCGGGCCTTCATCCTGATGGTCTTCGTCGCCCAGATGGCGCCCTGGGAGGCGCTGCTGATCCCGATGTACGTGATCGCCCGCGACACCGACATGCTCGACAGCCTGACCATGCTCACCCTGGTCTACTTCATGACCACGCTGCCCTTCACCATCGTCACCCTGCGCGGGTTCCTCGCCGCCGTCCCGGTGGAGCTGGAGGAGTCCGCCCAGGTGGACGGCTGCAGCCGGGCCGGCGCCTTCCGCCGGATCACCCTGCCGCTGCTCGCCCCGGGCCTGCTCTCCACCTCGCTGTTCGGCTTCATCACGGCCTGGAACGAGTTCGCCTTCGCCAACACCCTGATCATCAAGAACCAGGACGCCCGGACCCTCCCGGTCTGGCTCTCCTCCTTCGCCAACGTCTTCGGGACGGACTGGGGCGCCACCATGGCCGCCTCCTCGCTCTTCATGCTCCCCGTCCTGCTGGTCTTCCTCGTCCTGCAGAACAAGGTCACCTCCGGAATGACCGCCGGCGCCGTCAAGGGCTGACCGCGCCCACCGCCCCCTCCCCTGGAGCTCCCTCGTGATCATTCCGAAGCCCGCCCGACTGCTCCGCGGCTCCGGCGACTTCACCCTCGACCCGGCCGGCACCGTCCGGGCCGACGGTGAGGCCCGCGCCGCCGCCGACCTGCTGCGCACCCTGCTCGCCCCCGCCACCGGCCTGCCGCTGGCACCGGCCGCCGCCGGCGAGGAGCCCGCCGTCGAGCTGTCCCTCGACCCCGGCGACCCGGCCCTCGGCGAGGAGGGCTACCACCTGCGGGTCACCCCGGACGGCGTCCGGCTGCGCGCCGCCCGCCCCGCCGGACTGCTGCACGGCGTCCAGACCCTGCGCCAACTGCTGCCCCCCGAGGCCCTGCTGGACCGCCCGGCCCAGGACGTGCCGTGGCGGATCCCCGTCCTGGAGACCACCGACGTCCCCCGGTACCCGTGGCGCGGCGTGATGGTCGACGTGGCCCGGCACTTCCAGCCGCTGCCGTTCCTGCTGCGCACCGTCGACCTGCTGGCCTTCCACAAGCTGAACGTGCTGCACCTGCACCTCACGGACGACCAGGGCTGGCGGATGCCGAGCACCGCCTACCCGCTGCTCACCGAGATCGGCTCGGTCCGGGCCCGCTCGATGCTCGGGCAGGCCGGCAGCACCCGCTACGACGACCGCCCGCACGGCGGTTCCTACACCGTGGCGGAGCTGCGCCGGCTGGTCCGGTACGCGGCGGAGCGCGGGGTCACCGTGGTGCCCGAGATCGAGATGCCGGGCCACGCCCGGGCCGCGCTGGCCGCCTACCCGCACCTGGGCAACGTGCCCGGGCGCCGGCTGGACGTCTGGACCGACTGGGGCGTGTGCGAGAACGTCCTCGGCGTCCACGACGAGGTGCTGGAGTTCTGCCGGACCGTCCTCGGCGAGGTGCTCGACGTCTTCCCCTCGCCGTACATCCACATCGGCGGGGACGAATGCCCGACCACCGAGTGGGAGCGGAGCCCGGCCGCCCTGCGCCGCGCCGCGGAGCTCGGGCTCGCCGCGCCCAAGGAACTGCACGGGTGGTTCCTCGGCCGGATCGGCGAGTTCCTCGTGGAGCGGGGCCGCCGCCCGCTGTGCTGGGCCGAGGACAGCTCCTGCGGGGTGCCGCCCGAGTTCACCGTGATGCCCTGGCGCGACGGCGACCACGGCCTGGCCGCCGCCCGTCGGGGCCACGACGTGGTCATGGCGCCGCACCGCTCCACCTATCTCGACTACCCGCAGTCGGACGCGCCGACCGAGCCGCTCGGGCAGGCCGGCGAGATCGTCGACCTGCGGGCCGTCCACGACAACGAGCCGGCCCCCGCGCACTGGGAGCCCGCCGCCACCGCCCGGGTGCTGGGCACCCAGGCGCAGCTGTGGAGCGAGTTCATCACCACCGCCGAACAGGCCGACTACCTGGCCTTCCCCCGGCTCTGCGCGCTGGCCGACCGCGCGTGGAACCCGTCCAGCGACTGGACCACAGACTTCCTGCCCGCCCTGCGCGACCACGGGCCCCGCCTGAACGCGCTGGGGATCAACCGCACCACCCCGCGGTGACCGGGACCGGTACCGGTCACACCGCCGTGCTCCACCCCGCAGTAGTCCCGCACAGCCCCCACTCTGAAGGGATCAACGTGTCAGCACGACTCCGCATACCCGCCCGTGCCCGGACGGCGATGGCCGTCTGCACGGCCGCCGGCCTGGCCTGCGCCGCCCTGGTGACCGTCCCGGCCTCGGCCGCGACGGACTCCCTCACCGCGCAGTACCGCACCAGCGCCGGCGGTGCCACCGCCGACCAGTCCGAGCCGTGGCTGGAGATCACCAACACCGGGACCACCAGCGTGCCGCTGGCCGGGGTGACCCTCCGGTACTACTTCAAGTCCGACGGCCCCAACGTGACGTACCGCTACGCCTGCTCCTGGGCGGTCAAGGGCTGCGGCAACATCACCGGTACCTTCGGCACCCTGGCGAACCCCACGGCCACGGCCGACCGCTACCTGGAGATCGGCTTCACCGCCGGCGCCGGCTCGCTCGCCCCCGGGCAGAACACCGGCGACATGCAGCTGCGCTTCTACCGCTCGGACTGGCAGACCCTGACCCAGTCCGACGACTACTCGTTCAACGGGACGCAGACCACGTACGCCAACGCGCCGAAGGTCACGCTGCAGCGCGGTGGCGCCGTGCTCTGGGGCACCGCCCCGGCCGGCAACGACCCGACCACCCCGCCCACCACGCCCCCCACCACGCCCCCGACCACCCCGCCGGTCGACCCCAACGCCCCGGCGCTGTTCGACGACTTCAACTACACCGGCAGCGGCGACCCGGCCGTCCAGCAGCACGGCTGGACGGTCAAGTCCGGCCAGGGCGGCCCCGGTGTCCCCGGAGCCACCTGGTCACCGCAGGACATCACGTTCCAGTCCTCCGGCGGCAACAGCATCATGAACATGCGGCTGACCACCGACGGTACCGCCGCCGGCACCAAGGAGACCGAACTCCAGACCACCGCACGGAAGTTCAAGAACGGCACCTACGCCGCGAGGGTCAAGTTCAACGACACCCCGACCGGCGGCCCCGACGGCGACCACGTCAACCAGACCTTCTTCACCTTCACCCCGCTCAACGCGCCGATGGACCCGAACTACAGCGAGCAGGACTTCGAGTACCTGCCGAACGGCGGCTGGGGCGAGCAGAGCAACATCATGTACAGCACGTCCTGGGAGACCTACAACCCGGACCCGTGGAACGCCGTCAACGCCCACGTGGAGAGCCGGCAGTCCTACGACGGCTGGCACGACCTGCAGCTCACCGTCGACAACACCAGCATCACCTACTACATCGACGGTCAGGTCTTCGGCACCCACGGCGAGCCGTACCTGCCCGAGACGCCGCAGTGGATCGACTTCAACCACTGGCTGATCGACCTCAACGGCCAGACCAGCAGCACCCCGCGGTCGTACAACGAGCAGGTGGACTACGTGTACTTCATCAAGGACCAGGTGCTCAGCCCGGCCCAGGTGACCTCGAAGGTCGCCGGCTACCGCTCGGCCGGCACCACGTTCACCGACACCGTCCCCGGCAGCTGACCCGACAGCTCACCAGGACCGCTCCTGCCCTGCTCCCGGCCGCCGCGCACGGCCGGGAGCAGGGCGCGTGCTAAGGCGTCACGAGGTAGCGCCCCACCATGCCGCCGGTCATGTGGTGGGTGACGTGGCAGTGGTAGATCCAGTCACCCGGGTTGTCCTCGGTGTACTCGATGGTCAGGGTGGTGGACGGTCCGATGATCTGCGAGTCCACCCAGCCCTGGTAGCCCTGCCGGCTGCGCCAGCGGTGCCCGTGGATGTGGAAGACGTGGAACTCCTCGCCCAGACAGGCGATCCGCCACCGCACCCGGTCGCCGACCTTCGCCGTGCAGGTGGGGGTGTTGTCCACGAAGGCCCGGCCGTTGAACATGTTGAGGCCCTGGCCGAGCGAGCGGGCCGAGCGTCGGTTGAGGTCGTGCAGGAAGATCACGAACTCCCGGTCCACCGCGGGTGTCTGCTGGTCGGTCACCACCAGGATGCCGAACAGGCCGAGTTCCGCGCCGATCTCCATCACCATGCTGCCGTGGCCGGCGTCCTGGCCGCCGGCCGTCCCGTCGTCCTGGCCGGTCCCGTGGCCGTCGTCCTGACCGCCCGGGTGGCCGGGGTGCTGCGCGTCGTCGGTCCCGCCGTCCGGGCCGCCGTGCCCCGGGTGCTGCGCGTCGTCGGCGGCCCCGCCGTCCTGGCTCCCGCCCCCGCCCTCCTGCTGGCCGGCGTCCTGGCCACCGTCCTGGCCGCCCTCGTGCCCGGGGTGCTGCGTGCCGTCGTGCTCCCCGTCGTGCCCGCCGCCCGGGTGCCGCGGCCGGTCCTGCCGTCCGGCGGTGTCCCCGTGCCCGGCTGCGGCCCCGTGAGCCGAGCCCCCGTGAGCCGAGCCGCCCTCCTGCTCCGGAATGCTCCGGCCCGGCTGCGGCCGGGCCCCCCGGGCGCGTTGCGCGGCATCGGCCGCCGCGCCCGCCGCGGGGTCCGCCCCCGGCGGGGTCTGCGGCAGCGAGTGGTCGTGGTACGGCCAGGTGCCGACCGAACTCGGGTGGCAGTACCAGGTGTACGTGTAGCTCTCGCCGTACGGCACGGCGCTGCCCGGCCGCTTCTCGTCGTCCGCCAGCCACCCGCCGTCGTTGTCGCGGTCGTACATGACGCCGTGCGGGTGCATGCTGTGCGGCCAGCGGTAGTGCTCGTCGTTGTTCCGGAAGTGCACCCGGATCAGGTCGCCGGCCTCGGCGCGCAGCACCGGCCCGGGGATGCCGGAGTTGGCCCCGATGCCGTTCGGGCCGAGGTCCTGGTCGAGCGGGCTCTCCCAGTCCGGGGTGTAGGCGCGGTAGCCCAGCGCCCAGAAGGTGGTCTGCTCGGCGGTGAACGGCCGGCCCATCATGGCGTCCGTGCCGTTGGGCACCGCGTTGTGCTCGAAGGACTCCGCCTGGATCCAGAACTCCTTCACCCGTCCGCTGGGTTCGAACTTCGGGAGCGCGAAGGGGTCACCGCCGGGGGCGGCCGGCGCGTCCGCCCGGGCCACGGTCGGCGGCAGCAGCGCCGCCGGGCCCGCCAGGGCGGCGACGGTACCACCGCCGACCAGCCCGCGGATCATGCTCCGGCGGCCGGGTTCGCGGTTCTCTTCTCGCATGAGGTCCTCTCGACGAGCAGCGGCCCCGACGGGGCCGTATCCGCTGCCGGCCGGGAAGGCCGGCAATCCCTGTCCCGGAGACTAGGCACAGCCGCGCCGCCGATCGCGGCAGCCGCCGTCGAAGGGTCCCCCGGTCGGCGCAGGCCCGTTGCGCCGCCCGGAGCCGATTCCCGCCGTCCGGGTTTCGGCCGCCCCGACCACGGTGCGCGACGGCCCGGCGGCCGCCGGGCCCCGGCCCCGCCCGCGCTGCGGGCCTGGTGCGGCCGCCGCCGTAGCCGTTCTCAAACCCCTTTCAAACCGGAGGCGAACCGGGAGGGAAGAGGATCGGTCTGTAGCCGGCCCGGCTGCGCCTCGAAGGGAGCGATTCGCGTGCATCTGCAGGACATCCTGAGGTTGAGGCCGGTCCCGGCCGCCGCGGTGTACTTCGGTCTCACCCGGAGGTGCCCGCTGCACTGCCGCCACTGCTCCACGGAGTCCCTGATGGACAGTGAGCAGTTCCCGGCCAGGATGTTCCTGCGCTTCGCGGAGACCTTCACCCCGGAGAACCGGCCCGAGCTCACCCTGATGTCCGGCGGCGAGGCGCTGCTGCGCCCCGGGCTGGTGCGCGACATCGCGGACCGGGCACGGGCGGTCGGCTCCCGCAGCTACGTCCTGTCCGGCCTGTACTTCGCGCAGAAGCCCCGGATCCCCAAGCCGGTCCGGGCCGCCATCGAGGCGGTCGACCACTTCTCCGCGAGCACCGACCGGTTCCACGAGGAGGAGGTGCCCCGGGCGGCGGTCTTCCGGGTCCTGCACGAGCTGCTGGACGACGGCAAGGACGTCAGCCTGCAGATCACCGGCGAGGGGCCGGACGACCCGTACCTGGCCGACATCACCGCCGCCGTCCGCCGGGAGTTCGGCGAGCGGGTACCGATGCTGGTGGTGCCGCTCTCCCCGGTGGGCCGTGCCCGGGAGTGGATGGCCACCCACCCGCAGGCCGCCTACCCCGCCACCGCCGCGCCCTGCACGCTGGCCTGCTGGCCGGTCATCGGCTTCAACGGCCAGGTGACCTCCTGCGGCAACCAGGACGTGATGGACGGCAAGGTGCCGCTGCCGGCCCATCTGTTCCTCGGCCACATCGCCCGGGACGACTGGGACACCGTCAAGCGCAAGGCCGTGGAGTCCCCGATGGTCGGGGCGATCCGCACCTACGGCCCGGAGTACCTGGCGGAGCGGTTCGGCGGGCAGGAGAGCTGCGACGGCTACTGCCAGACCTGCTGGAAGCTCTCCACCACGCCGGGCGTGAAGGAGGGGGTGCAGGCGCTGACCCTGCTGCCGTCCACCATCGCGGTGCGGGACGCGGTGGAGAAGGTCTCGGTGGACGCCGGCCCGCTGGGCTTCGCGCGCCGCTTCGGGGTCCCGGGCTACGCCGACCTGATCACGCTCGGGGACACCCCGCCGCCGGCCCCGGCCGGGCACCGCGACGCCTCCCGGCAGGACCTCGCATGGACCGGCTGACCCACGCGGAGATCAACCGCATCCGGCAGACCCGCGGCGCCACCGCCCTGCTCTTCATCACCGACCGCTGCCCGGTCGGCTGCGGCCACTGCTCGGTGGACTCCCGGCCGGACAGCCCCCGGATCACCGACTTCGACCTCTTCGAGCAGATCGTCGACCGGCTCAGCGCCGACCCGGTGCGCACGATGATCGGCGTCTCCGGCGGCGAGCCCTTCGTCGAGCGGCGGGGCCTCACCTACGCCGCCCGGCGGATCACCGAGGCCGGCAAGGACCTGGTCGTCTACACCAGCGGGGTCTGGGGCCGGGCCGCCGACCCGCCGCGCTGGATCCACGAGGTGCTGGAGCGCTGCCGCTGCGTCTACCTCAGCACCGACGCCTACCACGAGGCCGGCACCGGCCCGGAGCGCTTCACCGGCGCGGCCCGCGCGATCGCCGGCCACGACCTGCCGATCGTCGTCCAGGTGGTCGACCAGGGCGACGCGCTGGGCCGGGCCGAGGAACTGCTCGTCCAGGCCTTCGGCACCGGCTGGGCGCGGTACGCCGAACTGGTCGCCACCCAGGGGCTCCCGCACGGACGGGGTGCGGCGATCTTCGAACGCCCCCAGCGGGTGCCCGGGCGGGCGCTCGGCGCCTGCGAACTGGTGATCTCACCGGTGATCCGCTACGACGGCCGGGTCACCGCCTGCTGCAACGAGTCCGTGCTGATGGGCGGCGGGCCGGCCGCGCTGCGGCGGGACTGCTCCAGCGGCGAGGAGGTCGGCCAGGCCGTGGAGGAGTTCCAGCAGAACCCGCTGTACCGCGCGATGGGCACGGCCGGCGGCGGCGCGCTGACCGCGCACCCGCGCTTCACCGACCTGGCGGACCGCGAGTTCGCCGACATCTGCGGCCTGTGCTGGGCCATGACCCGGCGGGTCGTCCCCGAGCAGGACGACCTGCTGCTGAGCGCGATCGACCTGGTGGGAAGGGGAGCGCACCGATGAGCACCGTCACGCCGAGCACCGTCACGCCGAGCACCGTCACGCCGCCCGCGCGGCCGGGCATCGCGGCCGGGCCGTCCGGCGCCGCCCGCGCCAACAGCGAACTGGTCCGGGCCAAGATCGGGCTGCTGATGCCCGGGTTCTCCGCCCTCACCTCACGACTGTGGACCTCCCCGTCGGTGGCCGAGCTCTACCCGCGCTACCTGCGCCTGCTGCACACCGCCATCCGCGCCACCGTGCCGCTGATGGACCTCGCCCTCGAACGCTCCGAGGCGCTCGCGCCCACCGACCCGGTGGCGGCCGGCCTGGTCGGCTACCTGACCAAGCACCGGCGCGAGGAGCGCGGCCACGACGACTGGGTGCGCGAGGACCTCGCCGCGATCGGCCAGGACCCGGACACCCTGCTGAGCGCGATGCCCGGCACGGCCGTGGCCAACCTGGTCGGCGCGCAGTACTACTGGATCCGTCACCACCACCCGGTCTGCCTGCTGGGCCACATCGCCGTCCTGGAGGGCTACCCGCCCTCGCCGCAGCTCACCGGCTACCTGCGGGAGCGCACCGGCTACCCGGCCGAGGGGTTCCGCACGCTGCACCGGCACGCCACCCTCGACGTCCGGCACCGCGACGAACTCCTGCGCTTCCTCGACGAGTTGCCGCTCGGGCCGGAGCACCACACGGCGATCGGGGTGAGCGCCCTGCACACCCTGCAGGCCACCACCGTCCTCTTCGAGGAACTGCTCGCCACCGCGCCCGAGGCCCCGCCCGCGCCCGTCGCCGGCACCGGCCCCGCCGCCCGGCCGGTCTGAGCGGGAGGCGGCCGCGATGCCCCGGTCCGGATTCCTGTCCGCGCTGAACCACCCCCAGTACCGGCTGCTCTTCGGCGGCCAACTGCTCTCCAGCTTCGGCGACTGGATCGACTTCGTCGCGCTGATCTCCCTGGTGGCCTACCAGTGGGAGGCCGGCGCGGGCGGCCTGGCCGTGGTCTCGGCGGCGGCCGCCGTCCCGTGGATGCTGGTGGCGCCCTTCGCCGGGGTGTGGGCCGACCGGCTGCCGCAGAAGCAGGTGATGATCGGCTGCGACCTGGCCCGGGCCGCGCTGGTGCTCGGCTACCTGCTGGCGCCCAACCTCCCGGTGCTGGTGGTGCTGGTGGTCGCCAAGGTGGCGGTCAGCACGCTGTTCGTGCCGGCCCAGCAGTCGACCGTCACCCTCGTGGTGCCGAAGTCGGCGCTGCTGGCGGCGAATTCGCTCAGCGGCTTCGTCACCCAGGTCTGCAAGATCGCCGGACCGGCCCTGGGCGGGGTGCTGCTCGCGGTGACCAGCCCGCAGGGCGCCTTCGTGGTGGACGCCGCGACCTTCCTGCTCTCGGCCCTGATCCTGTCCAGGCTCCGGCTGCCGGCCCGCCCGCGGCGCCGGACCGGTCCGGACGCCGACGCCGACGCCGGCGCCGAACCGGACGCCGACGCCGGAGCGGACGGCCGGACGGGCTTCCGCCACGAACTGCGCGAGGGCATCGCCTTCGTGCTCGGCAACCGGGTGCTGCTGATCGCGATCGGCAGCCTCTCCGCCACCATCTTCCTGGTCCTGGCCTTCGACACCCTCTCACCGCTGGTCCTGGTGCAGCTCGGGATCTCCGAGTCCCTGTACGGGCCGGCCATCGCGGCGGTCGCCGCCGGCGCGGTCGCCGGGACGGTCCTGGTCGGCCAGTGGGGGCAGCGCTGGAACGCCTTCACCCTGCTGGCCACCTCGCAGGCGGCCACCGGCGTCCTGATCGCCCTGATCGGCGCCGCGGTGCTGACCGGCTTCCGGATGGCCCCGCCGCTCTGGCTGCCGGTGGCGGTCGGGATCGGGCTCTGCTCCACCGGGATCCTGGTGGTCTTCCTGTACCTCGTGCAACGGGCCACGCCCCAGGAGCTGATGGGGCGGGTCAGCACGGTGGTGAACATCGTGCCCACGGTGCTGCAGATCTCGGCGCCGCTGGTCGGGGCGGCCCTGGCGGTCTGGATCGGCCTGGGCTGGGTGCTGGCAGGCGCGGGCACCGGACTGGCCGTCCTGGGCGCGGTGTTCCTCCGGCTGCGGCCGGCGGACGTGGACGGTCCGGCTGACGACCCGGCGGACGACGCCGGGCCCGCCGGTGCCCCCGAACCCGCGGTCGCCCCTGAACCCGTCGGCGCCCCCGAGGCGGCCGGCACCCCCGAAACGGCCGGCGCCGCCGAGCAGGCGGCGCCGCCCGAGACCGGCCGAGGCCCGGCCGGCACCCCCGAAAGGCCCGCGCTGGCGGGCTCCGCAGACGACGCGAGGCCGGGCCGACCGGTCGGGCCGGGGCGTCAGTACGGATCACGGAAGAAGGTAGACATGGCGAACGAGTCGGTCGAGGCCCTGGCGGCGAACGGCCACAGCTTCGAGGGGGCGAGCGAGGAGCAGCTGGCGGTGATCGCCAACCTGTCCCCGGAGGAGGTCGAGGTCATCAACTCGATCAAGTCGCGCCTGGACGGCGAGGTCGCGGCCCACTCGGTGGCGCCGCCGAGCGACACCGTCGGCGGCCTCGTCTGGTAGTGCCCGCCGGTGACCGCGGCGCCGGGGTGGTGGTGCGGCAGGGGGTCTGCCGCACCACCGTCCGGCCCCGGTCGCTCCCGGTGCGCCACGCACAACCGTAGGACATGCCGAACCTGTGACGTCGTCAGGTACTTCACCAGAAGGAGAACGGACATGGCATTCGACTCGATTGCGGCTCTCGCCGCGAGCGGCCACAGCTTCGAGGGGGCGAGCGAGGAGCAGCTGGCGGTGATCGCCCACCTCTCCCCGGAGGAGGTCGAGGTCATCAACTCGATCAAGTCCCGGCTGGACGGCGACGTTGCCGCCCACAGCCAGGACTCCAACACCACCGGCGGAGTGGTCTGGTAACCGTCCCCTCGGCAAGCGGTCGTACCGGCGCGGGCCCGCGGCCCGCGCCGGTACGGCACCCCCGGAGTGAGAAAGGAACGGGCCGACCATGGACGACTCCCTCGACGCCCCCGACGCCCCCGGCGCCCTCGACGCCCCCGGCGCCCTCGACGCCCCCGGCGCCCTCGACGCCCCCGGCGCCCTCGACGCCCCCGAGGCACCCGACGCCCCCGGAGCCCCGCTCGACGTGCTGGCCGCGTCGGGCTTCCCGATCGACGAGCTGACCGACGGCCAGCGCGCGGTGCTGGCCGCCCTGTCGGCCGACGAGGTCGCGGTGCTCGCCGGCGTCGGACTGCGGCTGGCGGAGGCCGGCCCGGAGGTGCAGGCGCACCTGATGGTGGGCGGGCTCTTCTTCTGAGGGCCACGCCCGCCCGGATCCACCGTCCCCCGACCTCCCGTCCGTCCCCTGACTCCCCGTCCCACGAACTTCCCGCCCCTTCCCGACTTCCCGCTCCTTCCCGGCACCCGCCGCACGCCGGTCCCCGCGTGCGGCCGTCCGGCCGCGACCCTCAGGAGGGCGACCATGGAGTGCCCCTCGTGCACCGGGCAGAACGCGCCGGGCGCGCGCTTCTGCATGGCCTGCGGACGCCCGCTGGAGGCGGCCGACCAGCCCGTCCGCGCCCGGCGCACCGTCACCGTGGTCTTCGCCGACCTGGCCGGTTCGACCGCGCTGGCCGAGCGGCTGGACCCGGAGGCGCTGCGCGAGGTCATGCTGCGCTACTACACCCTGATGCGCGACTGCCTGGAGCACCACGGCGGCACCGTCGAGAAGTTCATCGGCGACGCCGTGATGGCGGTCTTCGGGGTGCCCAGGGTGCGGGAGGACGACGTCCTGCGGGGCGTCCGGGCGGCCTGGGACATGCAGCAGGCGATGGACGAGCTCAACGCCGGCCTGGACCCGGCGCTGCGGGTGCGGCTGCGGCTGCGGATCGGGGTGAACACCGGCGAGGTGCTCTGGTCCAGGGAGTTCGGCGACGGCCACGCGATGGTCTCCGGCGACACGGTCAACGTCGCGGCCCGGCTCGAACAGCACGCCCCCGACGGCGGGATCCTGCTGGGCACGGTCAGCCACCGGGTGGCGGCGCCCGAGATCACCGCGGTGCCGGTCGAACCGCTCACCGTCAAGGGGAAGTCCCGGCCGCTGGCGGTCTGGCGGCTGACCGGCGTGCATCCGGACCCGGAGGCCACGGTCCGGCCCGGCAGCGCCCGGCTGATCGGCCGGCGCGAGGAGCTGCACCAGCTGGAGCTGGCCCGCGAGCGTTCCGTCACCCAGCGCGGCTGCCACCTGTTCACCCTGCTCGGCGATCCGGGCGTGGGCAAGTCACGGCTGGTGGCCGAGTTCCTCGCCGGGCTGCGCGAGGGCGGCGGCGCCGTCGCGGTCAGCCGCTGCCACCCCTACGGCGGCGCGGGCACCCTGCAGACGCTGGCGGAGCTGCTGCGGCAGGTGATGGGCGCGCCCCCCGGCGGCCCCGCCGCTCCCGCCGCCGAACGGGCCGCGCTGCGTGCGCTGCTGGACGGCCAGGAGGGCGCCCCGGCCGCCGTGGCGTTGCTGGGCGCGGTGCTGGACGGGACGGGCGCCGCGACCGAGGACACCTTCTGGGCCACCGGCCTGCTGCTCCAGGCGCTGGGCGAGGTACGGCCCGTCACCCTGGTCTTCGACGACCTGCAGTGGGCGCAGCCGACCCTGCTGGACCTGATCGACCACCTGGCGGACTGGACCGCCGGCGCCCCGCTGCTGCTGCTCTGCCTGGCCCGCCTCGACCTGCTGGACGTGCGCCCCGGCTGGGGCGGGGCGAAGCTGTCAGCGACCTCCCTGGTGCTGGGCCCGCTCTCGCCGGCCGACTGCGAGGAGCTGGTCGAGTCCTGCGCCGAGGTGACCGCGCACAGCGAGGCCGGCACCGTGCGCCGGGTCGCGGCGGCGGCCGAGGGCAACCCGCTCTTCGCCGAGCAACTGGTCGCCGTGCTGGCGGACGGCGGTACGGCGGACGAACTGCCGCCGACCGTCCAGGCCCTGCTGGAGGCCCGGCTGGACCGCCTGCCGCGGGCCGAGCGCGAGGTGCTGGAGCACGCCTCGGTGATCGGACGCGAGTTCACCGTCCCGGGCCTGCGGGACGTCGGTCTGCAGGACACCGCCCTACGGGACGGCGCCCTGCGGGACGGCGCCCCGGGGGGCGGCGCCCCTGACGACGGCACCCCGGACGACGACGCGGCGGCGGCCGCCGGGCAGCGGGACCAGCTGGCGCCCGTCCTCCAGGCGCTGCTGCGCCGGCGGCTGGTCGAGCCGGCCGGCCGGCGGCCCGGCACCGCCGGGTACCGTTTCGTCCACCTGCTGGTCCGCGAGGTCTGCTACGCGGGCCTGCCCAAGCGCCGCCGGGCGGCCCTGCACGAGGCGTACGCCGGCCGGCTGGCGGCGGGCGAGCCGGTCCGCCACGAGCTGGTCGGCCGCCACCTCGCCGAGGCCCACCGCCACCACCGGGACCTCGGCTCCGACCGGCAGGGCCTGGCCCGGCTGGGCGCCGGCGCGGCCCGGCACCTGCTGACGGCGGGGGAGCGGGCGCTGGCCCGCGGCGAGTGCTCATGGGCCGCCCAACTCCTCTCCCAGGCAGCGGAACTGGCGCAGCCCGGCACCCCGGACCGCAGTACGGCCCGGCTCCGGCTGGCCGAGGCGCTGATCGCCACCGGGGCGGCCGGCCCGGCCCGCGAACTGCTGCTCGGACTGCTCGCCGAGGCCCCCGCCGGCCCGACCGCGAGCACCCTGCAAGGCCCGTCCGCGACCGGCCTGCCCGGCCCCTCGGCCGGCCCCTCGGTCCTCCCCGGGCCCGGGCCGGCCGCGCCCGGGCCCGACCCGTGCCCCGCCGCCCACGCCCGGCTGCACCTGGCCTACCTGGCCGTCCCCGAGACCGGCCTGGAACCCCTGGTCGAGACCGCCCGCGAACTGCTGCCGGTCTTCACGGCGGCCGCCGACGAACTCGGCCAGGCCCGCACCCGGCTCTACGTGGCGCACGGCCGGCAGGCCCGCGGACGCTACGTGGAGGCGGCCGGGCACTTCGAGGCCGCCCTCGTCAGCGGCGGCCGGGCCGGCGCGGTGCTGGAGCAGGCGACCGCCCTCGGCGGGCTCGCCGTCACCCTCTGGCTCGGGCCCGAGCCCGTGCCCGCCGCCGTCGCCCGCTGCCGGGAGCTGCTGGCGGGGCACGCGGCGGGCCGCCGGGCCGTCCGGGCGGCGCTCTGCTGCCCGCTGGCGGTGCTGCTCGCCATGGGCGGCGACTTCACCGAGGCCCGGGCCCTGGTGGCCGAGGCCGAACGGATCGCGGAGGACCTCGGGGTGGCGGTGCCGCAGGCGGCGATCCAGACCTTCGGCGGGCTGGTGGAGACCCTGGCCGGCGCGCCCGGCGCCGCCGAGGAGCGGCTGCGCCGGGCCTGTGCGCTCGCCCTGGCCGCCGGCGACCCGGACACCCACGCCACGGCCGCCGACACCCTGGCCGCGCTGCTGCTGGACCAGGGCCGGCACCCCGAGGCGCAGGACCTGGCCGGCGCCGTCCGGGCCGGCGCCGGCGACTCACCGCTGCAACGGGCCGAGCACCAGGCCGTCCGGGCCCGGCTGGCCGCCGCCGCAGGGCAGCACGAACGGGCGGCCGGCCTGGCGGCCGAGGCCGTCCGCCTGGCCGAGAGCACCGACTCCCCGGTGGGCCGGGCCCAGGCCCTGCTCAACCGGGCCACCGTGCTGCTGGCGGTGGGCGACCCGGTGCACGCGCGGACGGTGGCCGACGGGGCCGAGCGGGCCTTCACCGGCAAGGGTCACCTGGTCGGCGCGCTGCGGGCGGCCCGCCTGCGGGACGGCGGTCCGCGATGACCACCCCGCACTGGAAGTCCCCCGGGGGTGAACCGCTCACCTGGCGGCTCACCGACCTGGCCGACGTCCCGCTGACCCTCGACAGCCGCTGGCCGGGCCCCGAGCTGCCGGCCGGACCGGTCGCCACCGGGACCGGCGCCGGCGTCCGGGTCTGCGTGCTCGACAGCGGCGTGGTGCCGGACCACCCGCAGGTCGGCCGGCTCGACGGGTCCTTCGCCGTGCGCACCGGCCCGGACGGCCGGCAGGTGGTGGAGCCGGACGAGATCGGCGACACCTGCGGCCACGGCACGGCCTGCGCCGGCATCATCCGCTCGCTGGCACCGGACTGCGAACTGGTCAGCCTGCGGGTACTCGGCTCCGGCCTCTCCGGCACCGGGGAGGCCCTGCTGGCCGGCCTGCGCTGGGCGGTGGAGCAGCGCTTCGACGTGATCAACATGAGCCTGTCCACCACCAAGCGGGACTTCGTGCTGCGGCTGCACCAACTCGCCGACTCCGCCTACTTCGCGGGCTCGCTGCTGGTCGCCTCCGCGCACAACCTGCGGGTCGAGAGCTTCCCCTGGCGGTTCTCCTCGGTGGTCTCGGTGGGCAGCCACGACCTGCCCGACCCGCTGCACCTGCTCTACAACCCGGTGCCCCCGGTGGAGTTCTTCGCCCGGGGCGTCGAAGTACCGGTCGCCTGGCTGGAGGGCGGCACCCGCCGCTGCACCGGCAACAGCTTCGCGACCCCGCACGTGGCCGGCCTCTGCGCCCGGATCCTGGGCAATCACCCGGGCCTGACGCCCTTCCAGGTCAAGAGCCTGCTGCATCTCACCTCGGCGAACGTCAGGAGAGCCCCATGAACCGCCAGGACGTGCTCGCCACGGCCCTCGCCGTCACCGATTCCGACACCGGGCACCGGGAGTTGCTGCAGTCCGTGGTGGAGGCGGCCCGCGGCGTCTTCGGCGCCCGCGCCGCCTCCATCATCGGACTGGACCCCGGCACCGAGGAACTCGTCTTCGAGGCCGTCTCGGGGGAGGGCGAGGACTTCCTGGTCGGCAACCGGTTCCCGGCCGCCCGGGGCATCGCCGGCTGGGTCCTGGTGTCGGCCGAACCGGTGATCGTCGACGACCTCTCGCAGAGCCCGGTCTTCGACCGCGACATCGCCGAGTCCACCCGCTACGTACCGGACGCGCTGATGGCGGCGCCGCTGCTGCACGGCGACCGGGTGCTCGGGGTGCTGGAGGTGCTGGACCGCGACGTCCGGCGGCAGTCCGCGCTGCGCGACCTGGACTGGCTCGGCCTGTTCGCCGCCCAGGCGGCCGCCGCCCTCGCGACGGTGCAACGCGCTCGCAGCGCCCGGCAGGTGCTGCACGGCGAGGGCTCCGCCGAGCTGACCGAGGTGGTCGCCCTCGTGCAGGCCTTCACCGCGCTGCCCGCCGAGCGGCGGGACGCCGGCCGCCGGCTGCTCCAGGCGCTCACCGAGGCCCTCGCGGCCCGGCCCTGAAGGGCGCCGCGGGCCCGGGAGGCGGCGGCCGGCGGCCGCCCCGGCTCCGGGGCCCGTGGCGGTCCCGGCTGTGGTGGGTGGGGCGGCCGGGCCCTGGTGTTCCCGCCGGTGCGGACACCCGCACGCCACGCTGTGCGTCCCGTTGACGACATACCGTCAGGCCGCAATGATGACAGGCCGGTTGACGCGCCCAGGGGTGGGGCGCGCACGGAGCGTTCCATGCCCGGGGAGGGATCGACATGGAGTTCAGTGTGCTCGGACCGCTCGAAGTGCACGTCGGTGAAACTCGCGTGGATCTGGGATCGGGCAAACTCCGTTTCCTGCTCGCGGCCCTGCTCTGCCGGGCCAACACCACGGTGTCGACGCTGCGCCTCACCGAGGCCCTGTGGTGGGGGAACCCGCCGCGGACGGCCGCGAAGAACCTGCAGGTGAACGTCCACTACCTGCGCAAGGCACTGGTCAGTCCCGGTGACGGGCCGCGGGTGCTCAGCCGCCCTGGCGGCTACCTGCTCTCGACCGCGCCCGAGGAGGTCGACCTGGCCCGCTTCGAGGCGCTCGCCGCCGAGGGGACGGCCGCGGTCCGCCGGGGCGAGCCGGAACAGGCCGACCGGCTGTTCCAGCGCGCGCTGGCGCTCTGGCGCGGGCGGCCCTTCGACGGGATGGAGCGCTCGCCGCTGGTCCAGCAGGAGAGCGTACGGCTCGCCGAACGCCGCCTGGCCGTCGCGGAGATGGCGATCGACGTCCGGCTCGGACTCGGCCAGTACTTCGAGGCGCTGGCCGACCTGGACGCCCTGGTGGAGGTCCACCCCTACCGGGAGCGGCTGCGGGCCCAGCAGATGATCGCGCTCTACCGCACCGGCCGCCAGGTGGAGGCGCTGATGGTCTTCGACGCCGTCCGCCGGCTGCTGGCCGAGGAGCTCGGACTGCAGCCCGGAGCCGTCCTGCAGCGCCTCCAGCAGGCCGTCATCGAGGGCCGCGGCGAGGTCGGCCTGCCGGGCCTGGCCGGGCGGCCGCGGGCGATCCAACTGAGGGGCAGCACCAGTCAGTTACCCCCGGGCCTGGCGGACTTCGTCGGGCGACGGGAGGCCTCGGCGCGACTGCGCGAGATCCTGCACCCGGAGGAGGACGGACCGGCCCAGAGACCCGCCGACTGGACGCTCGCGGTCGTCTCGGGGCCCGGTGGCGCCGGCAAGTCGACCCTGCTCAACAGCGTGGCCCGGACCGCCGGCGACCACTTCTCCGGCGGCCTGCTCTACCACGACCTGCGCGCGCCCGACGGCACCCCGCGCGACCCCGCCGACGCGCTGGCCGGCCTGCTGCGGGCGACCGGCCTGCCGAGCGAGGACGTCCCCGCGCCGGTGGCGGACCGGATCCGGCTCTACCGCGAACGGCTGCACGGCCGGCGGATCCTGGTCCTGCTCGACAACGCCCTGGACGAGGCCCAGATCCGCCCCCTGCTGCCCACCACCGGCTCCTGCGCCACCCTGGTGACCAGCTGCTCGCGGCTCTCCGGCCTCACCGGCGCGCAGCTGGTGGAGATCGGCGGGTTCAGCCCCGAGGAGGGCATCGAGCTGCTCGGGCGGATCGCCGGCCGGCGCCGGGTCGCGGCCGAGCCGGAGTCGGCCGCCCGGATCCTGCGGGCCTGCGGGTTCCTGCCGCTGGCCGTCCGGATCGCCGGCACCCGGCTGGCGACCCGCCCGCACTGGAGCCTGGCCCGGCTGGCCGGCCTGCTGGACGGCCCGCTCTGCCTGGACGAACTCTCGGTCGGCGACCTGGACCTGCGGACCTGCCTGGTCCGCAGCCACTACGGCACCCATCCGGACGACCTGCGGTTCACCGCGCTGCTCGGCGGTCTGCCCGACTTCGGTTTCACCCTGGAGCAGGCCGCCGCCCTGCTCGACCTCGGGCCGCGCCAGGCGGACGACCTGCTCGACCGCCTCTGCGACCGGCGGCTGGTGGTCCGGGACCAGCCCGGCTACGGCGCCCCGGCGCGGTACCGGGTGCCGCCGGTGGTCGGCCGGTTCGCCTCGGAGCAGGACCCGGACCGGGCCGCAGGCGGGCCGGAGGCCTCCCTGTCGGGCCGGGTCCGCGACCACTCGATCCTCTGACGGTCCGCCGCCGGGTGCTCCTGCGCACGCGCGGGGCCGGGCCGGGGCGGACCCGGTCAGGCCGGTCCGGTCCCGGCGCCCGGCCCCGCGGCGCGCGACTCCACGAAGTCCTTGAAGTGCTGAAGTCCGTCGATGGCCTGGCGGTGCACGAAGCCGAGCTTGTCGCCGACCGTCTCGACCAGGCCGTGCGGGTCGTGCGCGAGCTGCAGCATCACCTTGGTCCGCGCGTCGTCCAGCCGGTGGAAGGTGACCACGCCCGCCTGGTGCAGGTCGCCCGCGACGGTAGTCCAGGCGACCCGCTCGTCCGGGATCTGTTCGGTGATCCGGGCGTCGAACTCCCGGGTGGCCCCGCCGACCCTGACCACCCAGTGGGTCAGCTCGGGGGACGTCCGGTCGATCCGCTCGACGCCTGCCATGAACCTAGGGAAGTCCTCGAACCGGGTCCACCGGCGGTAGGCCACCGATACGGGGACGGCCACTTCGATCGATTCCTCTACCTGTGTCATCGGGTTCACTCCGATCGGGAGGGGAGGGGAGGGGGCTGTCCGGCGCCTGCCCGCTCGCCGGGGAGGTATGCCGGAGAGTCAGGCCGGGGTGTTCCGCCCGGGTCCGCGGCCGCGAGGGGCGGACGAATTCGACCCCGGGGAGTTTGCAATTCCCTTTCGGTGCAAGGCGACAGGGCATGAAGGGACTATTCGTCGTCATCAGAGTGCTCGCCAACGCCGCCGTCGCCGTCCTGGTCGTCTGGATCCTGCTGCGCCTGCTGGGCGCGAACACCGGCAACCCGGTGGTGCACTGGATCGAACAGGCCGCCGACTGGCTGGCCGCCTGGTCCCGTGGCATCTTCCAGGTCGCCGGGACCACCCTCCAGCTGGTGCTCGACTACGGGCTCGCCGCCCTGGTCTACGGGGTCGTGGGGAACCTCGGCGCCCGTCGCGAGTGGACCTGACGGCCCAACCACGGACCGCCGCCGCTGCGTGGACCGGCGTTTCGGCGGCATGATCGAGGGGAGACGCAAGCCGGTCCCACCGGTCCGCCGAGGCGGCCGGCCGGACCGGCCGGGTCACCCGGTCGTCCAGTCGCACCTGTCCGCCACCGCGTCCCGCCGCCGAAGGCGAGGGCCGCCCGACGTAAGGCCGCAGCCATGACCAACTTCGTCAT
The DNA here is from genome assembly GCF_030813695.1 of Kitasatospora herbaricolor. Classification (NCBI taxonomy): domain Bacteria; kingdom Bacillati; phylum Actinomycetota; class Actinomycetes; order Kitasatosporales; family Streptomycetaceae; genus Kitasatospora; species Kitasatospora herbaricolor. Next base: position 7,444,949 of record NZ_JAUSVA010000002.1, read on the forward strand.
CTCGTTGCCCGGCACCTTCAAGCAGGAGCTCACCCAGGCCGCGAAAGCGCAGCTGCTCGGCGCGCTGCGGGGCGCCGACCCCCAGGAGGTCGGGTCGGACCCGCAGGACCTCGACATGCTCACCCTGAACGAGGGCAGCCCCACCTTCACGCTCCGGCTGGAGGTGACGGCCGAGGACAGTCGCGGCGCCGAGCGGGAAGCCCTCGCGATGGCCTCCCGAGCCCTGGCCCTGGCCGGTTTCCAGGGCGACGCCGCCCTGCTGGGGCAGCCCGCCATCACCTCCATCGACACCTCCGCCGACTCGGCGTGACCGGGCGGCGGCGGTCCGGGTCCGGCGGCCGGGACGCCGCGCGTCCGCCCGGCCGCCCGCCCGGCCTGTGCGCCCGCCCGCCGGCCAGGCTCAGCGTCGGCGCCGGCGGGCGCTCCGTGGGGCCGGGAGGGTCGCCGGCCGGAGGGTCGCGGGCGTGGCTTGCCTTCGAGCGCACTCCAACCGCAATGATGCGCTGAGACCCGGTCCACCGGCTCCCCGGATACCGGCTCCCCTCCAGCGTCGCTGACTCCCCGCGCCGCACGTGTCACTCCCTCGAAGGCGGGTTCTCCATGACCACCAGCACCGTTCTGATCACCGGCACGTCCTCCGGCATCGGCCTGGAGGCGGCCGTCGCCGCGGCCAGGGCCGGCTGGCACACGGTCGCGACGATGCGTGACACCGCCAAGGCCGGTGCCCTGCGCGCCGCCGCCGAGGCGGCCGGTGTGGCCGACCTGGTCGAGATCCGGCGGCTGGACGTGACCGACCCCGACTCGGCGGCGGCCTGCGTGGCCGCGGTGGTCGCCGATCACGGCGCCCTGCACGCGGTGATCAACAACGCCGGTGCGGGCCACGTCGGCACGCTGGAGGTCGACGGCGTGGAGGCCGCCCGGAGGGTGATGGAGGTCAACTTCTTCGGGGTGCTGAACGTGACGGCCGCCGCGATGCCGCACCTGCGCGCGACCGGTGGGCGGCTGGTCGCCGTCACCAGTGTCGGCGGCGTGGTCGGCCAGCCGTTCAACGAGGCGTACTGCGCTGCCAAGTTCGCGGTGGAGGGCTACCTGGAGTCGTTGACCCCGGTGGCCGCCACGGTCGGGGTGAGCGTGACGGTGGTGGAGCCGGCCGCGGTGGCGAGCGAGTTCGTCGCCAACGTCGGCGTGCCGGACGACCGCTCCGAGCTGCTGGAGCGGATGGGCCCGTACACCCCGGCGCTGGAGGCCTATCTGGCCCGGACGGCCGGCGCCTTCGCCAATGCCCAGTCCGCCGCGGACGCCGCGGCGGCCGTCGTCGCGGTGCTCACCGCCGAGCGGCCGGCTCCGCGGGTGCAGACCTCGGACGCGGCCCGCGCCTTCATCGCCGGGAAGCTGGCCGACCCGGACGGCACCCGCGTGGTCGGGGTCACCAGCACCTGGGTGGCCTGAGCGGCCGGCACCGGCGACCGGCCCGGACCTCGGCCCGCGTCGGGGCTCAGGCCGGGAAGCGGTCGATGTTCTGCTCGGCCCAGGCCCTGATGCCGGCCAGTGGCTCCGCGGCGCTCCGGCCGAGGTCGGTCAGGGCGTACTCGACGTGCAGCGGCACCGCCGGGTAGATGGTGCGGGTGAGCAGGGCGGACTCCTCCAGCCGGCGCAGGGTCTGGGTGAGTACCTTGGGACTGACCCCCTCCAGCAGCCGCTGGAGTTCGCCGAACCGCAGCGGTCCGCCCTCCAGGGCGCCGATGGTGAGGGCGCTCCACTTGTTGGCCAGCAGGGCGAGGATGTCGCGGCAGGGGCAGAGGGCGGCGTAGACATCGTGGCGGTCGTGGTGGCCGGTGGCGCAGCTGGTGGCCAAGGGATCGCTCCTTCTCCGTGCTGACGTGCTGACGTGCATTGCTTCCCAAAGGATAGTAGATGCCCTTGCGGGTTACTACGGTCGTCCGCGTAGCGTCGGTGGCGGAACAGCGAGACCGGCGGAGAAGTCCGGCCGCCGCCAGTGAAGGAGCCCCACCGTGACCCGACCCACCGACGCACCCACCATGCGCGCCGTCACCCAGCCCGCCTTCGGCGGCCCCGAGGTGCTGACCGTCACCGACCTGCCGCGCCCGGTGCCGCTGCCCACCGAGGTCCTGGTCCGGGTGGTCTCCGCCGGGGTCAACCCCGTCGACCTGAAGACCCGGGCCGGCGCCGGCATGGCCGGGGTGCTCGGCGAGCCCCCGTTCGTCCTCGGCTGGGACGTCTCCGGCGTGGTGGAGGAGGTCGGCTTCGGCGTGCACACCCTCGCCGTCGGTGACGAGGTCTACGGGATGCCCTGGTTCCCGCGCGCGGCCGGTGCGTACGCCGAGTACGTGACCGCGCCCGCCCGCCAGTTCGCCCGCAAGCCCGCCGGCCTCGGCCACGACGAGGCCGCCGCCCTGCCGCTGGCGGCGCTCACCGCCTGGCAGATCCTGGTCGACACGGCCGGCGTCACGGCGGGGCAGCGCGTCCTGGTGCACGCCGCGGGCGGCGGCGTCGGCCACTTCGCGGTCCAGATCGCCAAGCACCTGGGCGCCCATGTGACCGGCACCGCGGGCGCGGCCAAGCACGCCTGGCTGCGCGAACTGGGCGCCGACGAGGTGGTCGACTACACCGGCACCCGCTTCGAGAAGGAGATCTCCGACATCGACGTGGTGGTCGACCTGGTCGGCGACGAGCACGACGCCACCAGCACCCGCTCGCTCTCGGTGCTGCGCCCCGGTGGCCTGCTGGTCGCCGTACCGTCGGGGGTCTCGCCGGCCCTGGCGGAGGAGGCGCGGGCCCGCGGTGTCCGGGTCGCGCCCTTCCTGGTGGAGCCGGACGGCGCCGCCCTCACCGCTCTCGCCGGGCTGGTCGAGCAGGGGCGGCTCGGGGTGGAGGTGGCCGCCGTGTTCCCGCTGGAGGAGGCGGCCCGGGCCCACCGCGAGCTCGCCGGGCGACGGACCCGGGGCAAGATCGTCCTGCGGGTGGCGTGATCGCCGCTGCCGGTCGCACGGACCGACCGTCCGGACCGGCGGGGGCGTGAACCGACGGAGGGCGTGACCGGAGGGGCGGGGGCGTGAACCGGACGGGCGGGGCGCGAGCCCCCGGCCCGGGTGCCGCCCGCCCGTCGCCCGCGCGCTGCCGCCCGTCCGGAGCCCCGGCGCCCCCGCCGTGGTCCTTCCCGGGCCGCCGCCCGGCTTCCGGTGCGCCAGGGGCCGCGGTCGCGATCATGCGCGGCCGGGCCCGCGACCAGCCTTTCGAGTGGTCGCGTCGCGCTTTCCGCCCCACCCGCGCCTCCCCCTCGCATGCTGTGACAGCCGGGTGCCCGCACGCAGCTCCGGCCGTCGAGGGGGAGGGGTGCGCGATGGCGAGGACGAGATCCGGCGGCGGCGCGGGGCGCCGGCTGCGGCTGGCCGCGGTCATGTCCGTCGGCGCCGCGATGCTCGGCGTCCCGGTGGGCGCGGCGCACGCCGCCGATCCGGCCGGGTGCTCGCGCACGTCCGGCACCGGCGGCGACACCGTCGTCTGCGAGCGGGGGATCCCGCAGGGGTCCACCCTGACCGGCACCGACAAGGGCGAGGACACCATCACCGTGCACGGCGGCGTCGCCGGCACCCTGGTGCTCGGCCGCAGCGACACCGTCCTGGTGATCACCGGTACCCCCGGCGCCCGGGGCGGGGAGGGGCCGAGGGGCGGCGACGCCGGCGGCTTCCTCGACTTCGACGGGGCGCAGGACGGCGCGGACGGCGGCCCCGGGGGCGACGGCGGGGCCGGCATCACGGCCACCGGCTCCGTCCGGCTCGGGGCCGGCGTCAACACCGTCACCGTCGCGGGCGGGAGCGGCGGCGACGGGGGAGCGGGCGGAGGCGGGGGCCGCCCCGACGGCTTCTGGAGCCGCGGCGGTGGTGACGGCGGGAACGGCGGCAAGGGTGGCGACGGCGCCCCGGGGAACGCGGGCGAGCTGGTGCACGGCCCCGGCCAGGACACCGTCACGGTCATCGGCGGCAACGGCGGCCGGGGCGGTCAGGCCGGCGCCGGCGGCGACGCTGACCACGCGAACCCGAGCCCCGGGCACGCCGGTCACGGCGGCGCCGCCGCTCCCGGCAACAGCAGGACGATCCACCAGGCCGGCGGCGCGAGCACCAGGCTCCCCGGCAGCATCACCCTCACGGTCACCGGCGGCGCCCCCGGCGCGGGCGGCGGCGTCGGCGACGGCGACTACCACGGGCCGGGCGGGCCGGGCGGCAACGGATCGGCGGCCGGCGGCAACAGCGGTCCCATCACCCTCGGACGGGGCTCGGTGACCGTGCGGGGGCAGCGCGGCGGCGACGGCAACACCAGCACCATCACTCTGATCGGCACCGGTGCGCACACCGTGCGGGCCGTCGGGGCGGGCGGAAACACCGGCACAATCATCGGCTCCGACAGCGGCAGCACCACCATCGAGGTGACCGGCGGGTCGGCGGTCGGGAACACCGGCCGGATCAAGGGCGCCTCCGGGACCGGGACCGCCACGGTCACCGTCACCGGCGGCACCTCCCGGACGCCCGACGGCGACCTCGGTGCGACGGGCAACAGCGGCACCGTGGCGGGCGGCCCCGGTCCGGACACCCTCACCGTCCGGGGCGGCGGCGGAACCCGCGGCGGGGCGGCCAACACCGGCACGGTCCAGGGCAACGCCGGCCGGGACGTGGTCCGGCTGACCGGCGGCACGGGGGCGTCCGCCGACGGCGCCGCGAACGCGGCCGGCGCCACGGTCGACGGCGGGGACGGCCCCGACGCCGACATCTGCGCGCTGGAGGGCGGCGGCTCCGGCAAGGTCGTCAACTGCCTTCCGGCAGAAGCTCCCTGACCTCGGCCGGGCTGTTCGGTACGCTCCGTCACCACGGCCCGGGCGGCAGCGTCGGACCCCCGCGCGGCCGCTGCCCCGCCACCTGGCAGCGCCCGCGCCGGTGCGGCAGCATGGGAAGTGATCGCCCAGCGGCCGGGACCCGGAGGAGCCCGCCGCCGACCGACCGGCCGACGGCGCCGCGGCCGGTCCGCGCAATGCCAGGAGCGCCCCATGACGACCAAGCAGCAGAGCTACGCACTGGAGGACATCGCCTTCTTCGAGGCGGTCAAGGCCGCTTTCGACCAGCATCCCGGGGCCGGGGGCCGCTACGCCCTCGCCAGCCTCACGCTGGAGAACGCGATGGGCGTCGACCTCGCGAGGAAGAGCGGCTTCTCCCGGGTCGAGGACGGCCGGATCATCACCGAGTTCGTGGACCGGGACGCCCCGGTGCTGCGCTCGACCAGCCATCGCACCTGCCGGAAGTGGGACTTCAACGGTGACTGCCTCGACTGGTGGGAGCCGGTGATCTGAGCAGCCCGGGGGACGACCGGCCGCGGCCGACAGCCCGACGCCCGACAGCGGGCCCGGCGCCCGACGACAAACCCGGCGCCCGACGAAAAAAGGTGCGGACCGAGAGAACTCGATCCGCACCTGATCACTGCCGCATCTCCCCGAGGGAGATGATCTGTGTCCGAGGGGGGACTTGAACCCCCACGCCCGATAAAGGGCACTAGCACCTCAAGCTAGCGCGTCTGCCATTCCGCCACCCGGACGGGGTGTACTGCTTGTCTTCGCTGCCGTGCCGCGCTGACTCGACAACTGTAGCAAAGATCGGGTTCTGGTCCCAAAAACGGCCGGTCCGGAGGTTTGGACCGGCTCGGGGCCTTGCGATCCGGGGGTTCTCCTTGGGGAGGGGCGGCGGCTGGGAGAGGATGGGCTGGCCGTGCCCGCACGACCCCGGGCACGGTTCCGGGGTGGCGCGGACCGCTCCCGGGCAGGTGAGAGACGACGAGGAGTGACCGTGAGCGACTCGAAGGCGGAGCGGGTGGCCGGCCCGAAGGTGACGGGCGAGTCGGAGGTCGCGGAGATCTGTCGCGACCTGATCCGGATCGACACCAGCAACTACGGCGACGGCTCCGGGCCCGGGGAGCGCAAGGCGGCCGAGTACGTGGCGGAGCAGCTCGCCGAGTTCGGGCTGGAGCCGCAGATCTTCGAGTCGGCCAAGGGGCGGGCCTCGACGGTCGTCCGGATCGAGGGTGAGGACCGCTCCCGGCCCGGCCTGCTGATCCACGGCCACACCGACGTGGTGCCGGCCAACGCCGCCGACTGGACCTACGACCCCTTCGCCGGCGAGATCGCCGACGGCTGCGTCTGGGGGCGCGGCGCGGTCGACATGAAGGACATGGACGCGATGACCCTCGCGGTCGTCCGCGACCGGCTCCGAACGGGCCGCAAGCCCCCGCGCGACCTGGTGCTGGCCTTCGTCGCCGACGAGGAGGCGGGCGGCACCTACGGCGCGCGCTACCTGGTGGACAAGCACCCGGGCCTGTTCGAGGGCGTGACGGAGGCGATCGGCGAGGTCGGCGGCTTCTCCTTCACCGTCAACGACCAGGTCCGGCTGTACCTGGTGGAGACGGCCGAGAAGGGCATGCACTGGATGCGCCTCACGGTCGAGGGCCGGGCCGGGCACGGCTCGATGGAGAACGACGACAACGCCATCACCGAGCTGTGCGAGGCGGTGGCCCGGCTCGGGCGGCACAAGTTCCCGCTGCGGATCACCAAGACCGTCCGGGCCTTCCTCGACGAGCTCTCCGACGCGCTGGGCGTGGAGCTCGACCCGGAGAACATGGACGAGACGCTCCGGGTGCTCGGCGGCATCGCCAAGATGATCGGCACCACGCTGCGCAACACCGCCCAGCCGACCATGCTCGGCGCCGGCTACAAGGTCAACGTCATTCCCGGCCAGGCGACCGCCCACGTGGACGGGCGCTTCCTGCCCGGCTACGAGGAGGAGTTCCTGGCCGACCTGGACCGGGTGCTCGGCCCGCGGGTGAAGCGCGAGAGCCTGCACTCGGACAAGGCGATCGAGACGGGCTTCGACGGGGCGCTGGTGGAGGCCATGCAGCTGGCGCTGAAGGCGGAGGACCCGATCGCACGGGCGGTGCCGTACTGCCTCTCCGGCGGCACGGACGCGAAGTCGTTCCAGGACCTCGGGATCCGCTGCTTCGGCTTCGCGCCGCTGCAGCTGCCGCCGGACCTGGACTTCGCCGGGATGTTCCACGGCGTGGACGAGCGGGTCCCGGTGGACGGGCTGAAGTTCGGCGTCCGGGTGCTCGACCGGTTCATCGACGCCTGCTGACCCCTGCTCCGGCCGCGTGCGGCTCACGCGGCGAACGGCCCGTCCCGAAGCGGGGCGGGCCGTTCGCATTGTCCTGAGGAATGATTTGGTACGGGTGCGGAGAGATCAAGAGAAACGATTCGTCACGGCGATTCGGGTCGGTCGTCCGTACGAGTGATCACCGTTGCGGGTGAATGGCGAGGCCCGTCCGTACCTCGCCGCCCGGCTTCTCGTTCATCCCTGTGCAACCCGCTGAAAGGGTTGTGACATCAACAGGAGGAACGATGAACGTCAAGAAGCTCGCCGCTGTCGCCGCCGCCACCGGTGGTCTGGTCCTCGCCGGTGCGGGCGTGGCCGCCGCGCACGGTGGCGCCAGTGCCCAGGGCGTCGCGGCCGGTTCGCCGGGCGTGCTGTCGGGCAACCTGATCCAGGTGCCGGTCCACGTGCCCGTGAACGTGTGCGGCAACACCGTCAGCGTCATCGGCCTGCTCAACCCGGCGTTCGGCAACAGCTGCGCCAACATCTGAGCGTGACGCCCGGGGCCGCCGGCCGATGAGGCCGGCCGGGCCCCGGCCGTTCGACGGACAACGTGCCCCCGGGCCGCGGACGACCGCGCCCGGGGGTACGTCCTTATGCCGGTTTCAGCTCGTCCGCCAGAGTGCCATCGCCCGATCGGGTGAAGCGACGCCGTTCGGCTCAACCTTTGGCCCGGCTCCTCGTTGTTCCCTGTGCAGCCGAAGGTGTAGTCGGCAATTCGGTAATTCCGACTTTCAACACGTCTTCTCAACACGTCAGGGGAAAGTATGAGGAATGTAGCCAAGAAGGGGCTCCTCACGGCCGTGGCCACCGGCAGTGTGCTGGCCTCGACCGCCGGCTACGCCTACGCGAGTGCCGAGGCCCACGGGGGCGCGGTCAACTCGCCGGGGGTGGGATCCGGGAACTCCGTGCAGGTCCCGGTGGACGTCCCGGTCAACGCCTGCGGCAACACCGTGGACGTGATCGGCCTGCTCAACCCGGCCTACGGCAACCGGTGCGCCAACGCCGACGCCGGCACCCACGGCCAGGCCGCCCACGGCATCTCCGAGCCGGGCCGCTCCGCGGCGGCCGGCGCCCCCGGCCAGTCAGCGCCCGCCCACGCGGCGCCCGCGAAGCCGGCGCCCGCCCACGCCGAGCCGGCGCACCCGTCCGGCCAGCGGCCCGGCGGGCACGACGCCTCGGGCATCTCGGGCGGGGGCGCGTCCGCCTCGGGCACGACGGCAGGTTCGCCCGGTGTGCTCTCGGGCAACAGCGCGGCCGTCCCGGTGAGCATCCCGGTGAACGCCTGCGGCAACTCGGCCAACGTCGTGGGGGCCGCGAACCCGGCCTTCGGCAACTCCTGCGGCAACGTGTCGGTGCCCACCCCGCCGGTCACCACCGAGGAGGAGTGCCCGCCGGAGGAGACCGGCTCGACCCCGCCGAAGGAGACCCCGGGCACCCCGCGGGCCGGCGGCCCCGCCGAGGCTCCGCCCGTGATCCAGGCCGTCGCGCCGGCCGCCCCGGTCGTCCCGGCCCAGGCCACCGCCCCGCAACTGGCGTCCACCGGTGCCGGCGGCGTGGAGATGCTCGGTGCGGCCGGGCTCGCGGCCCTGCTGGGCGGCGGCGTCCTCTACCGCCGGGCCCGGGCCGGGGTCCGCTGACTCCTGTGCGCCCTCGCGCGCCCGAAGCCGCCCGTGGCGGCCTTGGGCGCGCGTTCATGCGTGGGGGTGGTCCCGTGTGGCGGGCGGGCAGGCGTACGGGCGGGCGGCCGTCCCCGGCGGGGATGCCCCGGCGGACGGTTGCCCGGACGGGCTGCCCGGGCGGGCGGCCGCCTGGCACCCGTGGCGATCACGGACGGCGGCCGGCCCCGGGGCGGTCGCCGACTCCGGACGGTCACCGGCTGCCGACCGTCACCAGCTCCGGACCTGCCGGATGATCTTCCGGCGCAGCAGTACGGTGCGGCTCCCGTCGGGGAAGAGCCGGAGCCGGTCCAGCTCCCAGTGTCCGTATTCGGCATGCTCGGTGAGCAGTTGCCTGGCCGCGTTTCGGGTGGTGCCGCGCGGCATGCGCAGTGACTGGTACTCGTACTCCGGCTGCCGGACCAGCTTCGGTGGGGTCAAGACTTTCCTCCTGGGGACGCCTGCAGGCAAGCCTAAGGCCTGCCTCCGACAACCGGACCCGGCTTTTTCGGCCGGGCTCGCCTCCGGTCACCTGCCGTCACGGGCGCAAGGGCCGCCCGTCGCACTGACAGATCATCAGTTCCACTGCTGCTCCTGACGGGATACCCCGATCCGACGGCCGGGAAGCGGGTTCGCCGGGCCCCGAACGGGCGTGGCGGTGCCGTGGACGCCCGTCACAGAACCACACGGATCGGACATCAGGGGGGAAGTTGCGGTGAAAACGCGGGTGTAGGTGACAACCGCTGTGCGTCACGGCACCGGGGGGAGATAGCGTCTGCACCATGTCTGATGCCGCGCAGCCAACCATTGCCGAGGTACGCGCCGCCGCCGAGGCGGTCAAGGCCGCCATCGACCGTCATCTGGAAGCGGTGTCCAGCCCCACCGCAGGGGACGATCCCGCCGTGTTCGCCGCCTACGAGCAGCTGGCGTCGGCGGCCATCGTGTACGACCAGCTCCTCTACGAGGTCTACGACGAGGTGACGCCCTTCGAGGTTCCCGGGGACGAGGGGCCGGGTGCCTACAACGGCCCGGACCAGCCCGAGGCGATCAGCGTGCTGATCCGCCGCGACTACCACATCGCCGATCCGAAGCGGCTGCGTGCCCAGGCCGAGCGCCTGGACAGCACGCTCACCCCGGGAGGCGGTGGCGCGGGTGGCGTGAACGCGGCGATCGGGGTCCTGTTCGGCGAGTTCGAGCCGGACGAGATCGCCGCCCGGAGCGAGGAGTTCGGCCTGGAGGAGGGCGACTCCACCCTCTGGGTCTCGGCCGCCGAACCGACCGACCCGGGGGAGTGGCTGCCGGAGCCCTTCGACAACGCCGACCCGCAGCTGCTGATCTGCCGCTTCGACGTCAGCGAGGTGTACGACGACGAGGAGTCCGAGGAGTGACGGCGGCGACGAGACCCACGGGCTGACCCGCCCGACGAGTTTCAGGGCCCGCGGGCCCGTTCGGACCTGAACCCGGGCGGTGCCGGAGCAACTGCTCCGGCACCGCCCGGTGCCGTTCGGGGCCGCCGCCTCCGGGGCCGTCCCCCGGAGGCGGCGGCCTGTCCGGGCCTAGAAGGCGGGCTCGGCGTTCTCGGCCAGGATCGTGCGCAGCCGGGTGGTGCGGGGCCGGGCCGGCCGTTCGGCGACGGCCTGCGGCAGGGCCGGGCCCGCCGCGTGCACCACCGACAGGTGCCGCTCCGCCCGCCCGAAGGCGGTGTAGACCCACTGCCGGGTCAGCCCGGCGCCGGCGTCGTCCGGCAGCACCACGACCGCCCCGGGCCAGCGCCGGCCGACCGCCTGATGCACGGTCAGGGCCCAGCCGTGCCGCAGCTTGGCGGCCTCGGCGGGGGCGACCGTGCTGCGGGTGCCGTCGGCGAGCTCCAGGTGCAGGCCGGTGGCGTCGCCGTCCAGCACCCGGCCGGGGCGGATGACGCCCGGCGCGGGGGAGTGGACCACCCGATCGCCCGGGTCGAAGCCGCCGAACCTGCCCGGGCCCGGGTTCAGCCGGGCCTTGGCGGCGGCGTTCAGCGCCCGGGTGCCGGCGCTGCCCCCGTGCCCGGGGGTCAGCAGGACGACCTGCTCGGCGGGGATGCCGAGGGCGCGCGGGATGGAGTCGGTCAGCAGCTGGACGGCGCGGTGGACGGCTTCGCCGCCGTCCTTGGCGGTGAGGATCACCACCTCCTTGTCGGGCGCCTCGACGGGCTGCAGCTCGCCGATGCCCACGGCCGAGACCAGCTCGCCGATCGGCCCGAAGTCGGGCGTGCGGGAGGCGACGGCCGGGCAGACCCTCGCGGCCAGCAGGTCCGCGAAGAACCGGCCCGGACCGGCCGACCAGAGCTGCCCCGGGTCGCCGCTGAGCACCAGGCGGGTGCCGTCGGCCAGCGACTCCAGCAGGGTGGCGGCCAGCTCGGCGTCCAGCAGCGGCGCGTCGAGCACGATCAGCAGGTCGAGCGCGAGGGTGCCGTCACCGGACCGCCCGGGCCCGGCGGCGCCGGCGAGCAGGTCGGCCAGTGTGACGACGTCCGGGGCCGCGCCGGCGGGGAGCAGCCCGGCCAGGCTCTGCCGGCCCTGGTCGGTCCAGGTGGCGGCCCAGGCGCGCAGCCCGAGCCCCCGCGCGGCGTGCAGCAGCGCGGCCGGCTCGGCCCGGGAGGCCTCACCACCGGTGTGGGCGACCAGCGCGCTGTCGGCGACGGCCCTGATCAGTGCGGTGGCCGAGGAGGACGGCGCGGCGGCGGCAGCCGCCTCCCAGGCGGCGGGACCGGGGGCGGGCGGAATCGTCCCGGTGGCCGCCTCGGTCCCGCCGCCGGCCCCGGCGAGGCTGTCGCCGTCGCCGTCGCCGTCGCCGTCGCCGTCGGCGCGCTCGGTGCCGGGTGCGTCGTTCTGGTCCCGGCCCGCCGCCGCGGGCTCGGCCCCGGCGCCGGAGGGCTCGCCCCCGAGGTCCGCAGCCTCCTCCGCCTCGTTCGGCTCGTCCGCCTCGTCCGGCGCGTCCGGCGCGGCGGTCTCGGCGTCCTCCCCCGGGACGAAGGTGGACATCACCCGGACCAGGCCGTCGGCCAGGCTCTCCTCGGCCAGGGCCAGCCGCTCCAGGGCGAGCAGGGTGCGGGTCGGCGGCTCGTCGTCCTCGTCGGAGCCGGTGGTCGCGGCGCGGGCCTCGGGGCCGGTGAGCTCGTCCTGGAACGGCATCACCAGGCCGTCCTCCACGACGGCCTGGAGGGCGGCGGCGGGCTCCGGCAGGCCGAGCCGCTCCAGGCCGGTGGCGACCTCGCCGATCTCCACGGCCGAGTCCCCGCGCAGCGCGGCCTGTTCCAGCAGCCACGGGACCAGGGCGCGGGCCCGGCGGGTGTCGCCCGGGCCGGCCTCGGCCCCGAGCAGGCCCCGGGCGAAGCCGTCCGCCTGCTCGGGGCGCACCCCGGGCAGGGCGAGGACGGCCCAGGGGTCGGCCCGCAGCAGCTCGGCCGCGCCCTCGCCCAGCTCGGCCACGGCCGCGCCGGCGAAGTCGGCGGGGGCGCCGCCTGCCGTCAGGACCTCGGCGGTGGCCCGCAGGGCCTGCGCCCGCTGCTCGTCCGGCTGCGGGGCGCGCCGGGCGGCGGCGTCGGGAGCGGCGCCGGCGGCGGCCCGGTCCGCAGCCGGCAGGTCGGGGCCGGCGGTGGACTGCTGTCCGATCGCCCGGATCTTCTCCGCGAGCGCGGCGACGGTGTCCGCCCGGCCGGCGCCGTCCGCCCGGCCGTCCTGGGCCGGGCTGCCGCCCACCGGGCCGTCCTCCGCCCGGCCGCCGTCGGCGGGGCCGCCCGGAGCGCTGTTCTCTGCGTCGCTCACCATTCGCTCCAAAGGGGTACGCCACTGCTGGGCAGTGGGGCGGCCGCCACCCGGGGGTGGCGGCCGCGGCCGGTCGTCGTCGTGGGAGCGGGCGGGCCCGGGGCGCGCCGGGCCGGGCCCGGACACCGGCCCGGGCCGTCTCCTGCCGTCCGCGCCCTGCGGGCGGGAACCGGCGGGGCACGGCCTAGAGCTCGCTCCACTCGTGGTCGGGGTAGCGGTGGACCGGCGCCGAGATGTCGTCGAGCGCACCGCGGATCTCATCCGGAAGCGTAAGCGCCTCCACCGACAGCGCCGCCCGCAGCTGGACCACGGTCCGCGCCCCGATCAGCGCACCCGTCACCCCCGGGCGGTCCCGGACCCAGGCGAGCGCCACCGCGAGGGGGCTGCTGGCGAGGCCGTCGGCGGCGGTCGACACGGCGTCGACGATCCGGCGGGACCGGTCGTCGAGGTAGGGCTGGACGAAGCCGGAGAGGTACGGGGAGGCGGCGCGGGAGTCCTGCGGCACGGCGTGCCGGTACTTGCCGGTGAGGACGCCGCGGCCGAGCGGGGAGGAGGCCAGCAGGCCCACGCCGGCGTCCAGCGCGGCGGGCAGCACCTCGCGTTCGATGCCGCGCTGGAGCAGCGAGTACTCCATCTGCGTCCCGGCGAGCGGCACCCGGTCGGGTGTGGCGCTCTGCCGGGCGGCGGCCTTGGCGAGCTGCCAGCCGCTGTAGTTGGAGACGCCGACGTACCGGGCCCGTCCGGAGCTGACGGCGATGTCGAGGGCGTGCAGGGTCTCGTCGGTCGGGGTGTCCGGGTCGAAGGCGTGGACCTGCCAGAGGTCGACGTAGTCGGTGCCGAGCCGGCGCAGCGAGCCGTCCAGCCCGGCCAGCAGGTGGCCGCGGGAGGTGTCGAAGCGGCGGTCCGAGTCGGGCACGCTGCCGGCCTTGGTGGCGATGACGAGCTCGGAGCGGGGGATCAGGTTGTCGGTCAGGCGGGAGAGCAGGTACTCGGCGCCGCCGTCCGCGTAGACGTCGGCGGTGTCCACCAGGGTGCCGCCGGCGTCGACGAACTCCTTGAGCTGTTCGGCCGCCTCGTGCTCGTCGGTGTCCCGGCCCCAGGTCATGGTGCCGAGACCGAGCCTGGAGACCCGCAGCCCGGTACGGCCGAGGTGTCGCTTTTCCATCGGTCTGGCCCTCCGCTGGCTGGTAAACGTGCTGGTGGGGTGAGGCATCCCCACGTCGGCTGAGCGTAGCGGCCGCCGCCCGGGCAGGTGCGCAGACCCGCAGAACGGCAGGTCGGCCGGGCGACACGCCGGTGTGACGCGCGCCACAGCTACCGGCCAGTAGCATTGGGCCGCGCGGCGCGGCTACGCTCGACGGCGTGCGCGCGGCGGCCACCACCCCTGGACGCCGCGCCGTGCGCGGAACCTCTACGGAAGGCTTGGCACCCACATGCGACTCGGCATCAACCTCGGCTACTGGGGACTCGGCATGGACGCCGACAACATCGCGGTCGCCCAGGAGGCCGACCGCCTGGGCTACTCGGTCTGCTGGGCCGCCGAGGCCTACGGCTCCGACGCCGCCACCGTCCTCAGCTACGTCGCCGCGAAGACCGAGCGGATCGACGTCGGCTCCGCGATCTTCCAGATCCCGGCCCGCACCCCCGCCATGACGGCGATGACCGCCGCCACCCTGGACACCCTCTCCGGCGGCCGCTTCCGCCTCGGCCTGGGCGTCTCCGGCCCGCAGGTCTCCGAGGGCTGGTACGGCGTCAAGTTCGACAAGCCGCTGGCCCGGACCCGGGAGTACGTGGAGATCATCCGCAAGGCGATGTCCCGCGAGCGGCTGGTCCACCAGGGTGCCAGCTGGACGCTGCCGCTGCCCGGCGGCCCCGGCAAGCCGCTGAAGCTCACCGTGCACCCCGTCCGCGAGCACATCCCGCTGTACATCGCCGCCATCGGCCCGAAGAACCTGGAGCAGACCGGCGAGATCGCCGACGGCTGGCTCGGCATCTTCTTCGCCCCCGAGCACGCCGCGCTCTCGCTGGAGCCGCTGAAGGCCGGCCGCGCCAAGGCCGGGCGGACCCTGGACGGCTTCGACCTCTGCCCGACCGTGACCATCTCGGTCGGCGACGACGTCAAGGCCGCCGCGGACACCCAGCGCTCCTACGCCGCGCTCTACATCGGCGGGATGGGCAGCAAGGACAAGAACTTCTACAACCAGCTGACCCGTCGGATGGGCTACGAGCAGGCCGCCGACGAGATCCAGGAGAAGTACCTCGCCAAGGACTACGCCGGCGCCGCCGCGGCCGTCCCGCACGAGCTGATCGACTCCACCTCGCTGCTCGGCGACACCGCCCGGATCGCGGACCGGATGCAGGCCTACGCGGACGCCGGCGTCACCACCCTCACGCTGGCCCCGGCCGGCTTCACCCTGGAGGAGCGTGTCCTCGCGCTGCGCACCGGCGTGGAGGCGCTGGAGCGCGCCGGTCTGGCGGAGTAGGCGCCGCCGCGGGGCCCGGCCGCGCCGGGGCCCCGCGGCCGGCGGGCCCTCAGAGCCAGCCGCTGCGCTTGAAGACCCGGTGCAGCACCACGCAGGTCACCGCCATCAGCAGCAGCACCCCGGGGTAGCCCCAGCGCTGGTGCAGCTCCGGCATGTGCTCGAAGTTCATCCCGTACACGCCGGCGATCAGGGTCGGCACGGCGGCCAGCGCCGCCCAGGCGGAGATCTTCCGCATGTCGCTGTTCTGCTGGACGCTGACCTGCGCCAGGTTGGCGCTCAGGATGTCGGTGAGCAGCCGGTCCATGCCGTCCACCTGGTCGTTCGCGCGGGACAGGTGGTCCGCGACGTCCCGCAGGTACGGCAGCGCCTCGGCCGTCACGAAGGGCTCGCCGCCCCGGCCCAGGCGCAGCAGCGGCTCCTGCAGCGGGCCGGTGGCCCGCCGCATGGTCACCAGCTGGCGCTTGTAGCCGTAGATCCGCTCCGCCGCGCCGCCGGACGGGCGCCCGGGGGCGAACACGTCCGCCTCCAGCTCGTCCAGCTCGCCCTCCAGGGCGACCAGGACGTCCAGGTAGCCGTCCACCACCGTGTCGCAGACCGAGTGCAGCACGGCGCCCGGGCCGTGCCGCAGGATCTCCGGCTGCTTCTCCAACTGGGCCCGCAGCTCCCGCAGGGGGCTGTCCGTGCCGTGCCGCACGGTCATCACGAAGGCGTCGCCGACGAAGATCATGATCTCGCCGGTGCTGACCGCCTGGGTGCCGTCCCGGTGGCCGACCGTCTTGAGCGCCATGAAGAGCGAGTCCTGGTAGGCCTCCAGCTTGGGCCGCTGGTGGGCGCTGACGGCGTCCTCGACGGCCAGCGGGTGCAGCCCGAACTCCTCGCTGACCAGGTCCAGCTCGGCCGTGGTCGGCTCGTACAGCCCTATCCAGAGGAAGCTGTCACCGGCCGCCCGGGCGGCCGCCAGGGCGTCGGAGTAGTCCTCCGGGCCCTGGACGCGGTGCCCGTCGCGGTAGGTGGCGCAATCGACGATCATGCGGGACATTGTCGCGCCGACGGGGGCGCGCCGGTATCCGGTCCGCCGAAAGC
The DNA here is from genome assembly GCF_030813695.1 of Kitasatospora herbaricolor. Taxonomy (NCBI): domain Bacteria; kingdom Bacillati; phylum Actinomycetota; class Actinomycetes; order Kitasatosporales; family Streptomycetaceae; genus Kitasatospora; species Kitasatospora herbaricolor. Next base: position 7,461,178 of record NZ_JAUSVA010000002.1, read on the forward strand.
TCACCGCGTCGTCACAGCACCGGCGCGACGCCGCCCGCCCGCCGCCGGCCCGGGGCCCCGCCCGGCCGTCGCCCCGTCACCGCCCCGGCGGGCGGACCGGCACCCTGTGCCGGGCCGCCGGGGCCAGGCCGTACGCTTGGCCCCATGCCCACCCTGCTGCTCGTCCGCCACGGCCGCTCCACCGCGAACACGGCCGGAATCCTGGCCGGTTGGACCCCCGGCGTGGAACTCGACGACACCGGCCGGGTCCAGGCCGCCGCGCTGGCCGGGCGCCTGACCGGCGTCCCCATCGCGCAGGCCGTCAGCAGCCCGCTGGAGCGCTGCCGGCAGACCCTGGAGCCGCTGCTCGCCGGCCGCCCCGGACTGTCCCGCCCGGCCCTGGACGAGCGGCTCGGCGAGTGCCACTACGGCGAGTGGACCGGCCGCCCGCTCGCCGAGCTGGCCACCGAACCGCTCTGGCGCACCGTGCAGGACCACGCCGCGGCCGCCGCCTTCCCCGGCGGGGAGTCGCTGCGCGAACTCAGCCACCGGACGGTCACGGCCGTCCGCGAGTGGAACGAGAAGGTCGCCGTCGAGCACGGTGACGACGCGGTCTGGATCGCCTGCTCGCACGGCGACGTCATCAAGGCGGTGGTCGCCGACGCGCTCGGCCTGCACCTGGACCACTTCCAGCGGATCAACGTCGAACCCTGCTCGGTCACCGCGATCCGCTACACCCCGCAGCGCCCGTTCCTGTTGCGGATGGGCGACACCGGTGACCTCTCCTCGCTGGGCCCCCGGCCCGGCCGGGCGGACGCCCCGGCGGGCGACGCCGTGGTCGGCGGCGACACCGGCGCGAGCTGACCCGGGCCCGCCCGGCCGCGGGCTCCCGCCCCGGGCCCGGCGCCCAGGCCGTAGGGTGACACTCGGGCCCCGTTCGCACGACGGCCCGGCGGTACCGCGGCCAGTACCACCCGGTGCCGGCCTCCCGCACGACGACGACAGAACGATCCGGAGCGAGAGCGTGTCCCGTCAGGTCTTCTTCTACGACCAGCCCGAACGGTTCGTGGCCGGTACCGTCGGCCAGCCCGGCGCCCGGGCGTTCTACCTGCAGGCCAGTGCCCGCGGCCGGATCACCAGCGTGCTGCTGGAGAAGACCCAGGTCGCGGCGCTCGCCGAGCGGATCGAGGAGGTCCTCGACGAGGCCCTGCGGCGCAGCGGCGGCGACGCCGCCATCCCGGCCCGGGCCCCCGTGGACCTGATCGACACCGCCCCGCTGGACCTCCCGCTGGAGCAGGAGTTCCGGGTCGGCACGATGGCCCTGGCCTGGGACAGCGTCGACTCCTGCCTGGTGGTCGAGGCGCAGGCGGTGGTCGAGGGCGAGGCCGAGGCCGAGGGCGAGGAGGACGGCGCCGAGCAGGTCTTCGAGGACGAAGAGAACGGCCCCGACATGCTGCGGGTGCGACTCAGCGGCGCGATGGCCCGGGTGTTCGCCAAGCGGGCGCTCGACCTGGTCGCCGCCGGGCGCAAGCCCTGCCCGTTCTGCAACCTGCCGCTCGACCCCGAGGGCCACCTGTGCCCCCGCGCGAACGGCTACCGGCGCTGAACGCGGACGCGCCGGCGGACCAGGAGGAAGCCGTGTCGGAGCCAGGGGCCGCGCAGTCGGCCGTCCCCGAGGCGGACCCGGTGGCCGGCGCCGCGCTGGCCGCGGACGCCCCGGCCGCCCTGCGGCTGCTGCGCGAGGGTGCGCTCACCCTGCACGGCCGGCTGACCGACGCCTCGAACGCCGCCCTCTACTGCTCGGTGACCCTGGACGGCGTCACCGCCCAGTGCGTCTACAAGCCGGTCGCCGGCGAGCGCCCGCTCTGGGACTTCCCGGACGGCACGCTGGCCGGGCGCGAGGTCGCCGCGTACGAGGTGTCCGCCGCCGCCGGCTGGGCGCTGATCCCGCCGACCCTGCTGCGCGAGGGCCCGCACGGCCCCGGCATGGTGCAGCTCTGGGTCGAGCCGGACCCGGGCGCCGCGCCGCTGCTCGCGCTGCAGGACCCGGCGGGCCCGGAGGACGGCTGGCTGCCGATCGTCCGGGCCGACGTCGGTGGGGGCCGCACCGCCCTGCTGGTGCACCCCGACGACGCCCGGCTGCGCCGGCTCGCGGTGCTGGACGCGGTGCTCAACAACGCCGACCGCAAGGGCGGCCACCTGATCCCCGCCGCCGACGGCCGGGTCTACGGCATCGACCACGGGGTCACCTTCGCCGTGCCGGGCAAGCTGCGGACCCTGCTCTGGGGCTGGGCCGGCACCCCGCTGCCGACGGAGGCGCTGGAGGTCCTCGGCCGCCTCGCCGCGGACCTCGACGGCGCCCTCGGCGAGCGCCTGGCCCCGCACCTCACCCGGGCCGAGATCGCCGCCGCCGCCGACCGGACGGCCGCGCTGATCCGCAGTGCGCGGCACCCGCTGCCGTCCGAGGACTGGCCCTCCATCCCCTGGCCGCCGATCTAGCCTCCCCGCCCGCCGCCCGTACCCTGGACGGCGGGCCGCGCAGGGCCCAGACTGCACCGGTGGATCGTCCAGGAACCGGCCGGGCCGGCCGGCGGGAGCCGGCGGGCCGCCGGCCGCAGGAGGCCGTGCCCCGGCACGACCTGGAGGTGCCGGCCCCGCACGTCCTCCCCTTCGCCATCGGCTCCTTCGACACCATCGGGCCGCTCTCCCGCGCCGCCTTCCCGCACCGGCACTCCTTCTACGAGATGGTGTACGTCACCGGCGGCCGCGGCGCGCACGTGCTGGACCTCGCGCACTGGCCGCTGCGGCCCCCGCACCTGTGCGTGATCACACCCGGCCAGGTGCACCACTGGGACGGCGCCGAGGAGCTCAGCGGCTTCGTCGCACTGTTCAACGAGGACTTCCTCGACCATCCGGAGGACGCCGCCGCGCTCCGGCGGCTGGCCGGCAGCCCGTGGCTGCACCTGGGGGCGGAGGCCGAGGGCCTTGCCGCGCTCTTCGCCGAACTGGAGCGCGAGTACCGCGCGGCGCTGCCGGGCTGCGCCGGGGTGCTGCGTGCCTACCTGCACATCCTGGTGGTGCGGGCGGCCCGGGCGCTGACCCCGGGGGCTCCGCAGGCGGCGGGCCGGGCGGCCGAGTTGGCGTCCCGGTTCACCCGGCTGATCGCGACCGAGGGCCCGGTGGAGCGACAGGTGGCTTGGTACGCGGGGGAGTTGGGCGTCTCGGTCGGGCATCTGCACAGCCTGGTCAAGGAGGCCACCGGCCGCACGCCCGGCCAGCTGATCCGGGGCCGGCAGGCCCTGGAGGCGAAACGGCTGCTGCTGAACACCGATCTGACGGTTCGCCAGATCGCCCAGCAGGGGGGCTTCGCGGACCCGGCGTACTTCTGCCGGTTCTTCCGGCGGGAGACCGGGGTGACGCCGGGGGAGTTCCGGTCCGGCGGCGCAGAAAAGCACCACGATCCCCGGATCGCGTCCATCGCCGCCCCGCCGGCGCGCCCGTAGGTTTGGCTGCAGCTCCCCACCGCGGCCCGGCCGTGGTGCCACCGCGCGGCGCCGTGAGGCCCGCGGGGTGTGCCGTGCGGCCAGGGCCACCACCGGGCTCCTTGCCTGTCATGCGCATGCCGTAAGGCGCGACACACCATCCCACCACCCGAAGGAGTCGGTGCATGTCCCCCACAGACGCCCGCGACCCCCGAGACACCGTGACGGGGGCCGCGACCCCCGCCCAGCCGGGCCCGGCCGACCGCCGGATCAGCCGCAAGACCGTCCTGAAGGCCGCCGTGCTGGCCGGCGCCACCCCACTGCTGCTCGGCGGCGGCGCCGCCCTCGCCCGGGACCTCGGCCCCGGCGGCGGAGCGCTCGACCTCACCCCCGAGTGCGACGACGGCGACCACCCCACCATCGAGCAGACCGAGGGCCCGTACTTCAAGCCGAACTCGCCGCTGCGCACCTCGCTGGTGACCGCGGGCACCCCGGGCACGCCGCTGACCGTGAGCGGGTACGTCTTCGGCCGGGCCTGCCTGCCCATCGCCGGCGCCCTGCTCGACTTCTGGCAGGCCGACGTGAACGGGACCTACGACAACGTCGGGTTCACCTTCCGCGGCCACCAGTTCACCGACGCCCAGGGCGCGTTCAGCCTGACCACCATCGTCCCCGGCCTCTACCCGGGCCGCACCAGGCACATCCACGTGAAGGTCCAGGCACCGGGCCGGCCGATCCTCACCACCCAGCTCTACTTCCCCGGGGAGCCGCGCAACAGCACCGACACCATCTACGACCCGGCGCTGCTGATGACCGTGCAGCAGGTCGGCTCGGGCAGGCTCGGCAGCTTCGACTTCGTGCTGGACGTGCCGCAGACGCCGTCCCCCTCGGGCAGCCCGAGCGCCACCCCCACCGTCACCCCCACCAGCGCCTCGCCCCGGCCCACCCAGAGCCCCACCGCCCAGCCGTCCGGCAGTTGGCGGGCGGGCACCACCTACGCCGCCGGCGACCGGGTCACCTACGGCGGGGTCACCTACCGCTGCCTCCAGGGGCACACCGCCATGACCGGCTGGGAGCCGCCGAACGTCCCGGCGCTCTGGCAGCGGTCCTGACACCGCCCGGGCGGGCCGGCGCCGCCGGCGGCCCGCCCCGTCCCGCATGACCGCCCGGCGGCGGCCTCCGGCAGGTGCCCCACAGCCTGCCGGCCGGGCCGCCGCCGGGCCCCGGCGCGGGAGGCCGGTCGGTCCGCGAACGGATTCCGGCCGATCTTGCGCACTGGTTAGGCTTTCAAATGATCGCAAGGTTAGAGTCGTGTCCATGCATGCCTGGCCCGCCTCCGAGGTTCCCGCCCTGCCCGGTCAGGGGCTCCCCCTGCGTATCCACGACACCGCCGCGGGCTGTATCCGGGAGGTCGTGCCGCAGGACGGCACCGCCCGGATCTACGTCTGCGGCATCACCCCCTACGACGCGACCCACATGGGCCACGCCGCCACCTACAACACCTTCGACCTGGTGCAGCGCGTCTGGAAGGACGCCGGCCACGACGTCCTCTACGTCCAGAACGTCACCGACGTGGACGACCCGCTGCTGGTCCGCGCCGTCGAGACCGGCATGGACTGGGTGGCCCTCGCCGAGCGGGAGACCGCCCTGTTCCGCGAGGACATGACGGCGCTGCGGATGCTGCCGCCGGCCCACTACATCGGCGCCGTCGAGTCGATCCCGTGGATCGTGCCGCTGGTGAAGAAGCTGCTGGCGAGCGGCGCCGCGTACGACCTGGACGGCGACATCTACTTCTCGGTCGAGTCGGACCCGCGCTTCGGCGAGGTCTCCGGGCTCACCCGGGACGAGATGCGGCCGGTCTTCGCCGAGCGCGGCGGGGACCCTGAGCGCCCGGGCAAGAAGCACCCGCTGGACGCCCTGCTGTGGCTCGCGGCCCGGCCCGGCGAGCCCGCCTGGGACACCGAGCTCGGCCACGGCCGGCCCGGCTGGCACATCGAGTGCGTGGCGATCGCCCTGAGGTACCTCGGGATGTCCTTCGACATCCAGGGCGGCGGCAGCGACCTGTCCTTCCCGCACCACGAGATGGGTGCCGCGCACGCCCAGGTGGCCACCGGCGAGCACCCCTACGCCCAGGCGTACGTGCACGCGGGCATGGTCGCCCTGGACGGGCACAAGATGTCCAAGTCCCGCGGGAACCTGGTCTTCGTCTCCACCCTGCGCCGTGAGGGCGTGGACCCGGCGGCGATCCGGCTGGCCCTGCTCGGCCACCACTACCGCTCCGACTGGGAGTGGACCAAGGCCACCCTGGACGAGGCCCTGGAGCGGCTGGCGCGCTGGCGCGCCGCCGTCTCCCGCCCCGACGGCCCGTCGGCCGAGGGCCTGCTCGCCGAGGTGCGGGCGGCGCTCGCCGAGGACCTGGACACACCCACCGCGCTGGCCGCGGTGGACCGCTGGGCCGAGCGTCAGGAGGCCGACGGCGGCGACGACATCACCGCCCCGGGCCTGGTCTCGCGCACCGTCGACGCCCTGCTCGGCGTCGCGCTGTAGCGGGACCGGGGCCCCGCCCCGGCGACATGCCGAAGGGGCGTCAGGAGATCTCCTGACGCCCCTTCGGCATGGTCCGGCGCCGCGGTCCGCGGCTCATTCCTCGGTGCCCGCCTCGGGCCCGTCCTCGCCGGTCTTGGTGTCGGTGGCACCGGTCTCCGGCTCCGCCGGCCGCTCGGCGGTGGCGTGCCCGGCGACCGGCTTCTCACCGGTCGGGCCGAGGTTCTCCCGGCGGCGCAGGTAGCGCTCGAACTCGCGGGCGATCGCGTCGCCCGACGCCTCGGGGAGCTCGGCGGTGTCCTGGGCCTCCTCCAGCTGCTGGACGTACTCGGCCACCTCGCTGTCCTCGGCGGCCAGCTGGTCCACCCCGAGCTGCCAGGCGCGGGAGTCCTCGCCGAGCTCGCCCGGCGGGATCCGCAGGTCGAGCAGGTCCTCCAGCTTGTTGAGCAGCGCCAGGGTGGCCTTGGGGTTCGGCGGCTGCGCGACGTAGTGCGGCACGGCCGCCCAGAGCGTCACGGCCGGCACCCCGGCGTGCGTGCAGGCCTCCTGGAGCACGCCGACGATCCCGGTCGGGCCCTCGTAGCGGCTCTCCTCCAGGTCGAGGGTGCGGGCCAGGTCGGGGTCGGAGGTGACTCCGCTGACGGGCACCGGGCGGCTGTGCGGGGTGTCGCCGAGCAGCGCGCCCAGGATCACCACCAGCTCCACGCCCAGCTCGTGGGCGAAGCCGAGCAGCTCGTTGCAGTACGAGCGCCAGCGCATGCTGGGTTCGATGCCGCGGACGAGGACCAGGTCCCTGGTCCTCGGCTCGGTGACCCGGACGACCGAGAGCCGGGTGGTCGGCCAGGTGATCCGGCGGACCCCGCCGTCCAGCCAGACGGTCGGCCGGTTCACCTGGAAGTCGTAGTAGTCCTCCGCGTCCAGGGCGGCGAACACCTTCCCGCTCCAGGTCTCGTCCAGATGCGCCACGGCCGCCGAGGCGGCGTCACCGGCGTCGTTCCAGCCCTCGAAGGCGCACACCATCACCGGGTCGATCAACTCGGGAACATCTTCCAGCTCGATCACCCAGCGTCTCCCTCCGGTCGGCCGGCGGCCGTGCGCCCGGCCCTCCCGGGCCTGCAAGGGCGCCGTTGGCCGGCTGCCGACTGTTGAACCTCTCCACCCATGGGGCCGCTCGCCCCATGGTCCCTACCTGCCCAGCCTACGGGCTTTGATGCGCGCGGCAGGTGCCGGACGGCAGGCCGGTGGGGTCAGTTTGCGGGACCGGCGGGCGTCGATCCAACGGATATCCGGCCAGCTCCGCGCCCGGACGGCCGGGGGCGGCCGGCTGTTCGAGGCCGAGCCGGGGTTTGCAAATTTTCGCAAGGAAATTGCGCTTTTCGTCGTATACTCGCAAGCATGACACGACGACTTGCTCAGGTGGCCCAGAAGGTCGGGGTGAGCGAAGCCACGGTCAGCCGTGTGCTGAACGAGAAGCCCGGCGTCTCGGAGGCGACCAGGGCCGCGGTGCTGACGGCGCTCGACGTCCTGGGCTACGAGCGGCCCACCCAGCTCCGCGGCGAGCGGGCCCGGCTGGTCGGACTGGTGCTCCCCGAGCTGCAGAACCCGATCTTCCCGGCCTTCGCCGAGGTGGTCGGCGGCGCGCTCGCCGGCCAGGGCTTCACGCCCGTGCTCTGCACCCAGACGGCCGGCGGCGTCTCCGAGGCCGACTACGTCGACCTGCTGCTGGAGCAGCACGTCTCCGGCGTGGTCTTCTTCGGCGGCCTCTACGCCCAGCAGGACGCCCCGCACGAGCACTACGACCGGCTCGCCGAGCGCAGCCTGCCCACCGTGCTGCTGAACGCGGCCATCGACGACCTGGACTTCCCCCGGGTCTCCTGCGACGACGCGGTGGCGGTCGAACAGGCCATCGGCCACCTCAAGCAGCTCGGCCACCGGCGGATCGGCATGGTGCTCGGCCCGGCCGACCACATGCCGTCCCGGCGCAAGCTGGCCGCCGCCCGGGCCGCCGCCGAGCGGGCCGGCCTGGAGCTGCCGGACGAGCTGGTCGAGCGCGCCCTGTTCAGCCTGGAGGGCGGCCAGGCCGCGACCACCCGACTGCTGCGCCAGGACGTCACCGGCATCGTCTGCGCGAGCGACCCGCTGGCGCTCGGCGCCGTCCGCGCGGTGCGCCGGGCGGGCCTCTCGGTGCCGGACGACGTGTCGGTGATCGGCTACGACGACTCCGCGTTCATGACCTGCACCGACCCGCCGCTGACCACCGTCCGCCAGCCGATCGAGGCGATGGGGCGGGCCGCCGTCGAGCTGCTGGCGGGGGAGATCGCGGGCGTCAAGGTCACCCATGACGAGCTGCTCTTCGAGCCCGAGCTGGTGGTGCGCGGCTCCACGGCGCCGGCCCGGGTCCGGGCCTGAGCGACACCGCGACCGGAGCCGCCGCGGTCGGAGCGTGCCGCGGTGGCGGCGCGCCGCGCCCGCGCGGGGCGTGACCCGCGCGGGCGGACGGTGATCGGACGGTGGCGGAGGGCGGGTGCGGTCGCACCCGCCCTCCTTCGCGTGTGCGCGATCGGGCAGCCGGGCATCGGCGGGTTGCGTGATCCGGTAGTGATCGTGCGGGAGTCTGCCGGACCGGTCCCCGCCCCGCGCCCTCCCGGCCCCGGGCGCCCCGCGCCGGCGCCCCCGCGGCCGGCCCCGGCGCGATGATGGAGGCAGGGGGCCGGACGGCAGACGAGGAGCCGGGCCGATGAGAAGGCCGCTGATCGCCCTTGGTGCGGTGGCCGCGACGGGCGCGGGCCTCTTCGCGCTCGGCCGCTGCCTGCCGCTGAAGCACACGGCCCGCAGGTCGCTGGAGGTGTACCGGCCGCCCGAGGCGGTCTGGGACGCCCTCGTCGACATCGACCGCTACCCCCGCTGGCGGCCGGGCCTGATCCGGGTGGAGCGCCTCCCGGACGAGCGGGGCCGGATCCGCTGGCGCGAGTACGAGAGCCACGGCGACGTCGCCTACGAGCTGGTGGACGCCACCCCGCCGCTGCGACTGGTCACCGCGATCGCCGACCCCCGCCTCCCGTTCGGCGGCAGCTGGACGTACGAGATCACCCCCTGGCCGGGCGGCTGCACCCTGACCGTCGTCGAGCGCGGCGAGATCCGCAGTCCGCTGTTCCGCGTCGTCGCGCGCTTCGTGACCGGGTACACGGCCCAGCTGGAGCGCTATCTCACCGCACTGGGGGCGCATCTGGCGGAGGAGGCCCCGGGGGCGTGATCCGGAAACACCCGGCGGCCGGTGGCTTTCATGGACACCTGTCCATAAACTATGGACAGGTGTCCATCAGGGCACCCCGAAGCTGTTCCGGAAGGCGGTGAGTGGTCGTGCAGACCACCGCGAACGTGCTGGTCGGCCTGGTGGCCGCGCTCCATGGCTGGATCCTGGTGCTGGAGATGTTCCTCTGGGAGCGCCGGCCCGGCCGCGAACTCTCCGGCTTCGACGCCGACATGGCCCGGGCCACCGCGCCGCTGGCCGCCAACCAGGGCCTCTACAACGGCTTCCTCGCCGCCGGCCTGGTCTGGGGCCTGATCGCCGCGGACCCCACCGGCTACCGTGTGCAGGTGTTCTTCCTGAGCTGCGTCGTCGTCGCGGGCCTCTACGGCGCCGCCACCGCCAACCGGCGGATCCTCTTCGCGCAGGCCCTGCCCGGCGCGATCGCGTTGACCGCCGTCCTGGTCGCCGGATGACCGAGCCCCGCCCGCCGGCCGACCCGCGTGCCGCCCGCACCCGGGAGAAACTGCGCCAGGCCCTGCTCGCCGAGTGCGCCGGACGCCCGCTCGCCGAGGTCAGCGTCTCCGCGGTGGTCCGCCGGGCGGGGCTCGGCCGGGCCACCTACTACCTGCACTACGAGGACCTCCAGGCGCTCGCGGTGGACGCCTGCGCCGAGGTCGTCCGGCAGGCGGTGGACGCCCTGCACGCCTGGCGCGGCCTGCCCGACCCGGCCGCGCCGCCGCCCGCGCTCGCCGTGTTCCTCGCCGACGCGGCCCGGCACGCGGACCTCTACCGCGGACTTCTCCTGCCCGGCGGCAGCGGTCCGCTCGGCGACCTGCTCAACCGGGAGCTGCGGGAGCGCAGCCGCAGCGAACGCGAGCTGGCCGGCGCCCCGCAGGCCGCCCTGGTGGCCTCGGCCGTCGCCGGCGCCTTCACCGGTGCGCTCGCCGACTGGCTGCACGGGAGCGTCGAGGGGACGCCCGAGGCCGTCGCGGCCGAGGTCTGGCGGCTGCTGATCGCGCTGCACCGCGCGGTGCGCTGAACGGTGGCCGGTCGCCCCGGCCCCCGCGCCGGGCCGGGCCCGGTCAGTCGGTCCAGCCGCGCCGGTACGCCGACCAGTGCTCGGGGGTGGCCGCGAAGTCCACGTACAGCGCCAGGCCGAAGTTCTGCCGGCCGGGCGCCTCCCGCCCGAGGCCGAGCCGGGCACCGCGGACGGCGGCCGTCACCGTCTCGGCCGAGCCGTAGTGGCCCGGCTTGTCCTCCCAGAAGAACGGCAGGCCCATCAGCAGGTCCACCTCCGGCGGGGTGACCTCCAGGGCCAGTACGGTCTGCTGCGCGACGTACCCGCCGTACAGCGACTCCACCGGCAGGCCGGTGTCGTAGGACATCACCGCGATCTGGTCGACCCGGCGGGCGGTCTCGGCGAAGTACGCCTGCGACCACCACTTGCCGTGGCCGGTCAGGCCGGTGGTCAGCACGTGCAGGCCGGGCAGCGGGTCGATCTGCGGGGCGGCCACCGAGAGCGCGGCGCCGCGCGCCGCCGTGACGCCCCGCACCTGGTCGAGCAGGGCCAGCCAGCCGGCCGACTCGGGGCGGATCGGCTCCATGTCGAAGTGCACGCCGTCGAAGCCGGCGTCCAGCACCTGCCCGGCGGCGGCGGTGACCCGGTCCCGGGAGGGGGCGTCCTCCAGGTCGAGCCCGGCCTTCTCCGGCTTCACCACGTCACCCAGCCAGGACTGCACCCGAACGCCCGGCAGCGTCCGGTGGACGGCCCCGACCAGCCAGGCGGCCCGGGGGTACAGCGCGGGCGGCAGGCTCCCGTCGTGCTCCAGCGGACCGGTGTGCACGTAGAGGTCGCGGATGCCGGTGCCGGCCAGCTGCCGACCCAGCGCGGCCACGTCGGCGTCACTCTTCCGGCCGTCCACCCAGGCGTGCCCGAGCCAGACCGCGTCCCGGCCCCGGGTGCGGGCCTCCTCGGCGGGGTCGCCCGCGTACTGCAGCCGCAGCGCGAGGGCCGCCGAGCCCACCGGGAGCACCGGTACGGCAAGGGCCACCAGTGCGCAGAGCAGGATCCGGCGCGCTCGTGACAGCCCCCGCCAGCGGCTGCGCGCGGCCCCCGCCGCGCGCCGGAGACGTACGCCGAACGACTTCATTTCTGTTCCCCCGTCTTGATCGAACGCTCAGGATACGAAACGGTTCGCCGGTCCGAAGGCCCGGACGGATACCCTGGCGAGGTGCCCTCCCCGACCGCGGGGAGCGCAAAGCCGACAGCCGTCGCACCCAGGGAGAAGCCCCATGGCCACTGCAGCCACCCCGTCCACCGTCCAGCAGGAGCGCGCGAGCGCGCTGCGTGAAGCCCTCGCCACCCGGGTCGTGGTGGCGGACGGCGCGATGGGCACCATGCTCCAGGCGCAGGACCCGACGCTGGAGGACTTCCAGGACCTGGAGGGCTGCAACGAAGTCCTCAACATCACCCGCCCCGACATCGTGCGCTCCGTCCACGAGGCGTACTTCGCGGTGGGCGTGGACTGCGTGGAGACCAACACGTTCGGCGCCAACCTCTCGGCCCTGGGTGAGTACGACATTCCCGAGCGGATCTTCGAGCTGTCCGAGGCGGGTGCCCGGATCGCGCGCGAGGTGGCCGACTCCTACCAGGACGGACGCACCCGGTGGGTGCTCGGTTCGATCGGCCCGGGCACCAAGCTGCCCACCCTCGGCCACATCCCCTACGCGACGGTGCGGGACGGCTTCCGGCTGAACGCGGCCGGCCTGATCGCGGGCGGCGCCGACGCGCTCCTGGTGGAGACCAGCCAGGACCTGCTGCAGACCAAGGCCGCCATTCTCGGCAGCAAGCAGGCGCTGGCCGACGCCGGCCTGGACCTGCCGCTGATCGTCCAGGTCACGGTGGAGACCACCGGCACCATGCTGCTCGGCTCGGAGATCGGCGCCGCGCTCACCGCGCTGGAGCCGCTGGGCGTGGACTACATCGGCCTGAACTGCGCCACCGGCCCCGCCGAGATGAGCGAGCACCTGCGCTACCTGGCGAAGAACGCCCGGATCGGCCTGTCCTGCATGCCGAACGCCGGCCTCCCGGTGCTGGGGAAGGACGGCGCGCACTACCCGCTGTCCCCGGCCGAGCTGGCCGACGCCCACGACACCTTCACCCGCGAGTACGGCCTCTCGCTGGTCGGCGGCTGCTGCGGCACCACCCCCGAGCACCTGCGCCAGGTGGTCGAGCGGGTGCGCGGCCGGGAGATCGCCCCGCGCGACCCGCAGCCCGAGCCGTCCGCCTCCTCGCTCTACCAGTCGGTGCCGTTCCGCCAGGACACCTCCTACCTGGCGATCGGCGAGCGGACCAACGCCAACGGCTCCAAGAAGTTCCGCGATTCGATGCTGGCCGGCGACTGGCAGGCCTGCGTGGAGATCGCCCGTGAGCAGATCCGGGACGGCTCCCACCTGCTGGACCTCTGCGTCGACTACGTCGGCCGCGACGGCGTCGCCGACATGAAGGAGATCGCCGGCCGGCTGGCCACCGCCTCCACCCTGCCGATCGTGCTGGACTCCACCGAGACCGACGTGCTCCGGGCCGGTCTGGAGATGCTGGGCGGCCGCGCCCTGCTGAACTCGGTGAACTACGAGGACGGCGACGGCCCGGACACCCGCTTCGGCAAGGTCGCCGCGCTGGCCCGGGAGCACGGCGCCGGCCTGGTCGCGCTGACCATCGACGAGGAGGGCCAGGCCCGCACCGCCGAGAAGAAGGTCGCGATCGCCGAGCGGCTGATCGAGCAGCTGGGCCGCGAGTACGGCGTCGCCGAGCACGACATCCTGGTCGACTGCCTGGCCTTCACCCTCGGCACCGGGCAGGAGGAGTCCCGCCGGGACGGCATCGAGACCATCGAGGCGATCCGCGAGCTGAAGCGCCGCCACCCGGCCGTGCAGACCACCCTGGGCCTGTCCAACATCTCCTTCGGCCTCTCCCCGGCCGCCCGCCAGGTGATCAACTCGGTCTTCCTGAACGAGTGCGTCGAGGCCGGCCTGGACTCGGCGATCGTGCACGCCTCCAAGATCCTGCCGATGGCCCGGATCCCCGAGGAGCAGCGCAAGGTCGCCCTCGACCTGGTCTACGACCGCAGGTCCGAGGGCTACGACCCGCTGCAGCGCCTGCTGGAGCTGTTCGAGGGCGTCTCGGCGGCCTCCAGCGCCGCGTCGAAGGCCGAGGAGCTGGCGGCCCTGCCGCTGGAGGAGCGCCTGCAGCGACGGATCGTCGACGGCGAGCGCAAGGGCCTGGAGGCGGACCTCGACGAGGCGCTGACCGAGCGCCCCGCGCTGGAGATCGTCAACAGCACCCTGCTGGCCGGCATGAAGGTGGTCGGCGAGCTGTTCGGCTCCGGCCAGATGCAGCTGCCGTTCGTGCTCCAGTCGGCGGAGGTCATGAAGACCGCCGTCGCCCACCTGGAGCCGCACATGGAGAAGTCCGACGACGAGGGCAAGGGCACCATCGTGCTGGCCACCGTCAAGGGTGACGTCCACGACATCGGCAAGAACCTGGTCGACATCATCCTGTCGAACAACGGCTACACGGTCGTGAACCTGGGCATCAAGCAGCCCGTCTCGGCGATCCTGGACGCCGCGCAGGAGCACCGGGCCGACGTGATCGGGATGTCCGGCCTGCTGGTGAAGTCCACCGTGATCATGAAGGAGAACCTCCAGGAGCTGAACCAGCGGGGCCTCTCGGCCCAGTTCCCGGTGATCCTCGGCGGGGCCGCCCTGACCCGGGCCTACGTCGAGCAGGACCTGCACGAGATCTACGAGGGCGAGGTCCGCTACGCCCGGGACGCCTTCGAGGGCCTGCGGCTGATGGACGCGCTGATCGCGGTCAAGCGCGGCGTGCCCGGCGCGACCCTGCCGGAGCTGAAGCAGCGCCGGCACGCCCGGGTCGAGGTGCTGGAGGAGCCCGAGGAGAACCTCGGCCAGATCCGCTCCGACGTCGCGGTCGACAACCGGGTGCCCGAGCCGCCGTTCTGGGGCGACCGGATCGTCAAGGGCATCCCGTTCGCGGACTACGCCTCCTGGCTGGACGAGGACGCGCTGTTCAAGGGCCAGTGGGGCCTCAAGGCCGCGCGCAGCGGCGAGGGCCCCTCGTACGAGGAGCTGGTGGAGACCGAGGGCCGGCCGCGGCTGCGGATGTGGCTGGACCGGCTGCAGACCGAGGGCTGGCTGGAGGCGGCCGTGGTCTACGGCTACTACCCGGCCGCGTCCAAGGGCGACGACCTGCTGGTCTACAACGAGGACGGCAGCGAGCACACCCGGTTCACCTTCCCGCGCCAGCGGCGCGGGCGCCGGCTCTGCCTGGCGGACTTCTTCCGCCCGGAGGAGTCCGGCGAGAAGGACGTGCTGGGCCTGCAGGTGGTCACCATGGGCAACCGGATCTCGGAGGCCGCCAACGAGCTGTTCAAGGCGGACGCCTACCGCGACTACCTGGAGCTGCACGGCCTGTCGGTGCAGCTGGCCGAGGCGCTCGCCGAGTTCTGGCACGCCCGGGTCCGCTTCGAGCTGGGCTTCTCCGGCGAGGACCCGCAGGACGTCAAGGACATGTTCGCGCTGAAGTACCGGGGCGCGCGGTTCTCGCTCGGCTACGGGGCCTGCCCGGAGCTGGAGGACCGTGCCAAGATCGCCGAGCTGCTGAAGCCGGAGCGGATCGGCGTGGTGCTCTCCGAGGAGTTCCAGCTCCACCCGGAGCAGTCCACCGACGCGATCGTCATCCACCACCCGGAGGCGAAGTACTTCAACGCGCGCTGACCCGCGGAGCCCGGCGCCGGCCGCCGCGGCCCTTCAACGCGCGGTAGCCCGGATGTCGCACAGCGTTCGCCGCATTTCGGCGCGGGCGGCGTATCCTGGATCATCCTGAACGGGCCGGTCCGCTCACCAGCGGGCCGGCCTGTGCCATCCCCGGAGGCAGATCCGGGTGTGCGCGAACGGAAGGACTCCCACCATGACGACCATCTCCACCGCCGCCCGCACCCTCGACCACGGCAACGGGCAAGGCCTCCAGGCGGTGCTGCTGGACATGGACGGGACGCTGGTCGACACCGAGGACTTCTGGTGGCAGGCGGAGGTCTCGCTCTTCGCCGAACTGGGCTACGCGCTGGACGAGAACGACCGGGCCCACGTGGTCGGCGGCCCGATGAGCCGGGTGATCGACTACCTGATCTCCAGCACCGGCGTCGACCTCGCGCCGGCCGACCTCACCACGCTGATCAACCAGCGGTTCGTGGACCTGCTGGGCGGCGGGGTGCCGCTGATGCCGGGCGCCGAACGGCTGCTCAACACGCTGGCCGCGCACGGCGTCCCTGCGGCCCTGGTGTCGGCCTCGCACCGGCACATCATCGACATCGTGCTGGCCACCCTCGGCGCCCACCACTTCGCCTTCTCGCTCGCGGGGGACGAGGTGCCGCGCACCAAGCCGCACCCGGACCCGTACCTGGAGGCGGTCCGCCGCTTCGGCGCCGAGCCGGCCCGCTGCGTGGTGGTGGAGGACGCCCCGACCGGGGTGCGTTCCGCCGAGGCGGCCGGCTGCCCGGTGATCGCGGTGCCGTCGGTGGCGGCGATCGAGCCGGCTCCCGGCCGGCTGGTGCTGCCCTCGCTGGAGCAGGTCGATCTGGAGCTGCTGCGCTCGCTGGTGGCCTCGCGGGTCTGAGCCGTGGGGTCGGCGGATGCCGGTGGCCGTCCGGAGGTGTGACGGGCGGGGCCGGCTGCTCCGCCGGCCTGCCCGGGTGGGCGGCCGTGGGGTCTTCGGGCGTGTCCGCGCGGTGTCCGTGCGGGCCTGGCCGGACCTGTCGCGGGACGGGCCGGACGGACCCGCGCCGGCCGGCCGCGCCGGTACGACCGACGGGGCGCGGCTGTCCCGATCTGACGGTTCCGATGTGATTGTCGTCTCATTGTCAACTCCTGGTACCGACCGGTAACTCGGGCCGGCCGGCGGGACGCGCTCGTCAGCCGGGGAGAAATCGGGCATTGCCTGACAACTCGTCGGTTCGGACGCCGCTGCCGGCCGGACGGGAGTTCGATCAGGGCCCGCACGAGTGGGGGCGATCCCCGGCCGATGTGGCACGCTACTTCCGATCGATTCCCCTCGGCGGTCGCCCCCAGCCGGACAACCATCCCGGCCGGACGACCGCTGTCGCCCCACACCCTCATGTCGCGCGCCACCACCGAAGACGGGCAACCCCGTCGGGCCCGTGGGCGCGCGGCACCCGGCCGCACCGGCGCACTCCCGATCGGGAGCGGCAGCGCGGAGGCCACCGGCACACACCGCCGGCCGCACCGAGAAGGACGCCACCCGCATGACTTCAGCTCAACGACTGGCAGCGCTCACCTGTGCCGGACTGGTCGCCACCACCGTCGCGGGCTGCGGCTCCGTCACCAAGGCCGTCACGGGTTCGGACCCGGGCGGGGCGATCGTGATGGGCACCACGAGCGTCACCAACGTGCTGGACCCGGCCGGTGCCTACGACAACGGCTCCTGGCTGCTGCTGCACAACACCTTCCAGTCGCTGCTGAAGTTCCCCGCCGGCAGCTCCGCGCCGAGCCCGGACGCCGCGCAGTCCTGTGAGTTCACCGGGGCCGACGCCACCACCTACCACTGCACCCTGCGGACCGGCCTGAAGTTCTCCAACGGCCACCCGCTGACCGCCCAGGACGTGGTCTTCTCCATCGAGCGGATGAAGAAGATCAAGGACGACAACGGTCCGTCCTCGCTGCTCGACTCCATCAAGTCGGTGGAGGCCAAGGGCGACACCGAGGTGACCTTCCAGCTCACCCAGCCGGACGCGGTGCTGCCGGCCAAGCTGGCCAGCTCGGCCGGCGCGATCGTCGACCACCAGGTCTTCCCGGCCGACAAGCTGCTGCCCAACGACAAGCTGGTCGGCTCCGGCCCGTACAAGATCGACAGCCTGGAGACGATGGCCTCGGACGGCGGCACCAAGGTGCCCGGCAAGGTCACCCTGGTCGCCAACGACCAGTTCAGCGGCGACGAGAAGCTGCGGAACAAGAAGTTCACCCTGCGGTACTTCCTCAAGGGCTCGGACCTCAAGACCGCCCTGGACACCGGCGAGGTCGACCTCACCGACAACAGCCTCGACCCGGGCGCGGGCGCCCAGTACCTGGCGGACCAGCAGGCCGGCAAGACGGCGGTCCAGGTCGCCGACGGCGACAGCTCCGAGACCCGCTACCTGGCTTTCAACACCAAGGACGCCGTCACCGGCAACCCCGCGGTGCGCCAGGCCGTGGCCCAGCTGCTGGACCGCAAGGTGCTGGCCCGTGACGTCTACGCCCGCACCGTCCAGCCGCTCTACTCGGTGGTCCCCGCCGGGGTGGCCGGCCACAACACCGCCTTCTTCGACAAGTACGGCGACCCGGACGTGGCGAAGGCCAAGCAGATCCTGACCGCGGCCAAGGTGGCCCTGCCGGTCAAGCTGAGCCTCACCTGGTCCAGGGCGCGGGCCGAGGGCGCCGAGGCCGCCGAGATGAAGAAGCAGCTGGAGGCGAGCGGCCTCTTCCAGGTGACGGTCACGCAGGAGGCCGACTGGGAGAAGTTCAAGAAGGGCTGGAAGGCCGGCAGCTACCAGGCCTACACGATCGGCTGGACGGCCGACTACCCGGACCCGGACAACTTCGTCGCCCCGCTGGTCGTCGACGGCGGCGCCTACCACACCGGCTGGAACGATCCCCGGATCAGTGACAAGCTGCTGCCGGAGAGCCTCAAGCAGGTCGACCGGGCCGCCGCCGGCGCCGTCTTCGCGCAGATGCAGAACATCACCGCCGAGGGCGTCCCGCTGATCCCGATCTTCCAGGCGAAGTCCTTCTACGCCTTCCGCTCCAACATCACGGGTGTGGAGTCCACGGTCGACACCACCGGCGTGTTCCGGTTCTGGGAGATCGGCCGCAGCAAGTAGCAGGGCCGCGTCCCCGCAGACCGGTGGCCCGTCCGCCCCTCCTGGTGCAAGGGGGCGGCCGGGCCACCCTCATGTCCGGGGCCGGCCCCGCCCGCGGGCCTGACGCACGGTCGGCCTGACACACGGACGCAAGGGACGCACGGTCGGTCGGACGCGCCCCGCCCGGCCCGACGCGGAAGGCCGGGCACCCGTCGGTGCCCGGCCCCGCCGCCCGATCGCGTTCCTACAGCGCGCCAGGGCGCACCAGCCCGCTCTCGTAGGCGTACACCGCCGCCTGCACCCGGTCGCGCAGCTGAAGCTTGGTCAGCACATGGCCGACATGGGTCTTGACCGTGGTCTCGCTGACGAAGAGTTCGGCCGCGATCTCGGCGTTCGACAGGCCGCGGGCGACCAGCCGGAGCACCTCCAGCTCACGCTCCGTCAGCGCGGTGAGGGCCTGCGGCGGCGCCTCGTCCCCGGACGGGAGCTTGGTGGCGTACATGTCCAGCAGTCGGCGGGTGATGCTCGGGGCGAGCATCGCGGCGCCGTCGGCGACCACCCGGATCGCCTGCACCAGCTCCTCGGCCGGGACGTCCTTGAGCAGGAAGCCGCTGGCCCCCGCCCGCAGCGCCTCGACCACGTACTCGTCCAGGTCGAAGGTGGTCAGCACGAGGACCTTGGCCGGGCCGTCGCGGCCGGGGCCGGCGATCCGGCGGGTGGCCTCCACGCCGTCCATCCGGGGCATCCGGATGTCCATCAGCACCACGTCGGGCTGCAGCGCCCGGACCTGGTCCAGCGCCTGCTGGCCGTCGCCGGCCTCGCCGACCACTACCAGGTCGGACTCGGCCTCCAGGATCATCCGGAAGCCGGTGCGGAGCAGTGGCTGGTCGTCGACCAGCAGCACTCGGATCGTCACCTAGGACTCCTTGCTCAGGTGCTCGTCCGACCCCTGCGGCGCCACGGCGGCGGGGTCGTCCTCGTCGGATCGGGTGGCGGGCGCGGAGCCGTCCCGCGCGGCCGGCACGCCACCGGCCGGCACGCCCGCCGCCGGCGGTCCGGCCAGCGGGAGCGGGTACGGCGGGGGAGTGCCGCCGAACTCCGGGCAGCTCGCCTTGTGGTCGCACCAGTCGCAGAGCCGGTTCCTGGTGGCCGGGAACTCGCCCGTGGCCACCGCCTGCGAGATGGTTTCCCAGAGCGCCATGAGCTTGCGCTCCACCGCGCGCAGGTCCGCCTCGTCCGGGTCGTACGACACCACGTCGCCGCCCCCGCCCAGGTAGACCAGCTGCAGGCGCTTGGGGATCACGCCCTTCCAGCGCCACACCACCAGGGCGTAGAACTTCATCTGGAACATGGCCTTGCCCTCGAAGTCCCGCGAGGGCGCCCGGCCGGTCTTGTAGTCGACCAGCCGCACCTCACCGGTCGGCGCGACGTCCACCCGGTCGATGTAGCCGCGCAGCAGCAGGCCCGACTCCAGCGCGGTCTCCACGTACAGCTCGCGCTCGACGGGGTGCAGCCGGGTCGGGTCCTCCAGCCGGAACCACTGGCCGATCAGCTTCTCGGCGTCGGCCAGCCAGCGGGTCAGCGCGGCGCCGTCCGGCTCGGCGGCGCCGCCCTCGGCGCCGCCGAACAGGCCGGCCAGCTCGGGGCGCTCGCCCAGCAGCCGCTCCCACTGCGGGCGCAGCAGGCCGAGCGCGCGCTCGTGGGTCCGCTCCGCGGCGGGGCTGTCGAAGAGCCGTTCCAGGACGGCGTGGACGAGGGTGCCCCGGGTGGCGGCCGGGCTCGGCGGCTCGGGCAGCTTGTCGATCACCCGGAGCCGGTAGAGCAGCGGACAGGTCAGGAAGTCCCCCGCACGCGACGGGGACAGCCCGGTCGGGGGCGCGGCCCGGCGGGCCGGCGCCTCGACGGTCGGGCCGTGGTCGGTCTGGTGCATGCCCCGACCCTATGGCCCAACGCTGTCATTCCGCTGCCACGGCGCTGACACGGCCGGCACTGGGGAGGGCCGGACACGGGTATGAGACCCCCAGGAGGGGCGGGCGCCGGATTCCGCCGGAGATCACGTAGCGTGGGCGGACGGCGCGGCCACGACGGGGACGACGAGCTGAAGGGACACCGGTGAGCGACACCAGGGGGCAGCAGACCTCCGAACAGCCACCGCCCGGCGGGGCGCCCGGCCCGGGCACGCCCCCGGCCGGCGGGCCCGGACCGCGCGGCGGCATCCTGATGGGCCGCCCGTTCGGCGTGCCGGTCTACGTCACCCCGTCCTGGTTCGTCATCGCCGCGCTGATCACCTGGATCTTCGGCGGGCAGCTCGCCCGGGTGCTGCCCGAGCTCGGCGGCACCCGCTACCTGGTCGCGCTGTCCTTCGCGATCGCCTTCTACGCCTCGGTCCTGGTGCACGAGCTGGCGCACACGCTGGTCGCGCTGCGCTACAGGCTCGGGGTCCGCCGGATCCAGCTGCAGTTCCTCGGCGGCATCTCGGAGATCGAGAACGAGGCGCAGACCCCTGCCCGCGAGTTCTGGCTGGCCTTCGCCGGGCCGCTGCTCTCCGTCGTGCTCGGCGGGGTGTTCCTGGCGGCCGGCCGGCTGGTGGAGCTCTCCAGCGTCCCCGGGGTGCTGCTGGCCGGGCTGATGGTCAGCAACCTCGTGGTCGCCGTCTTCAACCTGCTGCCCGGCCTGCCGCTGGACGGCGGCCGGATGCTGCGCGCCGTCGTCTGGGGCCTGACCGGCCGCCCGATGGCCGGCACCGTGGCGGCCTCCTGGGCCGGCCGGGCGCTGGCCGTCGCCGTGCTGATCGGCCTGCCGCTGTTCAGTGCCTCGCGGGACGACGGCGGACGCACGGGGACGGACACCCTGATCGACGCGGCGCTGGCCGCGATCCTGGCCGCGATCATCTGGAACGGCGCGGTCGGGGGCCTGCGCGGCGCCCGGCTGAAGGAGGCGCTGCCCGGCCTGCGGCTGCGGGAGCTGGCCCGGCGGGCCGTCCCGGTCACCGCCGACACGCCGCTGGGGGAGGCGCTGCGCCGGGCCCGGGAGGCCGGGGCCGGCGCCGTCCTGGTGGTGGACGGGCTGGGGGCGCCGATCGCCCTGGTCCGGGAGTCCGCGGTGCGGGCGGTGCCCGAGCACCGCCGTCCGTGGATCGCGGTCGGCGCCCTCGCGCGCGACCTGGAGCCGGGCCTGCGGCTGTCGGCCGACCTGTCCGGCGAAGACCTGCTGCGAGCCCTGCGGGCGACCCCGGCCAGCGAGTACCTGGTGGTCGAGCCGGACGGGTCCGCGTACGGGGTGCTGGCGCTGACCGACGTGGAGCAGCGGCTCAGCAAGGCCGTCGCGGGCCGCTGAGGAGCGTCCGCGGACCGTCCCGTCCGGGGCTGCCGAGGAGCCCGGACGAGGCGTCCGGAGCCGTCGGACGGCCCTCGCCGGGCGGCCGGCGTGACCACAGTGATCACTGTGGTCGGTGGGGCGGCTGTCAGCCCTTAGAATTGTCCGCATGTCCGAACCGACCGGTGCCACCCGCCGACGCGGGCCCTTCCAGGTCGGGGACCAGGTCCAGCTGACCGACCCCAAGGGCCGCCACTACACGTTCACGCTCCAGGCCGGGAACCAGTTCCACACCCACAAGGGTGCGTTCCCCCACGACGAGCTGATCGGCGCCCCCGAGGGCACGGTCGTGCGCACCACGGGCAACGTCCCGTACCTCGCGCTGCGCCCCCTGCTCCCCGACTACGTCCTGTCCATGCCCCGCGGCGCCGCCGTGATCTACCCCAAGGACGCGGGGCAGATCCTGGCGATGGCCGACATCTTCGCCGGCGCCCGCGTGGTCGAGGCCGGCGTCGGCTCCGGCGCGCTCAGCACCTACCTGCTGCGCGCCGTCGGCGACACCGGCCTGCTGGCCTCCTACGAGCGCCGCCAGGACTTCGCGGACATCGCCAAGGGCAATGTCGAGCGCTACTTCGGCGGCCCGCACCCGGCCTGGAAGCTCACCGTCGGTGACCTCCAGGACAACCTGGTCGAGGCCGACGTCGACCGCGTCATCCTCGACATGCTCGCCCCCTGGGAATGCCTGGACGTCGCCTCCAAGGCGCTCGTCCCCGGCGGTCTGATCTGCTGCTACGTGGCCACCACCACGCAGATGTCCAAGACCGTCGAGGCGCTGCGCGACCACGGCACCTTCACCGAGCCGCAGGCCTGGGAGACCATGGTCCGCACCTGGCACCTGGAGGGCCTGGCCGTCCGCCCGGACCACCGCATGATCGGCCACACCGGCTTCCTGCTGACCTCCCGCCGCCTCGCGGACGGCGTCGAGCCGCCGCTGCGCCGCCGTCGCCCGGCCAAGGGCGCGTACGGCGAGGAGTACGACAACGGGGCCCCCGAGCAGAGCCTCCAGGAACGGGCCGCCGCCCGCGCCGCCGCCAGGGCCACCGGCACGGACGCGTCCGGCGCGCCGGACCTGGGCTGACCGCGGGACACCACCGCGAGACCACCGCGAGGGGCGGTACGAAGGGCTCAGGCCCTCCGTACCGCCCCTCGTGTCGTCGCAGGTGGGGCGAGCCCCGGCGGCCGTCCGACCCCCTGTGGGGGCCGCCGGCGGCGTGTGGGAGGATGCTCGCTCACAGACACCCGCCGTGCCCGGCGAGGGCACCGTACCGGTGGAGGGGAACTCCTGGTGGAAGCAGCGGTCGGGACGGCGTTGGCCGAGGGGACGACCGGGGGAGGTGCCCGGCCGCCGGCCGGGCCGGGGCACGCCCGTCCCGGCGTGAAGCACTGGGCGGTGGTGGCCGCCGGCTGCGCCGCGGTGGTGGCCGGTGCGCTCGCGGCGGGCCCGGCGTCCGGAACGCCCGGGCCGATACGCACGGCCCCCAGGGCCCTGCCGGCCGCCGAGGCACCCGATCCGGCCAAGGCCGAACTTCCCCTCGACTGCGGACCCTTCCCGGTGAAGATCTCGGTGCACTTCGGCGCCGACCTGGGGGACGGCAAGCCCGGCACGGTGGCCGCCGCCCACTGCGACGCCGAGAACGGCACCCCGCCGGACGCGGTCTACCTGCTCGGCCCGGGCCAGGACGGCAGGCCTGTGGTGCTCGCCACCCTGCTCTCGGAGCAGGAGAACCTGACGGTGAGCAGGCTGACCCTGCGCAGTGACGGTGTCGTCACCGGCCACGCCCAGGGTTACTCCTCGGACGACGTCCCGCGGTTCAGCCCGGACGTCTCACTCGACCTCACCTGGGCCCGCCAGGGCGGCCGCTGGACCCGCACCCAGACCCCGGCCCCGCCCGCCCGGGCCTGACGCCCGCCGAACCCCCGCGGGGCAGGTCCCGCACCCGCGGCGCCCGGCACCGCCGGCCGTCGACCCGACCTGCCCCCGCCGCCGTCCGCCCCGCCGTCGCCGACCCGCGGCAGGCCACGGCCGCGAGCGGGCCGGAAGGTGCGCGCCCCTACCGCCCCGGGAGGCGAACCGAGCCCTAATCAGCAGCCTCGGGCCCGTACACCTCGACCTGGTCCGCCACCCGGCGTACGTGGATGCAGTCGCCCGGGCACTCCTTGGCCGAGTCCACCACGTCCTGAAGCAGGGTCAGCGGCACCGGCGCCGTGTCGCCCGGCTGCTGGCGCAGCTCGTCGTCCGCGCCCTTCACGTACGCGAGGCCGTCGATGTCCAGCTCGAAGACCTCCGGCGCGTACTGCACACAGATGCCGTCGCCGGTGCAGAGATCCTGGTCGATCCACACCTCCAGCGGCTCGCCCGCTGCCGTCGCCTCACCGGTCACCGACATGTCTCCTGCCGTTCTGTCCCGGGTCGCCCCGTAATCGGGGGCAATCCCGCCATTCGTACAACGATCCGACCGGCACTCGTGGTCGCGATCGGATATCGACTCGCTCGACGATACATCTGGTCCGCTTTGGCCGGTGCGCGGTGGGTATCTCTTAAAGCAGAGGGGAAGCACGCGAGGGCGAAGATCGGACACGCCCGTTCCATCTTTCTTGATCTAGGGGTTTACATACCCCTGGTCCCAGGTAGGGTCTGGAAGCGTCCAGCTCCCCGGAGGAGGTGAGGACCGTGGCAGCCCACGATGACGACTACAACCGCAGCCCTGGCAGGCCCGCTCGTGGTTCCGACGAGGCCGCTCAGGTCTCGTACCTCGAGCAGGAAATCGCTGTCCTGCGCCGCAAGCTCGCCGACTCGCCGCGCAATTCGAGAATCCTCGAAGAGCGGATCGTCGAGCTCCAGACCAACCTGGCCGGCGTGACCGCCCAGAACGAACGGCTCGCCTCCACCCTTCGGGAGGCCCGCGACCAGATCGTGGCCCTCAAGGAGGAAGTGGACAGGCTGGCCCAGCCCCCCGCCGGATTCGGCACCTTCCTCGACCAGAACGAGGACGGCACCGCAGACATCTTCACCGGCGGTCGCAAGCTGCGCGTCAACGTCAGCCCGAGCGTCGAGCTCGACGAGCTGCGCCGCGGCCAGGAAGTGATGCTCAACGAGGCCCTCAACATCGTGGACGCGATGGCCTTCGAGAGCATCGGCGACATCGTCACCCTCAAGGAAGTCCTTGAGGACGGCGAGCGCGCGCTGGTCACCGGGCACACCGACGAGGAGCGGGTGGTCCGGCTCGCCGAACCGCTGCGCGACATCACCCTGCGTCCGGGCGACGCCCTCCTGCTGGAGTCCCGCTCCGGCTACGTCTACGAGGTCGTGCCCAAGTCGGAGGTCGAGGACCTGGTCCTCGAGGAGGTCCCCGACATCGACTACCGGCAGATCGGCGGTCTGGCCAACCAGATCGAGCAGATCCGCGACGCGGTCGAACTGCCCTACCTGCACGCCGACCTGTTCAAGGAGTACGAGCTCCGGCCGCCGAAGGGCGTCCTGCTCTACGGCCCTCCCGGCTGTGGCAAGACGCTGATCGCCAAGGCGGTGGCGAACTCGCTCGCCAAGAAGGTCGCCGAGGTCACCGGCCGCCCGCAGGGCAAGAGCTACTTCCTCAACATCAAGGGCCCCGAGCTCCTCAACAAGTACGTCGGCGAGACCGAGCGGCAGATCCGCCTGGTCTTCCAGCGGGCTCGTGAGAAGGCCGGCGAGGGCACGCCCGTCATCGTCTTCTTCGACGAGATGGAGTCGCTCTTCCGCACCCGCGGCTCGGGTGTCAGCTCGGACGTGGAGAACACCATCGTCCCGCAGCTGCTGGCCGAGATCGACGGTGTGGAGGGCCTGGAGAACGTCATCGTGATCGGTGCCTCGAACCGTGAGGACATGATCGACCCGGCGATCCTGCGGCCCGGCCGGCTGGACGTCAAGATCAAGATCGAGCGTCCGGACGCCGAGGCGGCCAAGGACATCTTCTCGAAGTACCTCAAGGACTCGCTGCCCTTCCACCCCGACGACCTCAAGGAGCACGACGGCTCGGTGGACTCCACCGTGGCGGCGATGATCCAGGCGGTGGTCGAGCGGATGTACACCGAGACCGAGGAGAACCGCTTCCTGGAGGTCACCTACGCCAACGGTGACAAGGAGGTCCTGTACTTCAAGGACTTCAACTCCGGCGCCATGATCCAGAACATCGTGGACCGGGCGAAGAAGATGGCCATCAAGGACTTCCTCGACCACGGCCAGCGCGGTCTGCGCGTCTCCCACCTGCTCGCCGCCTGCGTGGACGAGTTCAAGGAGAACGAGGACCTGCCCAACACCACCAACCCGGACGACTGGGCCCGTATCTCCGGCAAGAAGGGTGAGCGGATCGTCTTCATCCGCACGCTCGTCACCGGCAAGCAGGGTGCCGAGTCCGGCCGCTCCATCGACACCGTGGCCAACACGGGGCAGTACCTCTAACCAGGTCCCTCCCCGTTCCGCCGACCCCGTCCGGCTGTGGCGCCTCGCGGCCCCGCAGCCGGACGGCGCGTCTCAGGGCCGGCCTGTCGGTGCGGCGTTCTAGGCTCTACCCACCGTTCGCGGGCGTCCGGCCCGGGAGGGTGCTGTTCAGCGGTACGTCAGTGCGTTCCGCCCGTGGGGGGCGGCGCACAGGGCAAGGAGGGCCGCATGACCGTACGGCGCGTGATGGGGATCGAGACCGAGTACGGAATCTCCGTACCCGGGCACCCGAACGCCAACGCCATGCTCACCTCGTCCCAGATCGTCAACGCGTACGCGGCGGCGATGCACCGGGCTCGGCGGGCCCGCTGGGACTTCGAGGAGGAGAATCCGCTGCGCGACGCCCGGGGCTTCGACCTCGCGCGGGACGTCGCCGACGCCAGCCAGCTGACCGACGAGGACATCGGTCTGGCCAACATCATCCTCACCAACGGGGCCCGGTTCTACGTGGACCACGCCCATCCGGAGTACAGCTCGCCCGAGGTCACCAACCCGCGCGACGCCGTGCTCTGGGACAAGGCCGGCGAGCGGATCATGGCGGCCGCCGCGGCGCGCGCCCTGGAGCTGCCCAACGGGCAGACCATCCACCTGTACAAGAACAACACGGACAACAAGGGCGCCTCCT
Organism: Kitasatospora herbaricolor; assembly: GCF_030813695.1. NCBI lineage: Bacteria > Bacillati > Actinomycetota > Actinomycetes > Kitasatosporales > Streptomycetaceae > Kitasatospora > Kitasatospora herbaricolor. The sequence continues at coordinate 7,487,840 of NZ_JAUSVA010000002.1, forward strand.
ACGGCACCCACGAGAACTACCTGATGAAGCGGTCGACGCCGTTCGCCGACATCGTCCGCCACCTCACGCCGTTCTTCGTCTCCCGCCAGGTGGTCACCGGCGCCGGCCGGGTGGGCCTGGGCCAGGACGGCTCGGTGCACGGCTTCCAGCTGAGCCAGCGCGCCGACTACTTCGAGGTCGAGGTCGGTCTGGAGACGACCCTCAAGCGCCCGATCATCAACACCCGCGACGAACCGCACGCCGACGCCGAGAAGTACCGCCGGCTGCACGTGATCATCGGGGACGCCAACCTCTCCGAGATCTCCACCTACCTCAAGCTGGGCACCACGGCGCTGGTCCTGTCGATGATCGAGGACGCCTTCATCGCCTCCGACCTCGCCGTCGACCAGCCCGTGCGGACCCTGCACCGGGTCTCCCACGACTCCACCCTGAAGCACCTGATCACACTGCGCAGCGGGCGCCGGCTGACCGCCGTCCAGCTCCAGATGGAGTACTGCGAGCTGGCCCGCAAGTACGTCGAGGACCGCTTCGGCAACGACGCGGACGAGCAGACCGTGGACGTGCTGGCCCGCTGGGAGGACGTCCTCGGGCGGCTGGAGCGCGATCCGATGAGCCTGTCCCGGCAGCTGGACTGGGTGGCCAAGAAGGAGATCCTGGAGGGCTACCGCAGCCGCGACGGGGTCGGCTGGGACAGCTCCCGGCTGCAGCTGGTCGACCTGCAGTACAGCGACGTCCGGGCGGAGAAGGGCCTCTACAACCGCCTGGTGGCCCGTGGGCGGTTCGAACGGCTGGTCACCGAGGAGGAGGTCCAGCGGGCGGCCGCCAAGCCCCCGGAGGACACCAGGGCGTACTTCCGCGGCCGCTGCCTGGAGCAGTACGCCGAGCACGTCGCGGCGGCCTCCTGGGACTCGGTCATCTTCGACCTGCCCGGCCGGGACTCGCTCCAGCGGGTGCCCACCCTGGAGCCCCTGCGCGGGACGCGCAACCACGTCAAGGAGCTGCTGGACCGCTGCCGCACGGCCGAGGACCTGGTCCGGGTGCTCTCCGGCGACCGCGGCCAGGCCGGCACCTGAACGGCCCGCCGACCGCGTCCGTCCGGGTCACCCGGTAACTTTTCGATCACCACGGGTGAACGCCTCCTGAATGGGAATCATCCGGGGGAGCGCCGGACGTTGGACAGGAAGCGCCACACGCAAACCGGGAGCGATTCCCGCACCCGGTGTATAGGGTCGACGCAGTGGTGAAGACCCAGGAACACCAAGCCGTGCCAGACGAGTGAGCGGGGTGAGGGAAATGGCGGACAAGGACACCGGTGGCGGCCAGCAGCGGGCGAACCGTGCCTCCGAGGAGGTCGAGGAGCAGGCTGCGGAGGCGCAGAATTCCGAGGAGCTCCAGGAGCGCCAGGAAAAGCTGAGCGACGACGTCGACGCGGTCCTGGACGAAATCGACGAGGTCCTCGAGTCGAATGCCGAGGATTTCGTGCGGCAATTCGTCCAGAAGGGCGGCCAGTAGCGGCCCGGGCGCAGTCGGGAGGCCGGCCGGCAGAGCGGCCGGGAGGGCGGTCCGGGGCCCGCGGGAAGAGCGGCCCGGACCATTCGCGGAATTCACGGTTGCGACCGCCGAGGGCGGGCGGGCGGCGTCGGCCTCCCGTCCGCCCGGGTCCGCCCCCGTCTCAGGTGGATAGTGATCGCCGGGCGGGTAGGGTGCGGGCAGCGCGCGCTTCAAGCTACCTGGAAGGAATCGTGTGGAAGCCAACACTCGTGGCACCGGGCGTCTACCGGCTGCCTTCCTGACCCCCGGGTCCTCCTCGTTCATGGACTTCCTGGCGGAGCACTCGCCGGAGCTGATCCCCGGCCGCCGCAGCCTCCCGGAGGGGCTCACCGTCGAGGCGCCGCACGGGACGACGATCGTCTCGGCGGTCTTCGACGGCGGCGTGGTGATCGCCGGTGACCGGCGCGCCACCATGGGCAACGTGATCGCCCAGCGCGACATCGAGAAGGTCTTCCCGGCCGACGAGTACAGCGCGGTCGGCATCGCCGGCACCGCCGGCCTCGCCGTCGAGATGGTGCGGCTCTTCCAGCTGGAGCTGGAGCACTACGAGAAGATCGAGGGCACCGTGCTCTCCTTCGAGGGCAAGGCCAACCGGCTCACCACGATGATCCGCGGCAACCTGGGGATGGCCATGCAGGGCCTGGCGGTCGTCCCGCTCTTCGCGGGCTACGACCAGGACCTCGACCGCGGCCGGATCTTCACCTACGACGTCACCGGCGGCCGCTCCGAGGAGCGCGGCTTCGCCGCCACCGGCTCCGGCTCGGTGTTCGCCCGGGGCTCGATGAAGAAGCTCTACCGCGAGGGCCTCTCCTCGCAGCAGGCCTCGATGCTGGTCGTCCAGGCGCTCTACGACGCCGCCGACGACGACTCCGCGACCGGTGGGCCCGACCTGGCCCGCAAGATCTTCCCGATCGTCTCGCTGATCACCGAGGACGGCTTCCGCAGGCTGTCCGAGTCCGAGGTCTCCGGCATCGCGCACTCGATCACCGACAAGCGGCTGGAGCACCCCAACGGTCCGCAGGCACCGCTGATCTAGTCCCTCCGCCCGATCCACCTCCCGACCCTCCCTCCCCGCCCCCGGGCCGGAGGGAGGTCCTGACAGAAGGGGACGACCGCCGGTGTCGACACCGTTCTACGTCTCGCCTCAGCAGGCCATGGCGGACCGCGCGGAGTACGCCCGCAAGGGCATCGCGCGCGGCCGTAGCGTGGTCGTGCTCACCTACGCCGACGGCATCGTCTTCGTCGCCGAGAACACCTCGCGGGCCCTGCACAAGGTGTCCGAGATCTACGACAAGATCGCCTTCGCGGCCGTCGGCCGCTACAACGAGTTCGAGAACCTGCGCATCGGCGGCGTCCGCTACGCCGACCTGCGCGGCTACTCCTACGACCGGGCCGACGTGACGGCCCGGGGCCTGGCCAACGTCTACGCCCAGACGCTGGGCACCATCTTCTCCTCGGTGGGGGAGAAGCCCTACGAGGTCGAACTGATCGTCGCGGAGGTCGGCAGGACCCCCGACGACGACCAGATCTACCGCCTCACCCCCGACGGTTCGGTGGTGGACGAGCAGAACAGCGTCGTGGTCGGCGGCAACGCCGACTCCATCGGCAACTACCTGGGGCAGCGCCACCAGGTCGGGCTGAGCCTCACCGAGGCCCTCAGGCTGGCCGTGGACTCGCTCGCCAGGGACCCGAACGGCGGCTCCCCGCGCACCCTGACGCCCGAGCAGCTGGAGGTCGCGGTCCTCGACCGCCAGCGGTTCCAGCAGCGCAAGTTCAAGCGGATCCTCGGCAGCCAGCTCGGCCGGCTGCTCGACGGGGACCAGTCCGCGGAGGCGGACGACGAGGACAAGCCGGCGGCGACGTCGGAGTAATCCTCGTGAGTGAATCCCGTACGGCCGGCCGCACGGCCGTACGGGATTCCGTGCCCCTACGGTGAATCGACGTCACATCCATGGTCGGACCAGGCCGGTCGTGAACGGATTGCCACCGTGGAGGCGGTTTCGGACAGCTCCAATCAGAGAATGGATGCCTCATGGACCGCCGAATTTTCGGGCTGGAGAACGAGTACGGCGTCACGTGCACGTTTCGGGGACAACGACGTCTGTCTCCGGACGAGGTGGCCAGGTACCTCTTCCGCCGCGTAGTTTCCTGGGGCCGCAGCAGCAATGTCTTCCTGCGCAACGGTGCACGGCTCTACCTCGACGTCGGATCGCACCCCGAGTACGCCACCCCCGAGTGCGACGAGGTCACCGAACTGGTGACGCACGACAAGGCGGGCGAGCGCATCCTCGAAGGCCTCCTGGTGGACGCCGAACGGCGGCTGCACGAGGAGGGCATCGCCGGCGACGTGTACCTCTTCAAGAACAACACCGACTCCGCCGGGAACTCCTACGGCTGCCACGAGAACTACCTCGTCGCCCGGCACGGCGAGTTCTCCCGCCTCGCGGACGTGCTGATCCCGTTCCTGGTGACCCGCCAGCTGATCTGCGGCGCCGGCAAGGTGCTGCAGACCCCGCGCGGCGCGGTCTACTGCGTCAGCCAGCGGGCCGAGCACATCTGGGAGGGCGTCAGCTCGGCGACCACCCGGTCCCGCCCGATCATCAACACCAGGGACGAGCCGCACGCCGACGCCGAGCGCTACCGCCGGCTGCACGTCATCGTCGGCGACTCGAACATGTCGGAGACCACCACCCTGCTCAAGGTGGGCGCCACCGACCTGGTGCTGCGCCTGATCGAGGCCGGCGTGGTGATGCGCGACCTGACGCTGGAGAACCCGATCCGGGCGATCCGCGAGGTCAGCCACGACCTGACCGGCACCCACCAGGTCCGGCTCGCCAACGGCCGGGAGGCCAGCGCGCTGGACATCCAGGAGGAGTACTACTCCAAGGCGCTGGAGTTCGCGGACCGCAAGGGCATCAACACCGGGACGATCGCCCGGGTGCTGGAGCTCTGGGGCCGCACCCTGGAGGCCGTCCGCACCGAGGACCTCGCGAAGGTCGGCAACGAGATCGACTGGATCATGAAGTACCGGCTGATCGAGCGGTACCGCGAGAAGCACCAGATGAGCATGTCCAACCCCCGGGTGGCGCAGATCGACCTCGCCTACCACGACATCCACCGCCGCCGCGGCCTCTTCTACCTGCTGCAGGGCAAGGGCCAGGCCGAGCGGGTGACCACGGACCTCAAGACCTTCGAGGCCAAGTCCGTCCCGCCGCAGACCACCCGGGCCCGGCTGCGCGGCGACTTCATCCGCCGCGCGCAGGAGCAGCGCCGCGACTTCACCGTCGACTGGGTGCACCTGAAGCTGAACGACCAGGCGCAGCGCACCGTCCTGTGCAAGGACCCGTTCCGTTCGGTGGACGAGCGGGTGGAGAAGCTGATCGCCGGCATGTGACCCGGACGGCCCGGACGGCCCGCACCCCCTTCGCAGGGGGTGCGGGCCGTCCGGTGCGCAGGGCCCGGGGCCGGCCGGCGGGAGCGGTCCGGGAGCCCCCGCGCGAGGTGTGACGTGGGGCGGTGCGCCCGTGTCGCCTACCGGGGCGGGGCGTGGTCTCGGCATACGCTGTCGGAGGATGTCCGAACAGCTGCACTTGACCGACAGTTAGGAACACCGTGCGTCGCACCGCCGGGTTGCTCGTAGTCCTGCCCCTGACGCTGCTGCTGGCCTGCAGCAGCAGCTCCAAGGCGCCGGCCGAGGTGTCGCCCTCGGCGTCGAGTGCCGCGCCGACGGTGCCGGCGCCGGTGGACGAGGCGGCGCCGATGCCGACCGTCGAGGGGTCCTTCGGCAGCAAGGCCGTGATCACGATCCCGGCCGGGCAGCCCAGCGGTCAGTTCGTGATCAAGACGCTCAGCGAGGGCGACCGCCAGACGGTGAGCAAGGGCGACTGGGTGACGGTCAACTACTCCGCCAAGGACTGGACGACCGGCAAGGAGCTGAAGAGCTCCTACGACGCCGACGGCAAGCCGCAGCTCTTCCAGGCGGGCAGCGGCCAGCTGGTGCCGGCCTTCGACCAGGCCGTGGTCGGGAAGAAGGTCGGCAGCCGGATCCTGGTGGTGGCCCCGCCGGCCGCCGCCTTCGGGGACCAGGGCAACACCACGCTTGGCGTGGCGCCGGGCGACACCGTGGTGTTCGTGCTGGACATCACCGAGGCCCTGCCGCAGGACTCCACCCTCTCCGGGACGATGACCCAGGCCCCGCCGACCTCGCCGCAGGTGAAGGACAACGGCAAGGCCGCCCCGACGATCACCATCCCGCCCGGCCAGGCGCCGCCCACCGACCTCCAGCAGTTCGTGCTGATCAAGGGCGAGGGCAAGCAGGTGCAGACCGGCCAGACCCTGGTGGTCCAGTACACCGGGGTGCTGTGGAGCAACGGCCAGCAGTTCGACTCCTCGTGGAGCCACGGCGGCGCCCAGGCCCTCCAGGTCGGGACCAAGAGCCTGATCGAGGGCTGGGACAAGGGCCTGGTCGGCCAGACCGTCGGCAGCCGGGTGATGCTCGTGGTGCCGCCCGCCCTGGGGTACAAGGACCAGGCGCAGGGCGCGGTGCCGGCGAACTCGACGCTGGTGTTCGTGATCGACATCCTGGAGGCGGTCTGACCGTACGGGTCGCTCGGCTCGTACGCTTGGCGGGCGCTCGTACACCAGACGCGCCCGTCCTCATACTGACCTGTCATACTGCTGCCCTCCCGCACTGTGGTGGCCAGGGCTTCCGGGTGCGGCGGCAGTACGGCAGGATCTCGGCGATCAGCAAGCCGGCCGGTAGGCCTCGAAGACCTGGTGAGATGGATGGGGAGTCATGTCTGAGAAAGCGTCGAGCCCGGGTGGGCCCGGCACCGCGAACGGCTCCGCCGGCGACCCGACGGACTCGCGTCCGGGCGGGCCGCTGCCCGGCGACGGCGAGTCGATCGTGGTTCCGCCGTCGATCCTGAAGCAGCAGGCCGGCTGGGGCAGCCCCGGTGACGCGCCGCGGCCGAAGACCGGCACCGCGACGGACGAGGCCCCGCAGATCTTCGCCTCGAACGTGCGCCGCCAGGACACCTCCGAGGCCGGGTACTACGAGAACCCGCCCAGCGTGGGCAAGCTCGGCCTGATCCTGGGCACCGTGCTGGCCGTGCTGCTGGCCGGCAGCGCGGTGACGCTCTACCTGGTGAACCGCGACGGCAAGTCCTCGGCCGCCTCCACCCCGGTGGACGCCGCGCCGACGGCCGCCCCGACGCCCACCGCCGACCCGGTGCCGCCGATCAAGGACAGCGCCAAGGTGCTGCCGACGGTCACCGGCGACTTCGGCAAGAAGGCGGTCATCACCACGCCCGCCGAGGCCGCCGACGGCACCTTCGTGGTCAAGGTCCTCTCCGAGGGCAGCGGCCCGGTCGTCGAGAAGAACTCCTGGACCTCGGTCGACTACACCGCCAAGGACTGGACCACCGGCAAGGACATCCCCAGCTCGTACGACGAGAAGGGCAAGCCGCAGATCTTCCAGGCCGGCACCGACGCGCTGATCCCGGCGCTCGACCAGGCCGTCGTCGGCAAGAAGGCCGGCAGCCGGGTCCTGGTGGTGGCACCGCCGGCCGCCGCCTTCGGCGCCCAGGGCAACACCAGCATGTCGATCGGCGCGAAGGACAACCTGGTCTTCGTGATCGACATCCAGCGGGTGAACGCCCCCGACGCGGTGGTCAGCGGCACCGTCACCCCGCCGCCCGCGGACTTCCCGCAGGTGAAGGACAACGGCAAGAAGGCCGCCGAGATCACCCCGGTCAAGGGCGCGGCCGAGCCGACCGAGCTCAAGAGCCACGTGCTGATCCAGGGCACCGGCCCCAAGGTCGAGTCGGGCGAGAAGGTCCTCGTCCAGTACACCGGCGCGCTGTGGAAGGACGGCAAGAAGTTCGACTCCTCGCTCGACAAGGGCCAGGCGTTCTCCTTCTCCGTCGGCGGCGGCCAGGTCATCGAGGGCTGGGACAAGGGCCTGCAGGGCGTGGCCGTCGGCAGCCGGGTCGAGCTGGTGATCCCCGCCTCGCTCGGCTACAAGGACCAGGCGCAGGGTGACATTCCGGCCAACTCCACCCTGGTCTTCGTGGTCGACGTGCTCGACGCCGGTGTGGGCTGACCCGCCTTCGGGTGACAATGGGACGTGAATGACCTTCGAGCGGGGCCGCGTGGCCTGCGCTCGGGCGGGCGGCGGGCGCCCGTACCGTGGTTCCGGAAGGAACAGCGGTGCGGGTACCTGCCGCTCCGTCATGTACGTAACGATCCGTGAGAAGAGGCAGTTGTGAGCAAGCCCGAGATCGACTTCCCCGTTGGCGACCCGCCCACCGAGCTGCAGATCCGTGACATCACGGTCGGCGACGGTGCCGAGGCCAAGTCGGGCCAGGTCGTCGAGGTGCACTACGTCGGTGTCGCGTTCAGCACCGGCGAGGAGTTCGACGCGAGCTGGAACCGTGGCTCGTCGTTCAAGTTCCCGCTCGGTGGCGGCCGCGTCATCAAGGGCTGGGACCAGGGCGTCGTCGGCATGAAGGTCGGTGGCCGGCGCGAGCTGACCATCCCCGCGCACCTCGCCTACGGCAACCAGTCGCCGACCCCGGCCATCAAGCCGGGCGAGACGCTGATCTTCGTCGTCGACCTGCTCGGCGTCTGATCCGTACCGCCCGGTCCGTGCCGGCCGAGCGTCGTCGGACGATCGGCACCGCTTGACCCGGGCGGCCCCGCGAGGCGGCCGTCCCGAGGGCCGCACCCCGCAAGCCGGGGGTGCGGCCCTCGGTGCTGCCCGTGGCGGACGGCGCGGCCCCGGTGGGACCCGACCCGCCTCGGCTTTCGCCGACGGTGGCGGTACCGGTACGGTCGGGGCGCCGGGTACACGGATTCCCGGCGGGCGCAACCCCGCGCGCGGCGCGGCACACCGGAAGGGTCAGCGATGGCGATCGCCAAGGCAGAGCGGCTGATGAATCTCGCCCTGTGCCTGATGAACACCAGACGGCCGCTCTCCAAGAAGGAGCTGCGGGAGTCCGTCGAGGCCTACCGCGAGGCGTGGCAGAACGGCAGCGAGGACGCCTTCAACCGGATGTTCGAGCGGGACAAGGACGACCTGCGCGAACTGGGCCTGGTCATCGACGTGGACGAGAACTCGCTGGACGGCGAACTCGGCTACCTCGCCCGCGCCGACCGCAACCGGCTGCCCGAGATCGCGCTCGACGCCGAGGAGGCCGCGGCGCTGACCCTGGTCGCCCGGGTGTGGCAGCAGGCCAAGATGTCCGGCGCGGCCAGCGGCGCCCTGCAGAAGCTGCGCGCGGCCGGCGTCCCCTTCGCCGAGACCGGGACGCACAGCGCCCTGGAGCCGCGGATCCCCGCCCGCGAGGCCGCCTTCGAACCGCTGCTGACCGCCGCCCGGGACCGCCGGCCGGTCACCTTCGAGTACCGCAAGGCCGGCGCCGGCGCCCCCGAGCAGCGGGCCGTCGAGCCGTGGGCCCTGGAGTGCTGGCGCGGTCACTGGTACCTGGCCGGCTGGGACCGCGACCGCCAGGACGCCCGGGTGTTCCGGCTGAGCCGGATCACCGGCAAGGTCCGCTCCCGCTCCGGCGCCTTCACCGGGGCCGTCCCCGAGCACGTGGACGTCCGGGCGTACGTCGCCACCTTCGCCGGCGAGGGCGCCACCGCCACCGCCACCGTCCGGCTGCGCCGCGGGGCCGGCTTCCCGCTGCGCACCAAGGCGCTGGGCACCCGCCGGGTGGACGAGACCTGGGACGAGCTGGAGATCCCGTACGGCTACGGGCTGGGCGCCCACCTCGCCGAGTTCGGCCCCGACCTGGTGGTGCTGGGCCCGGACGACCTGCGGGCCGACGTCATCGACCGGCTGCGCGCGGTGGCCGGACTGGAAGCGACCGCGGCCGTGAGCCTGACCGGCGCCGCGACCGAGGGAGCACAGGCATGAGCAACGCCATCGACCAGACCCGCCGGATGCTCTCCCTGGTCACCTACCTGCGCGAGCGCCCCGGCGCCGAGGTGGCCGAGGTGGCCCGCGCCTTCGGGATCAGCGAGCGCGAGCTGATCGGCGACCTCAACGTGCTGCCGATGTGCGGCACCAGCTTCCGCGGCGGCGACCTGCTGGACATCGACACCGACGGTGACCGGATCTGGTGGCACAACGTCGACGACGTGGCCCAGCCGCTGCGCCTCGCCGCCGACGAGGCCACCGCACTGCTGGTCGCCGCGCGGGCGGTGGCCGGGCTGCCGGGCCTGCGCGAGCGCGACCGGGAGGCCCTCACCCGGGCCGTCGCCAAGATCGAGAACGCGGCGGGGGACAGCGCCGAGGGCAGCGCCCGGGTCGGCGTCACCTTCGAGGCCGAGAGCCACGTCTTCGCCGACATCGACCGGGCGCTCAGCGAGGGCCGCCGGCTCTGGCTGCGCTACTACTCGCACGGCCGCGGCGGGATGACCGAGCGCGAGGTCGACCCGATCCGCCTGGTCACCGAGGGCCACACCTACCTGGAGGCCTGGTGCCGGGTCTCCGAGGACCGGCGGATGTTCCGGCTCGACCGGGTGGCCGAGATCAAGGTGCTGGACACCCCCTCCGACCCGCCGCGGCTGGAGCCCCGGGACCTCTCCGGCGGACTGGTGAACCCCTCCGCCGACGATCCCGAGGTGGTGGTCGAGGTCGGCCCCGGCGGGCGCTGGGTGGCCGAGTACTACACCCACGACTCGGCGCAGGAGCTGCCCGACGGCGGACTGCGGATCACCCTGCGCAGCGCCGACCCGTCCGGTCTGCGCCCGCTCGCGCTGCGGCTCGGCCGCGACGGCCGGATCGTCTCACCGCCCGAGCTCGCGGAGCAGGCCGCGGCGGCCGCCCTGGAGGCGCTGGCGGGATACCCCGAAGGGCGGGCCTGACGGTGGAGCCGGACACCAGGTTCAAGGTCTACTGCTCGGACTGCCGGGAGAAGGTGGAGCTGCCCACGGAGGCGTTCCGGCTGACCCTCGGCCGGACCCCGGCGCAGTCGTACTACAGCTTCAGCTGCCCGTCCTGCGGGGCGGGGGTCCGCAAGCCCGCGGGTGAGAAGATCGTCGAGGCGCTGACCCGGGCCGGCGTGCGCACCATGCGGCTGGTCCCGGCGGAGGGGTGACGCGGGGGCGTGCGGGCCAGGGCCTAGGCTTGGCGTCATGTCGTGGACCCTCGTCGCCGTCGTCCTGCTCGCCACCGCCGGGCTGCTGGTGCTCGGCCTGCTCGCCGGGCGGCTCTGGCTGGATGTGAAGGTGCTGGCCCGCGAGGTGGACACCGCGTCCAGGGCACTCGCCGAGGCCGCCGGCGACCTGGCCGGGGCGTCCCGGGCGGGCTGAGTCTTCACCTGCTCGTGGCCCGGGGGACTGCTCGGGCGGCGGGCGGCGGGTTACCCTCTGACCGTGGCTCCCGACCTTCCGGCGGGACCCCTCCCCGACAGTGCGCGGCGGCGATCCCGCCGCCGCGAGAAGAAGGTGGCCGAGCATGCGGATCTCGCCGATCGCGATCCTGGTGGTCGTGGTCCTCGCAATTCTGCTCTTCGGTGCCAAGCGGCTGCCGGACCTGGCACGCTCGCTGGGCCAGTCGATGCGGATCCTGAAGAGCGAGACCAAGGCCATGCGCGCCGAGGGGGGTGAGGCCGCGGCCCCCGCGCCGCAGGACGCCCCGCCGCCGAAGACCATCAAGGCCGCCCCGGGTGCCCCCGGACCGTCGCGGCCGGTGGCGGGGGAGCAGCCGACGCAGGAGACCACGCAGCCGCGATGAGCCGGCGCGCGACCAGCGGAGCCCGCCGTCCGGCGGGCTTCGACGCACAAGTTGAGGACCGGGGTTGAGCAAGTCTTCCAAGGCGCTGAAGGCGCCCAAGGACTCCGAGGGGCGGATGGCCCTCGCCGACCACCTTCGCGAGCTGCGGAACCGGGTGGTGAAGTCGGTCCTGGCGATCGTGGTCCTCACGATCGTCGCGCTGATCTACCACAAGCAGATCGAGACCTTCCTGCTGAAGCCGCTGCCGCAGTGCACCGTGGAGACGGCGGCGCAGTACAAGGGCAAGTGCGCGCAGGTCTCCAACATCGGTCTCACCTCGGGCTTCACCTGGATGCTGCAGGTGGCCCTGACGGCCGGTGTGGTCGGGGCGGTGCCGGTCTGGCTGTACCAGGTGTGGGCGTTCGTGGTGCCCGGGCTGCACAAGCACGAGCGCAAGTACACGATGATCTTCATGGCCTGCGGCGCCCCGCTGTTCGTCGCCGGTGCCGTCTGCGCCTTCCTGCTGCTGCCGACCACGGTCGAGGTGCTGATCTCGTTCACCCCGAACGGCACGACCCCGATCCTGCCGCCGAACGACTACTTCAACATCGCCACCCGGATGGTGCTGGTCTTCGGCTTCGCGTTCGAGTTCCCGCTGCTGCTGGTGATGCTCAACCTCATCGGCATGGTCAGCGGCCGGCGGCTGCTCGGCTGGTGGCGCGGCATGATCATGGGCATCACGGTGTTCGCTGCCTTCGCGACGCCCAGCGCGGACCCGCTGAGCATGCTGGCGCTGGCCGCGCCGATCTGGGCGCTGTACTTCGTCGCCGTGGGTGTCGCGATGCTCAACGACCGCCGCAGGTCCCGTCGCAACCCGGACGCCGGGCTGGACGACGAGGAGGCTTCGGCGCTGGACCTCTCGGTGGACGCCGTCGCCCTGCCGGGCCCGGTGGAGGCCTCGGCCACCCCGCTGGCCGGCGCCCCGGTGCCCGCCGCCCGCCGGGAGCAGCTGGACGACATCACCTGATCCGCCCGGGTCAGTCCGCCGGAGCCCCGGCCCGCCGTCACCGGCGGGCCGGGGCTCTCGCGTGTCCGGCGGCGTCGGCGCCCTGGGGGCGGGCCCGCGCGGCGACGGCGGGGCACCCTTGGCAGCAGGCGGGCAATGTGACATATTACTGAGGTGAAGAGAGCCTCCCTGGACGTCGTCGTGGTCGGCGCCGGAGTCGTCGGCGCCGCCTGCGCCTACTACGCGACCCTGGCCGGCCTGCGGGTCGCCGTCGTCGACCGCGGACCGGTCGCCGGCGGCACCACCGGCGCCGGTGAGGGCAACCTGCTGGTCTCCGACAAGGAGCCCGGCCCCGAACTCGACCTCGCCCTGCTCAGCACCCGGCTCTGGCGCGAACTCGCCGAGAGCCTCGGCCCCGCCGTCGAGTACGAGCCCAAGGGCGGTCTGGTGGTCGCCGCCGACCAGCGCCGGCAGGACGCGCTGCGGGCCTTCGCCGCCGGGCAGACCGCGGCCGGGGTGGAGGCCGTCGAAGTCCCCGCCGACGCCCTTCGGGAGCTCGAACCGCACCTCGCCCCCGGCCTGGCCGGCGGCTTCCACTACCCGCAGGACGCGCAGGTCCAGCCCGCTCTGGCGGCGGCCCACCTGCTGCGCGCCGCCCGCGAGGCCGGCGCCGAACTGCGGCTCGGCGAGAGCGTCCGGGCGGTGCGCACCGGGCCGGCCGGCGAGGTGCGCGGCGTCGCCACCGACCGGGGCGAACTGTGCGCCCCCGCCGTCGTCAACGCGGCCGGCACCTGGGGCGGCGAGCTGGCGGCCCTGGCCGGCGTGACACTCCCGGTGCTGCCCCGGCGGGGCTTCGTCCTGGTCACCGAACCGCTGCCGCGGATCGTCCGGCACAAGGTCTACGCCGCCGACTACGTCGCGGACGTCGCCAGCGGATCGGCCGCCCTGCAGACCTCGGCCGTGGTCGAGGGCACACCCGCCGGGCCGGTGCTGATCGGCGCCAGCCGCGAGCGGGTCGGGTTCGACCGGACCCTCTCGGTCGAGGTGCTGCGGCGGCTGGCCGCGCAGGCGGCGCGGCTGTTCCCGGTGCTCGCCGACGTGTCGGTGCTGCGCGCCTACCGGGGCTTCCGCCCCTACCTGCCCGACCACCTGCCGGCCGTCGGCGCCGACCCCCGGGTGCCCGGGCTGCACCACGCGTGCGGCCACGAGGGCGCGGGCATCGGCCTGGCACCGGCCACCGGTCTGCTGATCAGCCGCCAGCTGACCGGCGAGCCGCCCGGGTTCGACCTCGCGCCGTTCCGGCCCGACCGCTTCCCCGGGGCGACCTGAGCCGGCGCCCTCCTCCCTGGACGGCCCGCTTGCGCGTGCCGCCCGTACGCCCTCTTGAACGCCCGCCCGCACCCGACCGGAACGGAAGTCCGCCGTGCGCCGAACCCCCGCCGCCCTGGTCAGGGCCGAGCCGCAGCCCGCCCACACGATCGAGTTCGACGGCCGTCCGGTCCCCGCCCTGCCCGGGCAGAGCATCGCCGCCGCCCTCTGGGCCGAAGGCATCCTCGCCTGGCGCACCACCCGGGTCGGCGGCCGGCCGCGCGGCGCCTTCTGCGGCATCGGCGTCTGCTTCGACTGCCTGGCCACCGTCAACGGCCGCCCCAACCAGCGCACCTGCCTGCTGCCGGCCGGCCCGGGCGACACCGTCACCACCCAGGAGGGCCACGGCCGTGCCGACCTCGCCGTCTGACCCCGCCGCGGGCTACGACCTCGCCGTGATCGGGGCCGGCCCCGCCGGGCTCGCCGCCGCCGTCACCGCGGCCGACCTCGGCCTGCGCTGCGCCCTGCTCGACGCCGGGCCCCGCACCGGAGGCCAGTACTACCGGCATCCGGCGCCCGGCCTCGGTGCCACCCGCCCCGGGCGGCTGCACCACGGCTGGCGGCGCTACACCGCCCTGGCCGCCCGGCTCGCCGCGCACACCCTGGCCGGCCGGGTCGACCACCTCGCCGAGCACCACGTCTGGACGGCCGAACGGGCCGGCGGCTGGCTGCTGCACGCCACCGTGGGCCCGGCGGCGGAGCGGCGCGCGAGCGTCCGGGCCCGGGCCGTGCTGCTCGCCACCGGCGCGTACGAGCGGCAGCTGCCCTTCCCCGGCTGGACCCTGCCGGGGGTGGTCACGGCCGGCGGCGCGCAGGCGATGCTCAAGTCCGGCCTGGTGCTGCCCGGCCGGCGGATCGTGCTGGCCGGCAGCGGGCCGCTGCTGCTGGCGGCGGCCTCCTCGCTGGTCGGCGCCGGGGCCGAGGTGCCGGTGGTGGCGGAGGCCGCCGACTACCTGGGCTACGCGCGCCGGCCGGGGGTGCCGGCCGCCGTGCCCGGCAAGCTGGCCGAGGGGGCGGTGCACGCCGCCGCACTGCTGCGCCACCGGGTACGGCTGCTGCGCCGTACGGCGGTGGTGGAGGCGCACGGCACCGACCGGGTCACCGGCGTCACGCTGGCCCGGCTGGACCGGGACTGGCGGCCGCTGCCGGGCACCGGGCGGCGGATCGCCTGCGACGCGCTGGCGGTCGGCCACGGCCTGCTGCCGCAGATCGAACTGGCCACCGAGCTGGGGGCCGAGACCCGCCGCACGCCCGACGGCGCCTTCGCGCTGAGGGTGGACGCCCGCCAGCGCACCAGCCTGCCCGGGCTCTGGGCGGCCGGCGAGACCTGCGGGGTCGGCGGGGCGGATCTCGCCCTGGCCGAGGGGGAGCTGGCCGCGTACGCGGTCGCCGGCCGCTCCCCGGCGGCGGGGCTGACGGGCCGCCGGGCCCGGCTGCGGGCCTTCGCCGAGCTGATGGCCGCCGCGCACCGGCCCGGCCCGGGCTGGCCGGGCTGGCTGCGGCCGGACACCGAGGTCTGCCGCTGCGAGGAGGTCACGGCCGGGCGGATCGGCGAGGCGGTGGACGCGCTCGGCGCGGGCGACGCCCGTACGGTCAAGCTGCTGACCAGGGCCGGGATGGGCTGGTGCCAGGGCCGGATGTGCGGCTCCGCGGTGGCCTGCCTGGCGGGCGGCCCGGCGGCCGGGCCGGACAGCCGTCCGCTGGCGGTGCCGGTGCCGCTCGGGCAGCTCGGACGGTTCGGGCAGCCCGCTGGTCCTGGGCGGTCGGCAGGCCCGCAGCGCTGAGACCCGCCGCGGCGGGCCCTTGTCACCGACTGCGTCCGCTAATAAAATGTCACACCTCACCAAGGAGTAATGCCGTGTCCAACACCCCGCACGACACCGCCCGCCCCTGGCGCGGAATCATGGTCGCCACCACGACCCCGCTGCGCGCCGACCTCTCCGTCGACTACGACGCCTACGCCGAGCACGTGCGCCGGCTGATCGACGCCGGCTGCGACGGCGTCGTCCCCAACGGCTCGCTCGGCGAGTACCAGACCCTCACCGCCGAGGAGCGGGCCCGGATCGTCACCACCGCCGTGGAGGCGGCCGGCGACGGGGCCCGGGTGATGCCGGGCGTCGCCGCGTACGGCAGCGCGGAGTCCCGCCGCTGGACGGAGCAGGCCGCCGAGGCCGGCGCCGGGTCCGTCCTGCTGCTGCCGCCCAACGCCTACCGGGCCGACCACGCCACCGTCCGGGCCCACTACGCCGAGGTGGCCGCCGCCGGCCTGCCGGTGGTCGCGTACAACAACCCGTTCGACACCAAGGTCGACCTGGTGCCCGCCCTGCTGGCCCAACTGCACGGCGAGGGCTCGATCGTGGCCGTCAAGGAGTTCAGCGGCGACGTCCGGCGGGCCTACGAGATCGCCGAACTGGCCCCCGGCCTCGACCTGCTGATCGGCGCCGACGACGTGCTGCTGGAGCTCGCCCTGGCCGGCGCCGTCGGCTGGATCGCGGGCTACCCCAACGCCCTCCCCGAGGCCTCGGTGGCGCTCTACCGGGCCGCGCTGGCCCAGGACCTGGAGACCGCGCTGTCGCTCTACAAGGCCCTGCACCCGCTGCTGCGCTGGGACTCCAGGACGGAGTTCGTCCAGGCCATCAAGCTCTCCATGGACATCGCCGGACTGCCCGGCGGCCCGACCCGCCCCCCGCGCGGACCGCTCCCGCCGGAGACCGAGGCCGCCGTCCGCGCCGCCACCGAGAAGGCCCTCGCCGAGGGGCTCGCCTGACCGGCGACGGTCCCGCAGGACCCACGGGCCGGCTGCGACGGCAGCCGGCCCGGCGCCCGCCCACCCTCACCCCCACGGGAGCCCACCCATGCGCAGCCGCCACGTCTTCCACGCCGTCGACTCCCACACCGAGGGCATGCCGACCCGGGTCGTCACCGGCGGGTTCGGCGTCGTCCCCGGCGCCACCATGGCCGAGCGCCGGGTCCACTTCCAGCAGCACCTCGACCACTTCCGCACCCTGCTGATGTACGAGCCGCGCGGCCACGCCGCGATGAGCGGCGCCGTGCTGCAGCCGCCCACCCGGCCGGACGCCGACTTCGGGGTGCTCTTCATCGAGGTCTCCGGGCTGCTGCCGATGTGCGGGCACGGCACCATCGGCGTCGCCACGGTCCTGGTCGAGACCGGCATGGTCGAGGTGGTCGAGCCGGTCACCACCGTCCGCCTGGACACCCCCGCCGGGCTGGTCGTCGCCGAGGTGCGGGTCGAGGACGGCGCCGCCGTCGCCGTGACGATCCGCAACGTCCCCTCGTACGCCGTCGCGCTCGACCGCAAGGCCGAGGTGCCCGGGTACGGCACCGTCGGCTACGACCTCGCCTACGGCGGC
Source organism: Kitasatospora herbaricolor (assembly GCF_030813695.1). NCBI lineage: Bacteria > Bacillati > Actinomycetota > Actinomycetes > Kitasatosporales > Streptomycetaceae > Kitasatospora > Kitasatospora herbaricolor. The sequence goes on from NZ_JAUSVA010000002.1 coordinate 7,504,860, forward strand.
AACTTCTACGCCGTGCTGCCGCTCGCCGAGTTCGGGCTGCCCTTCGAGCGCGAGCGCAAGGACGACATCCTGGCGGCCGGGCTCGCCCTGATGGACGTCATCAACGCGGAGCCGCCCGTCCACCCGGAGGACCCGTCGATCCGGGGCTGCCACCACGTCCAGCTGCTCGCCCCCGGCTCCACCGCCGAGCACTCCCGGCACGCGATGGCCATCCACCCCGGCTGGTTCGACCGCTCGCCGTGCGGCACCGGCACCTCGGCCCGGATGGCCCAGCTGCACGCCCGCGGCGAACTGCCGATCGGCCGGGACTTCCGCAACGACTCCTTCATCGGCACCAGCTTCACCGGCCGCCTGGTCGCCGAGACCACCGTGGCCGGCCGGCCCGCGGTGGTGCCCACCGTCACCGGCCGGGCCTGGATCACCGGGACCGCCCAGTACTTCCTCGACCCGAGCGATCCCTTCCCCGCCGGGTTCCTGCTCTGAGCTCCGCCCCGGCCGCCGCCACCCGGCCCCAGCCCCGAAAGGCCCCGTCGTGACCGTCACCTCCCGCAACCCCGCCGACCCCGCCGACCTGGTGATCAGCGTCCCGGCCCCGGGCGCCCCGGGCGTCGCGGCCGCCGCCGCCCGGGCCCGCGCGACCCAGCCCGACTGGGCGGCGGCCGGCGCCGCCGCCCGCTCCGCCGCCCTCACCCGGGCGGCCGAGGCCGTCGAGGCGCACGCGGACGAGCTCACCGCGCTGATCGTCCGGGAGGTCGGCAAGCCGGCCGCCGAGGCCCGCGGCGAGGTCGCCAGGACCGCCGCGATCTGGCGCTACTACGCCCAGACGCCGTACGCGCCCACCGGCGCCGTGCACGAGCCGGCCGCCGGCCGGGGGCTGCTGCTCACCCGGCGCCGCCCCTACGGCGTGGCCGGGCTGATCACCCCGTGGAACTTCCCGCTGGCGATCCCCGTCTGGAAGGCCGCCCCCGCGCTCGCGGCCGGGAACACCGTGCTGCTCAAGCCCGCGCCCGAGGCCACCGCCTGCGCCCTGCGGCTGGCCGAACTGGCCGGCCTGCCCGCGGGGGTGCTGACGGTGGTACCGGGCGGCGCCGAGGAGGGCGAGGCGCTGGTCCGGGCCGCCGACGTGGTCTCGTTCACCGGCTCCACCGCGGTCGGCCGGGCCGTGGTGCACGCCGCCACCGAGCGCGGCGTCCCCGTCCAGGCCGAGCTGGGCGGGCTGAACTCCGCCCTGGTGCTGCCCGACGCCGACATCGAGCAGGCCGCCACCCACCTGGCGGCCGCGATCGCCGGGTACGCGGGCCAGAAGTGCACCGCCACCAGCCGGGTGATCGCGGTCGGTGCCGCCTACGGGCCGCTGCGCGAGGCGCTCACCAAGGCGCTCACCGCCCTCGCCGGGCCGGCCGCGCTGGAGAGCCTCTGCGGCCCGCTCATCTCGGCCGCCGCCCGGGAGCGGCTGACCGGTGCGATCGGCTCGGCCAGGGAGCAGGGCGCCACCGTGCTGGCCGGCGCCGGAGTCCCGGAACGGGACGGCTGGTACCTCGAACCCGCCCTGCTGGCGGACGTGCCGGCCGGGCACCCGCTGCGCACCGAGGAGTTCTTCGGCCCGGTCGCGGTCCTGCTGCCCGCCGCCGACCTCGACGAGGCCCTGGCGCTGGCCAACGACACCCGGCACAGCCTCGCCACCTCCGTCCACACCCGGGACCTCGACACCGCGCTGGCCGCCGCCGACCGGCTGGAGGCCGGCATGATCCGGATCAACGCCCCCTCCAGCGGCGTCGACTTCCACCTGCCGTTCGGCGGCACCGGCGCCGCGATCCACGGCGACCGCGAGCAGGGCCAGGCGGCCCTGGACTTCTACACCGTCGGCCGGACCGTCACCCTGCTCCCGGCGGAGGCCGCCTGATGGCCGGGCAGGATCCCCGGGACCCCCTCGCCGGCCCGGTCGAGGCCGTCGACTACCACTGCGCGGGGGAGCCGTTCCGGATCGTCACCGCGGGCCTGCCGGCCGTGCCCGGTGACAGCGTCGCCGAACGCCGCGCCTTCGCGCTCGGCCCCGGCGGTGCGGGGACGCCCCGGCCCGGTCCGCTTGACACCGTCCGGCAGCTGCTCGGCCGCGAGCCGCGCGGCCACGCCGGCATGTACGGCGGCTTCATCGTGCCGCCGGACGACGAGGGGGCCCACCTGGGCGTGCTCTTCTGGCACAAGGACGGCTACTCGACCGCCTGCGGGCACGGCACCATCGCGCTCGGCGCCTGGGCCGTCGACTCCGGTCTGGTGCCGGCCCCCGCGGACGGGCGGGTCGCGGTCCGGATCGACGTGCCCTCCGGGCGGGTCACCGCCACCGTCCACCGTGCGGCCGGCCGCACCACCGCGGTCACCTTCCACAACGTGCCGGCCCTGGTCACCGCCGCGAAGCTGCCGGTCACCACCTCGCGCGGGACCGTCGAGGTCTCGGTGGCCCACGCCGGCGCCTGCTACGCGGCCGTCCCGGCGGCCGCCCTCGGCCTCGCCGTCACCCCCGCCCTGCTGCCCGAACTCACCGCCGCCGGCCGGGAGATCCGCGCCGCGCTGGCCGGCGCGGAGGCCACCCGGCACCCGGGCGACCCGCGGCTGTCCGGCGTCTACGGCGTGATCCTCTTCGACGAGCTGCCCGACACCCCGGCCGGCCCCGCGCAGCGCAACGTCACCGTCTTCGCGGACGGCCAGATCGACCGCTCCCCGTGCGGCTCCGGCACGTCCGCGCGGCTGGCAGTGCTCGCCGCCGAGGGCCGGATCGCGCCGGGGGAGGAGTTGCGCCACGAATCGGTGATCGGCACGGTGTTCACAGGGCGCCTCGCCGGCGACCACCCGGACGGCCTGCTCACCGAGGTCACCGGCACCGCCCACCGCACCGGCGAGCACCGCTTCGTCCTGGACCCGCACGACTCTCTCGGAACCGGATTCCTGCTGCCATGACCGACCGCCGATGACCGCCCGCCGCCCCACCGCGCCGCTGACCCCGACCGCCCCGCTGACCCCGGCCGAGGCCGCCGACGCGATCGAACGGGTGCTGGCCGAGGGGCTCGACCCCGAGGAGTGCCCGCCCCGGACCGGCCTGCCCGTCCCGGCCGGCGAGCTGCTGCTGATGCCCGCGGCCTCGGCCGCCTACGCGGGCGTCAAGATCGCGGGTGTCGCCCCGGCCAACCCGGCCCGCGGGCTGCCCCGGATCACCGGCAGCTACCTGCTGCTGGACGGGCCCACCCTGCAACCGCTGGCGCTGTACGACGGCGCGGCCCTCACCGCGCTGCGCACCCCCGCCGTCACCGCCGTCGCGCTGCGCCGGCTCGCCGTCCCGCAGGCGGCGCACCTCGTCCTGTTCGGCGCCGGACCGCAGGCCTACGGGCACCTGGACGCGGTGCTGGCGATCCGCCCGCTGACCCGGGTCACCGTGGTCGCCCGCAGCGCGGGGCCGGCCGAGGCGCTGGTCCGGTACGCGCGGGAGCGCGGCCCGGCCGCCGCCACCGGGACGCCGGAGGCGGTCGCCGAGGCGGACGTGGTGGTCTGCTGCACCACGGCGCGCACGCCCCTGTTCGACGGCGCGCTGGTGCCGGCGCACGCCGCCGTCGCGGCGGTCGGCTCCCACGAGCCGGACGCCCGGGAGGTGGACACCGCGCTGGTCAGCCGGTCGGAGCTGTACGTGGAGGCGCGCGCGGCGGCCGGGCGGGAGGCCGGCGACCTGCTGCTGGCGGGGCCGGCCGCCGGGTCGCCGCACAACCTGGCCGAGCTGGTGAACGGGAAGGCCCCGGTGCCGGCCGGCCGGCCGCGCTTCTTCAAGAGCGTCGGCCAGGCCTGGGAGGACCTGGCGGTGGCGGCCGAGATGTACCGGCGCGGGGGCGCGGCCTGACGTCCCGTTCCGGCCGGGGCGTTGTGGCGGGCGGCGGGCGCTGCCACGATGGGGGCGCGCGGCGGGCCGCCCGGCGCGGATGCTGGAATGTTGTACAACGCACGTAACGTGACATTGTACAATGGTGGCCTGCGACCAGCCGGAGGAACACCATGGCCGACCTCAAACCCCGCAACCTGATCTCCGTCCAGGAGCGGCTGCGCGACCAGGTCGCCCACGCCCTGCGAGCCGCCCTGATCTCCGGCGAACTGCGCCCCGGCGTCGTCTACTCGGCCCCCGCGCTCGCCGCCGACTTCGGCGTCTCCGCCACCCCCGTCCGCGAGGCCATGCTGGACCTGGCCCGCGAGGGGCTGGTCGAGGCCGTCCGCAACAAGGGGTTCCGGGTCACCGAACTCACCGAGGGCGACCTCGACGACTTCACCGAGATCCGCGCCCTGATCGAGGTGCCGACCGTCGGCCGGGTCACCCGCTCGGCCACCCCGGAGCAGCTGGAGCGGCTGCGCCCGGCCGCCCAGGCCATCGTCGACGCCGCGGGCCGGCACGACCTGATCGGCTACCTGGAGGCCGACCGCCGGTTCCACCTGGACCTGCTCGGCCTGGCCGGCAACGCCCGGTTGGTCGAGGTGGTCGGCGACCTCCGCAAGAGATCCCGCCTCTACGGCCTCACCCGCCTCGACGCCCGCGGCGAGCTGGTCTCCTCCGCCGAGGAGCACCTGGAACTGCTCGACCTGATGATCTCCGGCGACGCCGACGCCGCCGAGGAGTGCATGTCCCGCCACCTCGGCCACGTCCGCTCGCTCTGGGCCGAGGGCCGCGCGGACGCCGAGGAGGAGCGCCCCGCGCTGCGGCTCCGGGCGCGCTGACGGCACTCGTCCGGGTGAAGCCGGCCGTGCGGCCCCGCGGCGGCCGGTGCGTCCTACGATGATGGTCCCGACATCGGCAGCCAGGACGAACTCCATTCCGCCGCAGCAGTGGAACAGCCCTTCGGGCCGCCGACGCTGCTCGAAGCGGCTGACCTGATCTCCGAGCAGCTGGTCGGGTACCGGGTCGAGATCATCGGGAGCCAGATCGCGGCGACGCCGCCCCCGAATGCTCCTCACAGCCGGTCGCTGACCGACATCATGGTCCCGTTTCTGGCAGCCGGTCTTCATGGCGAGGAGACACAGGTGCTCCAGGGCATCGGGCTCCGGTTGCCGAACGGCCCGTCCGACTACGCCGTTCCGGACCTGGCTGTGGTGGACGGGGACATCGACGAGCACTACGCCGACAACAACTGCTGCGACCCGGGCGTGTTCCGTCTGGTCCTGGAGGTGACCTCCTCCAACCACGACTACGACTTGAAGATCAAGCCCACGGCCTACGCCGGCGCCGGTGTCCCGGTGTACGTGGTCGTCGACCGGAAGTACCGGAAGGTCCGGGTGCTCACCGATCCCTCGGACGGCGAGTACCGCCTCCACGCGGTGCACCACCCCGGGCAGAGCTTCGAACTGCCGGCCTCCGTCGGCGCGCCGGTGACGCTCTCCGTCGACACCGTGCTCGGCCCCGAGAAGTAGCACAGCCCAGGACGTCCCCGGCCGGCGGACCGGCCGGGGACGCCGGCGTCAGATCCGGGCCGGCACGGTCAGCCGCCCGTCGTGCACCTCGGCGACCTGGTCGACGGCGGTCAGGTGGGTCCGGTCGTGGGTGACCAGCACGGTGGCGGTGGCCCGGCGGTGGGTGAGGCCGGTGATCAGGTCGATCACCGCCGCGCCGCGTTCGTGGTCCAGGGCGCTGGTCGGCTCGTCCACCAGCAGCACGGTCGGGTCGTTCATCAGGGCCCGGGCGATGTTCACCCGCTGGCGCTGCCCGCCGGAGAGCTGGTGCGGACGCCGGCCGGCGAGATCCGGCAGGCCGACCGCCGCCAGCAGCTCCAGCGCGCGGGCGCGGGCGGCGCGCGGGGAGCGGCCGTCCAGGTGGGCCATCACCTGGAGCTGCTCGGCGGCGGTCAGCGAGGGCAGCAGGTTCGGCTGCTGGAAGACGATGCCGATCCGCTGCCGGCGCAGGGTGCTCAGCCCGGCGCGGTCCAGGCCGCCGGTGTCCACGCCGTCCAGCACGACCCGCCCGCGGTCCGGGGCGATCAGGGTGGCGGCCACCGCCAGCAGGCTGGACTTCCCCGAGCCGGACGGGCCGACCACCGCGGTGACGGTGCCCGCCGGGACGTCCAGCGAGACGTCGTCGAGGGCGGTCAGCCGGCCGTCGCCGTCCGGGTAGGTGAGGGTGATGTTCGCGAGCTGCAGGCTCATCGGGCGCTCCCCAGGGCGGTCAGCGGGTCGACGGAGGTGATGCGGCGGATCGAGAGCCCGGCGCCGAGCGCGCCGAGGCCGGTCATCACGGCGGCGGGCACCAGCACCGTCGGCGCGTCCAGCACGAAGGGCACGGCGGAGCCGACGGCCGCGCCCACCCCGACCGCGATCGCGGTGCCCACGGCGGTGCCCGCCACCAGCAGCAGCACGGCCTGGCCGAGCGCGTCCCGCAGCAGGTAGCCGGTGGAGGCGCCGAGCGCCTTCAGGACGGCGACGTCCCCGCTGCGCTGGATCGTCCAGACGGTGAAGAAGGCGCCGACGACCAGGGCCGAGATGGCGAACAGGAAGCCCCGCATCAGCTGCAGCGAGCCGTTCTCGGAGGTGTAGGAGCCGATCGCGGCGAGCGAGTCGTCCGGGGTGAGTGCCTTGGTGGCGAAGCGGCGGTCGGCGTCGGCGAGGCCGTCGGCCGAGGAGAGCGACAGGGCGATCACCGTGGCGTGCTCGCCCGTGCCGGTGGCGGCGCCGGTGCCGGATCCGGGGGAGCCGGCTGCGGGTGGAGCGAGCAGCTGCCAGTCGGCCAGGCTGGTCCAGACGACCGGGAGGTGGCTGAACGCGGCGTCGCCCGAGACGGCGGCGACGGTCAGCTCACGGCCCGCCAGGGCCAGCGTCGAGCCGGCCCGGACGTCCAGGTCCTTCGCGGCGGACGCGGACAGCACCACCCGGCCCGGGGCGAGCAGGTCGCCGCCCGGCGCCAGCGCCGAGCCGGCCGGGACCCCGAAGGCGGAGAGCGCGGCGGTACGCGCACCGGCGGTGGCCCTGGCGGTGCCGATGCCCAGCGGCTCGGCCGACCGTACGCCGGGGACGGCGGCCCAGCCGTCCCACTGCGCCGGGTTCACCTGCGAGTCCGTGAAGGAGAGTTTCTGCCCGTCGGCCGGGGCCGAGAAGACCAGCCGGTCGGCGGGCAGGCCGGTGATCGCGGAGATGTTCTGCCGGCCCAGTCCGGCGGTCAGGCCGGAGAGCAGGCCCACCAGCACGGTGATCAGTACGATGACGGTCCCCATCAGGGCGAACCGCCCCTTGGCGAACCCCAGGTCCCTCCGGGCGACGAACACGACGGGCCTTTCCCTCGGCAACGGGTTGACGCCCACCAATCTCGCCGCGGAGCCTGGGCTCCGGCATCGCACCGGGGATTGGATCCTCCGCATCGAAGGACACAACCGCAGGTCAACCTTTCGATTGATGCCGGGCCACCGCGCGGGCGCCTAGCCTGGAGGGATGGCGACCGACCGTTCACTCACCCCCGTCGCCGCCGTGCTCCGGATCTGTCTGCACCTGCTGGTGGCCGGCCTGCTCGCGCTGGCCGTCGCCCGCTCCACCGTCCACAGCTCCCGGCCGGCGGCCGTCATCGCCGCCGCCCTCGCGACGGGCGCCGTCTACGCGGCCGGCCCCCTGCTCGGCGCCGTCCGCCGCTCGCGGACCGGCTCGGTGCTCTGGCTCGGCGCGCTGACCGCGGCCTGGCTGGTCCTGCTGGCCCTCACCCAGGACGGCGTCTGGCTCGCCTTCCCGCTGTTCTTCCTCCAACTGCACCTGCTCGGGCGCCGCTCGGGGCTCGCCGCCGTGGCGCTCACCACGGCGGCCGCCGTCCTCGGCTTCAGCTGGCACCAGCACCGCTTCGACCTCGCGGCGGTCATCGGGCCGACCCTCGGCGCGGCCGTCGCCGTCGCCACCGTGCTCGGCTACCAGGCGCTCTACCAGGAGAGCGAGGAGCGCCGGCGGCTGATCGACGAGCTGAGCGCCGCCCGCGCCGACCTGGCCGCCGCCCACCACACCGCCGGCGTGCTGGCCGAGCGCGAGCGCCTGGCCCGGGAGATCCACGACACCCTGGCGCAGAGCCTGTCCAGCATCCAGTTGCTGCTGCGGGCCGCCGGCCGGGCGCTGCCCGACCGCACCGAGGCCGCCGCCGGTTACGTGGAGCAGGCCCGGCAGGCCGCGCAGGACAACCTCGCCGAAGCCCGCCGCTTCGTCCGCGCGCTCACCCCGCCGGACCTCGACGGCTCCTCGCTGCCCGCCGCGCTGGAGCGGCTCTGCGCCACCACCGCCGAGCACAGCGGCGTGCCCGTGCGGTTCCACCTCTCCGGCGACCCGGCGCCGCTGCCCGGGGCGCACGAGGTGGCGCTGCTGCGGATCGCCCAGTCGGCGCTGGCGAACACCGTCCGGCACGCCCGGGCCTCGCACGCGGAGGTCACCCTGAGCTACATGGACTCCGAGGTCGCCCTGGACGTCTTCGACGACGGCACCGGCTTCGACCCGGCCGCCGTGCCCGCGCCCGGTACCGGCGACGGAGGGTTCGGCCTGCCCGCCATGCGGGCCCGGGCCCGCGCCCTCGGCGGGACCTTCACCGTGGAGTCCGCCCCCGGCCAGGGCACCGCGCTGGCCGTCCTGCTGCCCGAACCGGCCGAGGAGGGCCCATGAGCGACCCCGTCCGTCCCGTCGTCCCGCCGGCCGGGCCCGGGGACGCCCCCGCCGCGCCGATCCGGCTGCTGCTCGCCGACGACCACCCGGTGGTGCGGGCCGGGCTGCGGGCCGTCCTGGAGGGCGAGCCGGACCTGGTGGTCGTCGCGGAGGCGGCCACCGCCGAGCAGGCCGTCCAGCTGGCCGCCCGGCCGGACGTCGACGTGGTGCTGATGGACCTCCAGTTCGGCCGGGGGATGAACGGCGCCCAGGCCACCGCCGCGATCACCGCCCGGCCGGGCGCCCCCCGGGTGCTGATCGTCACCACCTACGACACCGACGCCGACACGGTGCCCGCGCTGGAGGCGGGCGCCACCGGCTACCTGCTGAAGGACGCGCCGCCGGAGGAGCTGGCGCAGGCCGTCCGGGCCGCCGCCGCCGGCCGCTCCGCCCTGGCCGCCACGGTGGCCGACCGCCTGCTGGAGCGGATGCGCACGCCCTCGGCCGCGCTCAGCGCCCGGGAGACCGAAGTCCTGGGCCTGGTCGCCGCCGGGCTGACCAACCAGCAGGTCAGCCAGCAGCTGCACCTCAGCCAGGCGACCGTGAAGTCCCACCTGGTGCACATCTACACCAAGCTGGGGGTGGACTCCCGGACGGCCGCGGTGCGGGCGGCGACCACCCGCGGGCTGATCCGGCGCGGGGACCGCTGAGCCGCCGCCGGACGGCTCCGGACGGCCCGGACGGCTCCCGGACCGTCCGGCCGCCGGGTCAGGACGGTGCGCGTGCGGTCAGGACGGTTCGCGCGCGGCGAGGTAGCCGCGCCAGCCGCCGTACCCGGTGATGTCCTCGGCGCCGGCCAGCGCGGCCGGCTCGCAGAGGAACCCCGCGACCCGGCTGCCGTCGGCGAGGCGGACGGACCCGATCGCCATCGGCTCGGGCAGAGCGGCGGTCAGCGTGCCGAGGCCGGCAGCCGGCAGCTCCCAGACCTCCGCCTCGACGGATTCTCCGCCGGACGGCACCCGGACCAGGCCGGGCTTGGCCGGGGCGGTGTCCAGGGCGTACAGGCGGTAGTCCGGCGCCGTCCGGGTGCTACTGGCCAAGGTGGCGCCCAGCGCCAGCAGTTGGCCGTTCAGGGGCTGGCCGGTGAGGTGCGCCCCGAGCACCGCGAGCCGGACCATCGGCGGCCCGGCCGGCGCTGCTGCCGTCGGTCCGGACGTCTGCGCGGCGGCCGGCGCCGGTGGAGCGGCGAGCAGTCGGGCCAGGACAGCCAGCCGGGACTCGGTGTGCGGGCGGCCGATCAGCATCACCCCGAACGGCAGACCGCGGACCTGCCCGGCCGGCACCGCGATGGCGCAGAGCCCGAGCAGGTTGGTCGAGTTGGTGAACCGGCCGAGCCGGCTGTTGGCCCCCACCGGATCGGCGGCGACCTCCGCCAGGGTCGGGTGGCCCGGCGTGGTGGGCAGCAACAGGGCGTCCGCCTCCCCCAGTTCGGCCAGGGCGAGGTCCCGCAGCCGGGACAGCTCCGCCAGGTCGCGGTACAGCCGGTGCGCGGGGATGTCACGGCCGGCGGTGATGATCCGGCGCACCACCGGGTCGAGATCGGGTGCCGCGGCCTGCTTCTCGATGAACTCGCCCACCGCGTCGTAGCGTTCGGCCACGAAGGCGCCCTCGTAGAGCATCCTCGCCACCGCGCCGAACGGGGCCAGGTCGATGTCGGCCCGTTCGGCGCCGGCCGCCGTGAGCCGGTCCACGGCGGCCAGGTAGGCGGCCGGCCAGCCCTCGTCCAGCTCCCCGAGCTGCTCCGGCGCGGGCACCGCGATCCGCCAGGGCCCCGGGCGGCGCGGCGCCGGGCCGACCGGGACGGGGTCGGCGACGATCCCGTACGCGAGTTCGGCCACGTCGACGGACCGGGCGAACACCGAGACGCAGTCCAGGCTGCGGCAGGCCGGGACCACGCCGGTGGTCGGCACCACGCCGCCGGTCGGCTTCAGCCCGACGACGCCGTTGAAGGCGGCCGGCACCCGGCCGGAGCCGGCGGTGTCCGTCCCGAGCGCCAGGTCGACCAGGCCCAGGGCGACCGCGACCGCCGAACCGGAGCTGGAGCCGCCCGACACCCGGGCCGGGTCGACGGCGCTCCGCACCGCGCCGTACGGGCTGCGGGTGCCGACCAGGCCGGTGGCGAACTGGTCGAGGTTGGTGGTGCCGAGCGGCACCGAGCCGGCCGCCCGCAGCCGGGCCACCGCGGGGGCGTCCGCCTCGGGCAGGTAGGCGAAGGACGGACAGCCGGCGGTGGTCGGCAGGCCTGCCAGGTCGATGTTGCCCTTCACCGCGAACACCGTTCCCGCCAGGGGCAGGTAGGCCCCGGCGGCCCGGCGGGCGTCCACCCCGGCGGCCTCCCGCTCCACCTCGTCCTGCGGCCGCAGACCGATCCAGACCTCCGGCCGGTCCGCCTGGTCGATCCGCCGGTACGCCTCGCGCACCCGCCGCACGGCGCCCCCGGCCGCCGGCTCCGCCGCCGCCCCGGCCGCCGTCACGCCGCCACCTCCGCCGGGACGGCGGCCAGCACGACCAGCGGGGAGCCGGCCTCCACCTGGTCGCCCGGTCCCACCAGCAGCTCCGCCACCACGCCGTCGCGCGCGGCGAACACCGGGGACTCCATCTTCATCGCCTCCAAGGCCATCAACTGCTGCCCCTGACGGACGCTCTCGCCCGCCCTGACATCCACCTTCCAGACGCAGGCGGTGAATTCGGCCTCGACCACCGCCCCGCCGGGCGGCGCGAGGACCTGCCGGACCGGCCCCGGCACCTCGGCGGCGGCACTCTCGGCGCGGTCGAACTCGCCCGCCTCCTCCCAGGCCTGGCGCTCGGCGCCGAAGGCGGCGGCCTGCACCGCCCGGAAGTCCTCGATCGGGCCGGCGTTCTCGGCCAGGAAGCGCAGATGGTCGGCGAGCGCGAACTCACCCTCCTCCACCTTCAGTTCCAGCCGCCCGGCGGCCATGTCGGCCCGCATCTCCAGCAGTTCGTCCGCCGACACCGGGTACCACCTGATCCGGTCGAAGAACCGCAGCAGCCAGGGCGCGCCCGGGGTGAACGGCCCGCGCTGCTGCCAGCCGGACCACATCTGCACCGTCCGGCCGACGAACTGGTACCCGCCCGGCCCCTCCATCCCGTACACGCAGAGGTAGGCGCCGCCGATGCCGACCGAGTTCTCGGCCGTCCAGGTACGGGCGGGGTTGTACTTGGTGGTGACCAGCCGGTGCCGGGGGTCGAGCGGGGTGGCGACCGGTGCGCCCAGGTAGACGTCGCCCAGGCCCAGCACCAGGTACTCGGCGTCGAAGACCGTCCGGTACACGTCCTCGACCGACTCCAGGCCGTTGATCCGGCGGATGAACTCGATGTTCCACGGGCACCACGGGGCGTCGTCCCGCACGCCCGCCATGTACCGGGTGATCGCCTCGCGGGTCGCCGGGTCGTCCCAGGAGAGCGGCAGGTGGACCGTCCGGCTGGGCACCCGCAGCTCGCCGGTGGCGGGCAGCGCGGCCTCGATCTCCCGGACCAGTTCCAGCAGCCGGGGAACGGGCAGGACGTCCGGGTCGGTGTGCACCTGGAGCGAGCGGATCCCCGGGGTGAGGCCCAGCATTCCGGCCGGCTGCTCGGCGGCCAGCCGTTCGGCCAGCGCGTGCACCCGCATCCGCAGGGCCAGGTCCAGCTGCATCGGCCCGTACTCGACCAGCAGGTTGTCGTCGCCGCTGCGCCGGTAGGTGACGCTCGGCCGGTCCGCCGTGGCGGGCAGCCGGCCCAGCACGCCGCCGTCGGTGATCGGCGAGCGGGAGGGCGCGGGCGCCGCGGCGGGGGAGCGGCGCAGGCCGGCTGCGGCGTCCAGGGTGACCGGCACGAAGCGGACGGTGTCGCCCGGGCGCAGCTGGCCGAGCTTCCAGCGCTGGCCGGTGACGACGGTGGCCGGGCAGACGAAGCCGCCGAGCGAGGGGCCGTCCGGGCCGAGCAGGACGGGCATGTCGCCGGTGTAGTCGACGGCACCGACGGAGTACGGGGTGTCATGGATGTTGGAGGGATGCAGGCCGGCCTCGCCGCCGTCGGTCCGCGCCCAGGCGGGCTTGGGGCCGACCAGCCGTACGCCGGTGCGGGCGCTGTTGAAGTGGACCTTCCAGTCGGCCGCGTAGAAGGTCTCCACGTCCTGCTCGGTGAAGAACTCCGGTGCGGCGTGCGGGCCTTCGGCGGCCGGCAGCTCCCAGACGGTGCCGAACTCCGGGCGCTCGGCCGGCGGGACGGGGGCGAAGGCGGGGTTCGGGCCGCCGGCGCCGCCGTGCAGGACGTCGCCGGCCCGCAGCGCCCGGCCGCCGTGGCCGCCGAACTTGCCGAGGGTGAAGGTGGCGGCGCTGCCGAGGAACCGGGGGACGTCCAGGCCGCCCGCGAGCAGCAGGTAGGTGCGCAGGCCGGGGCCGGGCGGGGCGGCGAGGTCGAGCACGGCGCCGGCCGGCACGAGGACGGGCTCCCACTGCGGGACGGGCCGGTCGTCCACGGTGACGGCGGCGGGGGCGCCGGTCACGCAGACCCAGGTCGGGTGGGTGAAGCGCAGGGCGGGGCCCTGCAGGGTGCATTCGAGGCCGGGCAGGCCCTCGGGGTTGCCGAGGGCCCGGTTGCCGAGCCGGAACGACAGGTCGTCCATCGGCCCGCAGGGCGGCACCCCGACGTGCCAGTACCCGGTGCGGCCGGGCCAGTCCTGGACGGAGGTGAGGGTGCCGGCCCGCACCACCTCGATCCGGGGCGTGGGGTCGGTGACACCGGCGAGCGTCGCGGTGTGGTGCGCGGCGGCGCGGACGGCCTCGACGGAGGGAACGGCGCGCAGCAGGCCGAGGTTGGTCTCGATGCCCTCGATCCTGGTGCCCGCCAGGGCGGTGGTGAGTTCGGCCAGCGCGTGCTCGCGGTCGGTGCCGTGCACGATCACCTTGGCGAGCATCGGGTCGTAGGAGGTGGTGACCTCGGTGCCGGTCTCCACCCAGGCGTCGACCCGGGCGCTCGCGGGGAAGGTCACCTCGGTGAGCAGGCCGGCGCTGGGCCGGTGGTCGCGGCTCGGGTCCTCGGCGTAGATCCGTGCCTCGACGGCGTGGCCGACCGGCGGGCCGACCTCGCGGACCACCCCGGTGTCGCCCTGGGCCAGGCGCAGCATCCACTCCACCAGGTCGACGCCGTGCACCGCCTCGGTCACCGGGTGTTCCACCTGCAGACGGGTGTTGACCTCCAGGAAGTACGCCTCCTCGCGGACGGCGTCGTAGACGTACTCGACCGTGCCCGCCGACCGGTAGTCCACCCCGGCGCACAAGGCCCTTGCGGAGTCGGCGAGTTGGGCGCGGACCCGGTCGGGCAGGCCGGGGGCGGGGGCTTCCTCCAGCACCTTCTGGTTGCGGCGCTGGAGCGAGCAGTCCCGGTCGCCGAGGGTGACGACCCGGCCGGTGCCGTCCCCGAAGACCTGCACCTCGACGTGCCGGGCCCGCTCCACCAGGCGTTCCAGGAACACGCCGGCCGTCGAGAAGCTGGCGGCGGCGACCCGCTGCACCCGCTCCCAGGCGTCGGTGAGTTCGGCCGCCGAGCGGCAGGCCTGCATGCCGATCCCGCCGCCGCCGCCGGTGGCCTTGAGCATCACCGGGTAGCCCACGGACTCGGCGGCGACCAGCGCCTCGTCCAGGCCCGGGAGCAGCCCGGTGCCGGGCAGCAGCGGGACGCCGGCGGCCTCGGCGGCGGCCCGGGCGGTGTGCTTGGCGCCGAACACCTCCAGCTGCTGCGGGGTGGGCCCGACGAAGGCCAGGCCGGCGGCCTCGACCCGGCGGGCGAACCCGGCGTCCTCGGAGAGGAACCCGTAGCCGGGGTGGACCGCGCCGGCCCCGCTGTCCAGGGCGGCACCGAGCACCAGGTCGGCCCGGAGGTAGCTGTCCTTGGCGGGGGCCGGGCCGAGCCGCACGGCGTAGTCGGCCAGCCGGACGTGCGGCGCCGAGCGGTCGGGGTCGGAGAACACCGCGACCGTCCGCAGGCCGAGCCGGCGGGCGGTGCGGATGACGCGGACGGCGATCTCGCCCCGGTTGGCGATCAGCAGGGTGTCGTAGGTCATCGGCTCAGTCCTCGCTGATCGTCATCTGGACCGGCGTCGGGTCGAAGCCGTTGCAGGGGTTGTTGATCTGCGGGCAGTTGGAGACCAGGACGAGGACGTCCCTCTCGGCCCGCAGGACGACCTTCAGCCCGGGCGAGGAGAGCCCGTCCACGATGCCGAGGGTGCCGTCGGCCTCGACCGGCACGTTCATGTACCAGTTGATGTTGCTCACCAGGTCACGCTTGCCCAGGCCCCAGCGGGCGCCCTCGGCAAGGAAGTTCTCCACGCAGGCGTGCTGGGACCAGGTGTGGTGGCCGTAGCGCAGGGTGTTGGACTCCTTGGAGCAGGCGCCGCCGACGGTGTCGTGCCGGCCGCAGTCGTCGGCCAGCACCGTCATCAGCGGGGTGTGCTCGTCGGAGAGCAGCACGCTGCCCTTGGTGAGGAAGAGCGAGCCCTGGGCCTGCAGGGTGTCGGGGGCGCTGTAGCGGACGGTGGTGTCGTGGGCGTCGTAGAGGAGGCAGTCGACCGCCTGGTTGCCCGCCAGGTCGGTGATGGTGAGCAGCTGTCCGCGCCGCACGACGGCCGACCAGCCGGCGCGGGCGGGGACGAGCTGGTCCAGGACGACGGTGGTCATCGTGCCTCCAGGGTGGTGGAGTTGGCGGCGTCGGTGTTGAGGAAGGCGCGGTGGGCCTCGGGGGTGGCGGTGCGCGGCCCGTCCCCGGGGGCGGTGGGGCGGCCCGGGACGGCGCGGACGGCGAGCGGGGTGCAGTGGTAGCCGGGGCGCGGGTCCAGCGGGTGGGCGGTGTTGGCGATCAGCACGGTGAGCGGCTGCTCGGCCCGCAGCGTGACCCGGGCGCCGGGGCCGGCCGAGCCGGTCGGGGTGAGGGCGCCGTCCGGCTCGGCCCGCACACCCTTGAAGAAGGAGACGGCGGGCGGGAGGTCACGGGGGGTGAGGCCGTGCTTGGCCGCGGCGAGCTTGAACAGTTCGCGGCCGGCGGGTGAGGGACCGTGGGCGCTGCCGTCCCCGTACCGGGCGGCGTTGCGGGCGGCGGCGGAGGTGCCGGTGAGGGCGTCGTGCCGGCCGGAGGTGTCCTCGACGAGGGTGGCGAGCACCCGGCCCTGGTCGGAGAGGAGCAGGCTGCCGGCGCCGAGGTAGGCGTTCCACTGGACCTTCACGGTGTCGGCCGCGTTGAGCCGCTCCCAGGGGCGTCCGGTGACGTACAGCAGCAGGTGGGCGCAGGCGTCGCCCTCGGTGTCGGTGAGGGTGAGCTCGGTGCCGGCCGGGACGGCGAGGTGGGTGTAGTTGCCGCCGGCCACCGTCTCCGCCCACAGGGTGCCCTCCGGGGGCGGCAGTTGGGGCATGCACTCGACGACCCTGCCGTGCTGGGCCCGGGCGTGGGCGCGGGCGGCCACGGTGGTGGCCGTGGATGTCTCGGGGGTGGTCACGGCGCCTCCTGGGCTGCTGCCGGGGTTTCTGTCGCGTGACAGAAATTAGGGGCGCCGGAGGTCGCCGCCGTTGCCCGTGCGTTTCACGGCGGTTACCGTCCCCTCACCGCCGGAGGGCTGTGCGAGGATCATGCTGTGCCCGCCAACCGAGGAACCCCGCCCCGCGTCGGACGCCCCCGTGCGAAGGGCCCGTCGGACAGTGAACTGACACCCCGCGCCGAGGTGTTGGCGGCGGCGGCCGAGCTCTTCACGGTCAACGGCTACGCGGCCACCACCACCCGCGCGGTGGCGGAGCGCGCCGGACTGCGGCAGGCCTCGCTGTACCACTACTTCACCGGCAAGGACGACATCCTCGCCACCCTGCTGGAGAGCACCGTCGAGCCCTCGCTGACTTTCGCGGGCCGCCTGCTCGCCGGGCTCGGGGAGTGCGACGAGGAGGCGGCCGCCGCCGGGCTCTGGGCGCTCGCCGCCTTCGACGCGGAGCTGCTCTTCGGCGGCCTCTACAACCTCGGCGCGCTTTACCAGCTGCCGGAGGTCCGCGGCGAGCGCTTCGCCGGATTCCGCCGCTCCCGGGGGGAGTTGAAGGCCGCCTACGGCACCCTGCTGGCCCGGCTGGACGAGGCGGACGACCCGGCGCTGCGCACCGACCTGCTGCTCGGACTGGTCGAGGGCGGGGTGGCGGTGGCCCGCGAGACCGGCGGCCGGCGGCCGCGGGAGGTGGGCGAGGCGGTGGCCGACGCCGCCCTGCGGCTGGCCGGCCGCACCGCCGGGCAGACCGGTGCCGCGCGCACGGCTGCGGCCCGGCTGCGGCCCGCCTGAACCAGGGGACGCAGCCGGGCCGGGCCCGGGAGGGGTGGAAGTCTGCTCGGTGCCGGCGTCGGCCCGGTCGTGGGGTCAGCGCCGGCGCAGCCGGTAGGCGGCGCCGGCCGCCAGCGCGGCCGCCAGGAACAGCAGGCTGAACCACTGCAGGTACCAGTGCCCGCCCGCCGGGTCGTACACGGCCGCGCGCGGCCAGGCCAGGTTCACCGTCATCGCCACGCCGTAGAGCAGGGCGAGCACGTTCACCGGCAGTCCCCAGCGGCCCAGGCTGAACAACGGCTCGCCGTGCTCGTCCCGTTCGCCCTCGCTGCCGATCGGCAGCCCGCGCAGCCGGCGCCGCAGCATCGCCCCCACCACCAGCGCGTACGCGGTGTACACCAGCACGATGCAGGTGGTCTCCAGGGCCAGGAAGGCGGACGGTGCCAGCAGGTTGACCAGCAGGAACCCGATCGCCAGCCCGCCGGTCACCAGGGCGGGCAGGTGCGGGGTGCCGGTGCGCGGGGAGACCGCCGCCAGCCGGCGGGAGAACGGGAGGACGCCGTCCCTGGCCATCGAGAAGAGCATCCGGGCGCCGGCGGTCTGCATCGCCAGCGTGCCGACGCAGACGGCCACCGCGACGTCGGCGAGCAGCAGCCGGCCGGGGAGGTCGCCGAGCGTGCTGGTCAGCACGTACGACAGGCCCTCGGTGGCGAGCCGTCCGTCGGTGAGGTCGGGGGCCGCCAGCAGGGCGCCGAGGATCAGCAGGCCGCCGCCGAGTCCGGCGGCGGCCAGGGCGAGCAGGATGGTCCTGGGGGCGGTGCGGCGCGGGGCGCGGGTCTCCTCGGACATCTCGCCGGCGCTGTCGAAGCCGATCATCACGTAGGCGGCGGTGAACGAGCCGACCAGGAACAGCCAGAGGTAGCCGCTCTGCCCGCCGGTGTGCAGCACCACGGTCGGGGTGCGCTCGCTGTGGGTGAAGAGCAGGACGGCGATGAGCAGGATGCCGGTCAGCTCGGCCGTGACGCCGACGCTGTTGACCACCGACATCAGCCGGATGCCGATCACGTTGACCAGCGTGGTGAGGGCGATCAGCGCGGCGCCGAGCAGGACGGCGTTGGCGGCGCCGGTGCCGGTGGTCAGTGCCGGGTCCCCGCCGAGGAGTTGGAAGCCGGGCCAGACGGCGGGCAGCACCACCTGCAGGGCCAGGGCGGCGGCGGTGACCACCACGATCTGCCCGATCACCATCAGCCAGCCGGTGAACCAGCCGTAGGTGGCGTTGGCCAGCCTGGTCGCCCACTGGTAGATCGAGCCGGAGATCGGGTAGCGGGCGGCGAGTTCGGCGAAGCAGGCCGCGACCAGCAGCTGGCCGCCGAGGACGAGCGGCCAGCTCCAGAAGAAGGCCGGCCCGGCGAAGCCGTAGCCGAAGGAGAACAGCTGGAACACCGTGGTGAGCACCGAGATGAAGGAGAAGCCGGCCGCGAAGGAGGCGAACCGCCCCATGGTGCGGTGCAGTTGCTGGGGGTAGCCGAACTCGGTGAGCGACCGGTCGCCGGTGGCCGCGGCGCCGTGCGGGCCGTCGGTCCGGGGTGCGCCGGCCCGGTCGGGCGGTGCGAGGGAAGGGCTGGTGGTCATCGGGCACCGGCTTTCCACGAGGGCGGGGAGGCGAGCGGCCGCACAGTTTCTGTCGGCTGACAGAAATGTGGGGCCGGTCGGCTTCCCCCGCATTGCCCGTCGGTTGCCGGGATGTTGCCTTGTGCTCACCGCCCGTCCGGATCGGGAGCCGGGTCGCCATCGGGTCGCCATCGGGTCGCCGGAGCCTCCCTCGGAGCCCTTGTCGGTGCCCGGATCGGTGCCCTGACCGGGGCCGGGCAGGCGACCGGGCCGCAGGACCGAGGTCGCTGCGGCCCGGGAGGGGACGGTCAGTTGGCAGCGGAGGCGCTCGACGGTGCCGGCAGCTCCAGTCCGTCCGCGCTCTGCGCGCCGGGCGCGGAGCCGGTGAGCGGCGCGGCGGCCGGGCCGCCGGGAGCGGGCCCGGTGCCCGCCCGGCGCCGGGCGAACCACTCGGCGGCCGGCTGGGTCCACCGGGCGGTCAGCGGGCCGATGATGACGAGCAGCAGGACGTACGCGGTGGCCAGCGGGCCGAGGTCCGGCTCGATGCCCGCGGTGACGGCCAGTCCGGCGATGACGATCGAGAACTCGCCGCGGGCGACCAGCGCGCCGCCGGCCCGCCAGCGGCCCCCGCTGCCGATGCCGGCCCGGCGGG
Organism: Kitasatospora herbaricolor; assembly: GCF_030813695.1. NCBI lineage: Bacteria > Bacillati > Actinomycetota > Actinomycetes > Kitasatosporales > Streptomycetaceae > Kitasatospora > Kitasatospora herbaricolor. Next base: position 7,524,086 of record NZ_JAUSVA010000002.1, read on the forward strand.
CCGCCCAGTACCCGGTGCCGATCTTGGTGAACACGGTGACCACGGCCAGCGCCAGGGCCGGCAGCAGCACCGGCGGGATGCTCGACGGTGTGGTGTTGAGCCCGAAGAAGACGAAGAACACGGCCGCGAAGAGGTCCCGCAGCGGGCTCAGCAGCGAGTGCGCGCCCTCGGCGGCCTCGCCGGAGAGGGCGATGCCCACCAGGAACGCGCCGACCGCCGCCGACACCTGCAACTGCTGGGCGATGCCGGCCACCAGCAGGGTGAGGCCGAGCACGACCAGCAGCAGCTTCTCCGGGTCGTCGTGCGAGACGAAGCGGGAGATCAGCCGCCCGTAGCGGAGGGCCACGAAGAGCACCGCGCCGGCCGTGACCAGCGCGACGGCCAGCGTGATGCTGCCGGCGAGCAGGCCCGCGCCGGCCAGCAGCGCGGTGAGGATCGGCAGGTAGAGGGCCATCGACAGGTCCTCCAGCACCAGGATGCTGAGGATCACCGGGGTCTCGCGGTTGCCCAGCCGGCCCAGGTCGCCGAGGACCTTGGCGATCACGCCGGAGGAGGAGATCCAGGTCACCCCGGCGAGCACCACGGCGGCCACCGGGCCCCAGCCGAGCAGCAGGGCCATCCCCGCGCCGGGCAGCGCGTTGAGCGCGAAGTCGACGGCGCCGGCCGGGTACTGGGCCTTGAGGTTGGTGACCAGGTCGGCCGCGGTGTACTCCAGGCCCAGCATCAGCAGCAGCAGGACCACGCCGATCTCGGCGCCGGTCGCCACGAACTCCTCGCTCGCGGCGAGCGGCAGCAGCCCGCCGTGGCCGAAGGCCAGGCCGCCCAGCAGGTACAGCGGGATCGGCGAGAGCCCGTACCGGCCGGCTATCCGGCCGAGCAGTCCGAGGACCAGGATGATCGCGCCCAGTTCGATGAAGACGGAAGCGCTGTGCATCCGATCACTCCCTTCCCAGAATGGCTGCCGCGGCGTCGACGCCTTCGCGGGTACCGATGACGATCAGGGTGTCGCCCCCGGCCAGCCGGAAGTCCGGCGTGGGGGACGGGACGGCTCCGGTGCGGCGCAGCACGGCGACGATCGAGGCCCCGGTCGCGGTGCGCATCCGGGTCTCGCCGAGCAGCCGGCCGTTCCAGTACGAGACGCCGCTGAGCGGGATCCGTTCGGCGATCAGCCCGAGGTCGGTGGTGTGCAGCAGGGCCGTGCTGTGCTGGGCCGGGCGCAGCGCGTCGACCAGTGCGGCGGACTCGCCCTCGCTCAGGTGCAGGCTGTGCGCGCAGGCGTCGGGGTCGTCGGCCCGGTAGAGGTTGAGGCTGCGTGAGCCGTCCCGGTGGGCGATGACCGAGAGGTGCCGCTGTTCTCGGGTGGTGAAGTCGTACTGGACGCCGACGCCGGGCAGGCTGGTCGTCCGGACGCGGGGGATCGGCACGGCTGGTGTCCTCTCGTCAGGGCTCCTCGGGGCGGGCCCGTCCGGTGCCGGGAGCGGCGGCCGGCCGGCGGGCCCTGGGGGTGCGGGCCCGCCGCGGCGCGGCCGCCGGCGTGCGGCAGGCCCTGGGGCGAAGAGTAATGCAATAGTAAAGTCTTCGGGCGTCGGGCCTGGTCGGGACGGCTGCCGGGGTGGTGCCGGCGGCGGATGCTGAGCGACGGTCGGCCCGAGACTCCGGTCGCCCCGCCGGTTCGCCCGCCGGGCGCGGGGCCTAGGGTGGGCGTACACGACCGATCGGCGGTGCGGCGGCGACGCCGGGATGCGACGGAGGCAGCGGGATGCGCAGCAGCGGGCGGATGCCGGAGCGACTCGACCGACTGGCCGTCCCCGTCGTCGTCGCGCCGATGGCCGGCGGGGCCTCGACCCCGGCCCTGGTCGCCGCGGTCAACGCGGCCGGCGGCCTCGGGTTCCTGGCCGCCGGGTACCTCACCGCCGCCGCGGTCGTCGAACAGATCTCCCGGACCAGTGAACTGACGGACCGTCCGTTCGGCGTCAACCTCTTCGTGCCCGCCGCGCCCGGCGACCTCGCCGCCGTCGACGCGTACCGGGAGCGGCTGCGGCCGGAGGCCGATCGGTACGACGTCCGGCTGCCCGCCACCGTTCCCGACGACCGCGACGACTGGGACGCCAAGATCGCGGCCCTGCTCGCCGATCCCGTCCCCGTGGTCTCGTACACCTTCGGCCTGCCCTCCACCGAGGAGGCCCGCGCGCTGCGCGCCGCCGGCACGCTGCAGATCGGCACGGTGACGACCGCCGCCGAGGCCGCGGCGGCCGCGACGGCGGGGATGGACGCGCTCTGCGTCCAGGGCCCGGCGGCGGGCGGGCACCGGGGCACCTTCGCGGTCGCCGACGAGCCCGGCCGTGTTCCGCTGGGCCGACTGCTGGGCGAGGTCGGCGCGGTGACGGGTCTGCCGCTGATCGCCGCCGGCGGGCTCGGGGACGGCCCCGCCGTGGCCGCCGCCCTGCGGGCCGGCGCGGTGGCCGTCCAGCTCGGCACCGCCTACCTGCGCGCCGACGAGTCGGGGGCGTCCGCCGCCCACCGCGCGGCCCTGGTGGACGGCCGCTTCGCCGGGACGGTGGTCACCCGGGCCTTCACCGGCCGCCCGGCGCGCGGCCTGCGGAACGCGTTCGTCGACCGGTACGAACGCCACGCCCCGGCGGCCTACCCCGCCGTCCACCACCTGACCCGGCCGCTGCGGGCCGCGGCCGCCGCGCGGGGCGACGCGGAGGGGATGCACCTGTGGGCGGGCACCGCGCACCGCCTCGCCCGGACCGGCCCGGCGGCGGAGATCACCCGGGAACTGTGGCGGGAGGCTCAGTCGGCCCTGGGCGGGCCGACCGACGAGGCCGCCACCCGCGCGGGCTCCGCCGCCGAAGGGCCCGGTGGCGCGGGCTCCGGTCCCGAAGGGCCCGTCGCGGAGCGGTAGAACGTGATCTTCCGGTGGATCAGCTCCTGCTGGCGCCGAAGGTGCGCGATCTGCTCCTCCACCTGGACGTCGTGCGCCTCCAGCACCGCGAGCCGCTCGGCGAAGGTGCCCTCGCCCGCGCGCACGAGCTCGGCGAATCGGCGCATCTCGGCGATCGGCATGCCGGTGTCGCGCAGGCAGCGCAGGACACCGAGCCACTCCAGGTCGTGCGGGCTGAACCGGCGGTGCCCGGTGTGCGAGCGCCCGACCGTGCCGAGCAGGCCGATCCGCTCGTAGTAGCGCAGGGTGTCCAGGCTGAAGCCCGACCGTTCGACGGCCTGAGCCGGTGTCAGCCACCCCTCCCCGTCGGGGTGGGCGCCGGGGGCCGGGACGGTGGCACGGGCGGGAGCCGGCCGGGGCGCGGCGGTGTGGGTCATGCGGCAGATCATGCCAGCGCGTCCGGCGGCTTGACCTGGAGTGCGGTCCAGTTGGCAGGGTTCCGAGCGGCTCGCAGCACACCCAGCTCCTGGAGGAACCATGCGATTTCGTACCCTCGGCCGGCGCGCGGACGGCACCCCCGGCCCCGAGGTCAGCGCGCTCTGCCTCGGCGTCCTGCCGTTCGGCACCCGGGTCGACCGGGCCGGGTCCTTCGCCGTGCTGGACCGGTTCGTCGAGCGCGGCGGCACCTTCGTCGACACCGCGAACTGCTACAGCTTCTGGATCGACGGCGCGACCGGCGACGAGAGCGAACTGATGCTGGGCGACTGGCTGGCCGACCGGGACGCGCGCGCCGAGGTGGTGCTCGCCACCAAGGTCGGCGCCCGTCCGGCCGGACCGGGGGAGTGGCCGGCCAACGCCGAAGGGCTCTCCGCCGGGGCGATCCGGGCCGGCCTCGCGGGCAGCCTCCGGCGGCTCCGGACCGACCGGGTCGACCTGCTGTACGGGCACGTCGAGGACCGCTCGGTGCCGCTGGAGGAGACCGTCGACGCCTTCGGGGCGCTGGTCCGGGACGGCGCCACCGACCTGCTCGGCATCAGCAACCAGCTGACCTGGCGACTGGAGCGCTCCCGCGCCACCGCCCGGGCCCGCGGGGTGGCCGGGTACAGCTGCCTCCAGCAGCGGTACAGCTACCTGCGGCCCGCGCCCGGGGCGAACTTCGGCACCCAGGAGCACGTCACCCCCGAACTGCTGGACTACGTCCGCACCGAGCCCGGCCTCACCCTGCTCGCGTACAGCCCGCTGATCCACGGCGCCTACACGGACCCGGCCAAGACCTTGCCCCCGCAGTACGACCACCCCGGCGCGCGGGCCCAGCTCGACGCGCTCCGCGAGGTCGCGGCCGAGACCGGTGCCACGGCCGGGCAGGTCGTGCTCGCCTGGCTGCTGTGCGGGGACGTTCCGGTGATCCCGGTGGTCGGTGCCACCACGGTGGCCCAGCTCGACGAGTCGCTGGACGCCGTCGACCTGGACCTCACCCCGGCCCAGCGCCGCCGGCTCGACGAGGCATGAGCGGGCGGAGCGCGGACCGGGGCGTGGCGTCCCCCGGGAGGGTGGATCTCCGGCGGAGGGGGAGTTACGGTATAAGGGAGAACTTAATCTGGCTGTATGTGGGAGATCACGCTTCTGGCACCGGTGGAGGAGTGGTATCTACAGATCTGTGAGGAGGACCCCAAAACAGCCAGCAACATCCTTGAAGCACTCGACCTGCTTGCGGCGGTCGGGCCGACCCTGGGAAGACCTGCGGTGGACAGGATCCACCGAAGTCGACTGCACAACCTGAAGGAGCTGAGGCCCGGCTCCTCCGGGGCCTCGGAGGTTCGTTTGCTGTTCGTCTTCGATGCTGACCGTGAGGCCATCGTCCTTGTCGCGGGTGACAAGTCCGGGCGTTGGTCCCAGTGGTACGAGGAGGCCATTCCGCTTGCGGAGACACGCTACGCGGATTTCGTCGATGAGCAGCGGAAGGAGAGCGGAAGATGAAGGGACGGAGCTGGACGGAGGTCCGGGCCGAGGCGTTGAGGCGGTTCCCCGAACTCGCCACCCCCGAGGCCGAGGCCGACCGGGCCCGGATCCGGACCGAGACGCTGGCCCGGATCCGGGGGCACGAGCTCGCCGAGCTCCGGCGCTCCGCCGGGATGACGCAGCGTGAGGTGGCCGGGCTGCTCGGGGTGAGCCAGGCGCGGGTGTCGCAGATCGAGCACGGGCAGGTGGACAGCCTGGACAATCTGCGGGCGTACGCGGCGGCGATCGGCGGCGAGGTGGAGGTGTCCGTGCGGCGCGGCGACCGGACGGTCAAGGTCGCCTGACCCCTGACCCCTGACCCCTGACCCGGGCCCCGGGCCCCGGCTCCGGTCCCCCGCCCGGCCGAGCGCCACGGCATCCGGACGCCGCGCCACCCGGACGCCGCGTCCGGACGCCGCGGTGCCGCCCCGCCGAGGGCCCCGCGGCGCCCGCGCGGGCGGCCCGGGTCAGCCCAGCAGGGTGCCCATCCACTCCTCGATCCCGGCCACCGAACGCGGCAGGGCCCCGGACATCAGCCGGGCCCCGTCGGCGGTGACGACCAGGTCGTCCTCGATCCGGATGCCGAGGCCGCGCAGTTCCAGGGGCAGGGTCTCGTCGTCCGGCTGGAGGTAGAGGCCGGGTTCGACGGTGAGGACCTGGCCCTCCTCCAGGACGCCGTCGAGGTAGGCGTCGGCGCGGGCCTGCGCGCAGTCGTGCACGTCCAGGCCGAGCATGTGGCCGCTGCCGCAGAGGGTGTAGCGGCGGTGCAGGCCGCTGTCCTCCCGCAGGGACTGCCCGGCGGGTATCCGGAGCACGCCCCAGTCGGCGAGCCCCTCGGCGATCACCTGCATGGCGGCCCGGTGGAAGTCGCGGAAGGCGGCGCCGGGGCGCAGGGCGGCGATGCCCGCGTCCTGGGCGGCGAGTACCAGCTCGTACGCCTGGCGCTGCACGGGGGAGAAGGTGCCGCTCAGCGGGAGGGTCCGGGTGATGTCGGCGGTGTAGAGCGTGTCGGTCTCCACCCCGGCGTCCAGCAGCAGGAGTTGGGTGGGGTCGAGGCGGCCGTCGTTGCGCGTCCAGTGCAGGACGCAGGCGTGCGCGCCGGAGGCGGCGATGGTGTCGTAGCCGGTGCCGTTGCCCTCGGCGCGGGCCCGCAGGTCGAAGGTGCCCTCGATCCAGCGTTCGCCGCGCGGGTGGCGCAGCGCGGCGGGCAGTGCCCGGACGGCGTCCTCGAAGCCGGCGACCGTGTGGTCGACGGCGAGTTGGAGCTGCGCCACCTCCCAGGCGTCCTTGACCAGGCGCAGTTCGGACAGGGTGGCGGCGAGCCGGGCGTCGGCCTGTCGGTCGGCGCCGGAGCCGGGGCGTCCGGTGGCGTTGTCCAGGGCGGGGTCGACGCCGGCCAGGACCCGGGTGGCGGGGCCCGGGCCGGTCAGCAGCTTGGCCAGGTCGTCGAGGTGCTCGGTGCGCAAGCCGGTGAGCCGGCCGGCCTCGGCGAGGTCGGGGCGGCGGCCGACCCAGAACTCGCCGTAGCGGCGGTCGCGGTAGAACTCGGAGCCGCCGGTGCCGTGGCCCGCGCTGCGCGGGGAGCGGGGGCGCAGGTACAGCACCGGTTCGTGCCCCTCGGGGCCGGCCGGCTCCAGGACCAGGACGTGGCCGACCTGGTCCTCGCCGGTGAGGCCGGTCAGCCAGGCGTAGCCGCTGTGCGGGCGGAAGCGGTAGTCGTCGTCGTTGCTGCGGACCTTCAACTCGCCCGCGGGGACGATGATCCGCTCGCCGGGGAAGGCTTCGGAGAGCCGGGCTCGGCGGGCCGGGGTGTGGTCGTGGGCGGGCACCCGCAGGTCGGCCGGCAGCGGGGTGGCGGCCCAGGCGGTGGCCATGAAGGCGTCCAGGGCGGGGGAGACGGGCAGGTCGTGGCTGCCGGTGTTGAGCCGGGGCGGGCGGGCGTCGGTCATCGTGGCGGCTCCTTGCCGGAGGGCTGAAACGGGACAAAGGCTGCTTGCGGGGAGGAAGTTGGGGCAGCGGCCGGACACAGGTCGGTAACGGGCCGCACCATCCCTTGCCAGTGCAATTTCACATTACTATGTTACGGGTCACATCGCGGAGCGGCTAGACCTCGAAGGGTCGCCCTCCCGGCGGGCCCCGGATCAGCCCCGGGGTGAACCACGGGCCGCAAGTCCGGCCCCCCATTGCGGAGTTGCACATGAACAGGCGCACCCATGCCGCCCTCGCGGCGGCGATCGCAGCGACCCTCACCCTCGCCCTCGGGGCCTGCAACACCAAGGCCACCGACAGCAAGGACGGCACCGGCGCCGCCGGCGGCAGCACCAAGGCCCCCGGCGCGGCGTCCGGCACGATCGTCGGCGGGACGCCCGTCCGGGGCGGCACCCTCACGGTGCTCTCCAACCAGGACTTCGCCCACCTCGACCCGGCCCGCAACTGGACCATGCCCAACATGGACTTCGGCATCCGGCTGCTCTACCGCACCCTGGTGACCTTCAAGGCCGAGCCCGGCGCGGCCGGCAGCGAACTCGTCCCGGACCTCGCCACCGACCTCGGCCGCCCCTCCGACGGCGGCCGGACCTGGACCTTCACCCTCAAGGAGGGCGTCAAGTACGAGGACGGCAGCCCGGTGAGGGCCGCCGACGTCAAGTACAACGTCGAGCGCTCCTTCGCCCCCGACCTCACCGGCGGCCCCGACTACGCCGCCCAGTACCTGGACGGGACCGAGGGGTACAAGGGCCCGCTGACCGGCCAGCACCTGGCCTCGGTCGAGACGCCGGACGAGCGGACCATCGTCTTCCACCTCAAGCGCCCGGTCGCCGAGTTCTCCTACACCGCCACCCTGCCGACCTTCTCGCCGGTGCCGCAGGCACAGGAGAAGGGCGCCCAGTACGACCTGCGGCCGTTCTCCTCCGGCCCGTACAGGATCGAGACGTACGACCGGGGCAAGCAGCTCACGCTGGTCCGCAACACCAACTGGGACCAGGCCACCGACAGCGTCCGCAAGGCCTACCCCGACCGGATCGTGTTCGTCCAGGGGCTGAAGGGCGGCCAGGTCGACGACCGGCTGATCGCCAGCGAGGGCGCCGACGCCTCCGCCGTCGAGTGGCCGATGATGCGGCCCGAGTCGGCGGCCAAGGTGCTGCCGAAGGCGGACGTGAAGTCCCGGCTGGTGGCCGAGATGACCGGCTGCACCGAGATGCTCTACCTGAACAACGCCAAGGCGCCGTTCGACGACCCGAAGGTCCGCGAGGCGATGATGTACGCCGTCGACAAGGACGCCCAGGTCACCTCGTTCGGCGGCCCGGCCCTGACCGACATCGCCACCTCTTTCCTGCCGCCCGCGCTGACCAACGGCGTCCGGGCCGACCCGCTGAGGATCGCTCCGGTCGGCGACCCCGCCAAGGCGAAGGAACTGCTGGCCGCGGCCGGCAAGCCCGACCTCAAGGTCAGCCTGACCGTCTCCACCGGGGACAAGACCCGCGGCGAGGCGCTCCAGCAGTCGCTGGCCAAGGCCGGCATCCAGGTCACCATCAACACCGCCGACCCCTCCGTCTACTACGACACCATCGGGGACACCAGGAACGCGCCGGACCTCTCGGTCACCGGCTGGTGCCCCGACTACCCCTCCGGCGCGACCTTCCTGCCCTTCGTCTTCGACGGCCGCACCATCAAGGAGAAGGGCAACCAGGGCAACTACAGCCAGTTCCGCGACCAGGCGACCATGGACCGGATGGACGAGATCGCCAGGATGTCGGACGTCAAGGAGGCCAACGCCGCCTGGCTCCAGCTCGACCAGGACCTGATGAAGAAGTCCCCGGCCGTGCCGCTGCTCTGGCAGCGCCGCCCGCTGCTGGTCGGCACCAACGTCGCCGGCGCCTTCGGCCACCCCGTCTGGACCGGCATGTTCGACTTCGCCACCATCGGTCTCAAGGACCCCGCCAAGGGCCAGGGCTGAGGGGCCGGCGGCGATGACCACCGCAACCGATCCCGGGGCCGACCCCGGCGCCGGCCCCGCGACCGATCCGGCAGCCGATCCCGGCGCCGGCCCCGCGGCCCCGGCCGGCCGGGGACCCTGGCGGCTGGTCCTGGACCAGCTGCTCGCCCAGCGCGCCGCCAGGTTCGGCCTGCTGACGGTCGCCCTGCTGACCGGCCTCGCCGCGCTGGCCACCCCGCTGAGCGCGCTCGGCGGCTGGACCCCCGAGGAGTTCGACCGCAGCGCGATCGACCCCTACCTCGGCGGACTGCCGCTCGGCGCCGCCGGCGGCATCGGCCCCGACCACTGGCTGGGCGTGGAGCCCGTCACCGGCCGCGACCTGTTCGCCCGGGTCCTGCACGGCGGCCAGGTGTCGCTGCTGATCGCCTTCACCGCCACCGCCGTGGTGGTGGTCGCCGGCACCCTGGCCGGGGTGGCGGCCGGCTACTTCGGCGGCCGCACGGACGCCCTGCTCTCCCGGCTGATGGACCTCACCATGTCCTTCCCGTCGCTGATCTTCATGATCTCGATGATGGCGGTCGCCAAGGACGTCGACCGGGTGCTGCTGATGACCGCCGTGATCGGCCTCTTCGGCTGGCCCGGCATCGCCCGGGTGGTGCGCGGCCAGACCCTCTCGCTCAAGCACCGCGAGTACGTGGACGCCGCCAAGGTCGGTGGCGCCGGCTCCTGGCGGATCCTCAGCCGGGAGATCCTGCCCGGGGTCGCCGGCCCGGTCATCGCCTATACCACGCTGCTCGTCCCCGGCATGATCAGCACCGAGGCCGCGCTCAGCTACCTCGGCGTGGGCGTCCGGCCGCCGACCCCGTCCTGGGGCCAGATGATCGCCGAGAGCATCAACTTCTACGAGACCGACCCGGCGTACTTCCTCATCCCGACGTTCTTCCTGTTCCTCGCCGTGCTCGCCTTCACCCTGCTCGGCGACGCCCTGCGCGACATCCTCGACCCCCGGGGAGGCCGGTCGTGACCCGCTACCTCCTGCGGCGCCTGCTCGGGGTGGCCGGCATCCTGCTCGCCATCTGCGCCATCACCTTCAGCATCTTCTACCTGCTCCCCAACGACCCGGCGGCGGCCGCCTGCGGCAAGACCTGCAGCCCCGAGCGGCTGATCGAGGTCAGGGCGGCGATGGGCCTCGACCGGTCCGTCCCCTCGCAGTTCGCGGCCTACCTGACCGGGATCTTCGCCGGCCGCGACTACGGCAGCGGCGCCGGCGCCCTGCACTGCGCCTTCCCGTGCCTCGGCTACTCGTACGAGTACTCGATGCCGGTCTGGAGCCTGCTCGCCGACCGGCTGCCGGTCTCCTTCTCGCTCGCCGTCGGCGCGGCCCTGCTCTGGCTGGTCCTCGGCCTGGGCGCCGGTGTCACCTCGGCGCTGCGCAAGGGGAGCCTGACCGACCGTTCGCTGATGGTGGCCTCCGTGGCCACCGCCTCCCTGCCGGTCTACTTCACCTCGGTGATGCTCATCTGGGGCGTGGTGCGCGGCGCCGGCCTGCTCCCGTACCCGGCGTACACCGCCTTCACCGACGACCCGCTCGCCTGGGCCTCCAACCTGCTGCTGCCGTGGATCGCGCTGGCCCTGCTCTACGCGGCGATGTACGCGCGGCAGAGCCGCAACTCGATGATCGAGACGATGGCCGAGCCGTACATCCGCACCGCCCGGGCCAAGGGCCTGCCGGCCCGCACGGTGACCGTCAAGCACGGGATGCGGGCCGGGATGACGCCGATCCTGACCATCTTCGGGATGGACCTCGGCGGGCTGCTGGCCGGCGCCGTGATCACCGAGTCGATCTTCGGACTGCCCGGTGTCGGACGGCTCTTCTACGACGCGCTGGTCCGCTCCGACCAGCCGGTGATCCTCGGCGTGACCCTGCTCGCCGCCTTCTTCATCGTCGCGGCGAACCTGCTGGTCGACGTCCTCTACGCCTACGTCGACCCGAGAGTGAGGTACTGACCGATGAGCCCTCTGCTGGAGGTCCGCGACCTCAAGGTCAGCTTCGACACCCCGCGCGGCACCGTCCGGGCCGTGGACGGCATCGGCTTCACCGTCGAGGCGGGCCGCACCCTGGGCCTGGTCGGTGAGTCCGGGTCCGGCAAGTCCGTCACCTCGCTGGCCGTGATGGGCCTGCACCGGGGCGCGGCCGTCACCGGCTCGGTCCGGCTGGACGGCCGGGAGCTGTGCGGCCTGCCCGAACGGCAGCTCAACACCGTCCGTGGCCGCCGGCTCGCGATGATCTTCCAGGACCCGCTGTCCGGCCTGCACCCCTTCTACCCCGTCGGCGAGCAGATCGCCGAGCACTACCGGGTGCACTTCAAGGCCTCCCGCCGGGCCGGCCGCCGGCGCGCGGTGGAGATGCTCGCCGAGGTCGGCATCCCCGAGCCCGCCCGGCGGGTGGACGAGTACCCGCACCAGTTCTCCGGCGGCATGCGCCAGCGCGTCATGATCGCCATGGCGCTGGCCTGCGAACCCGACCTGCTGATCGCCGACGAGCCCACCACCGCCCTGGACGTCACCGTCCAGGCCCAGATCCTCGACCTGATCGCCCGGATCCAGCAGGACCGCGGCCTCGGCGTCGTCATGATCACCCACGACCTGGGCGTGGTCGCCAGGGTCGCCCACGAGGTGCTCGTCATGTACGGCGGCCGGGCCGCCGAACAGGCCCCCGTGGACCAGCTGTTCAGCCACCCCGCGCACCCCTACACCCGGGGCCTGCTCGACTCGCTGCCCCGGCTGGACGACCCCGACGACGCCCCGCTGCGCGCCATCCCCGGCAACCCGCCCTCGCTGATCGCCCCCGCGCCCGGCTGCGCCTACGCGCCCCGCTGCGCCCGCACCGCCGGCGCCGGCGCCGCCGAGCACGCCCGCTGCCTGGCCGAACGCCCCGCGCTCGCGCCGCTCGCCGCCCCCGGTGCGGCGGCCGGCCGGCTCGCCGCCTGCCACCTGCCGCTCGTCCCGGAAGGAGCCCACCCGTGAGCGCCCTGCTCTCCGTCCGCGACCTGGTCAAGACCTTCCCCGGCCGACGCGGCCGCACCGGCCGGGCCGGCCCGCCCGTCCGCGCCGTCGACGGCGTCAGCTTCGACCTCGGGGCCGGCGAGACCCTCGGCCTGGTCGGCGAGTCCGGCTGCGGGAAGTCCACCACCGGACGGCTGATCGTCCGGCTGCTCGACCCCACCGAGGGCACGATCGCCTTCGACGGCCAGGACATCGGCGGGCTCGGCCCCGCCGGGCTGCGCCCCTACCGCAAGCACCTCCAGATGGTCTTCCAGGACCCGCACTCCTCGCTCAACCCCCGGCAGACCGTGGCCAGGATCATCTCCGAACCTCTGCTCGTGCAGGGCGCCTCGGCCGCCGACGCCCGTCGGCGGGCCGCCGAACTGATGGACCTGGTCGGCCTCGTCCCCGAGCAACTGGACCGCTACCCGCACGAGTTCTCCGGCGGCCAGGCCCAGCGGATCGGCATCGCCCGCTCGCTCGCCACCTCGCCCCGGCTGGTGGTCGCGGACGAGCCGGTCTCCGCCCTGGACGTCTCCGTCCAGGCCCAGGTGGTCAATCTGATGGAGCGCCTGCAGCGCGAACTCGGACTCGCCTACCTCTTCATCGCCCACGACCTCTCGGTGGTCAAGCGGGTCTGCGACCGGGTGGCGGTGATGTACCTCGGCCGGATCGTCGAGATCGGCGACAAGCACGAGGTGTACGGCAGCCCGGCGCACCCGTACACCAGGGCGCTGCTCTCGGCCGTCCCGCTGCCGGACCCGGCGGCCGAACGCGCCCGGGAGCGGATCGTGCTGCTCGGCGACCCGCCCAGCCCGGCCGACCCGCCGAGCGGCTGCACCTTCCACCCGCGCTGCCCCAAGGCGCAGGAGCGCTGCCGCACCGAGCAGCCGCTGCTGCGGATCGCCGGTCCGGGCGCCCGGCAGGCGGCCTGCCACTTCCCCGAGGCCTGACCCGGCGGCGGGCCGCGGCCGCCCTCGCGCGGCCGCCCCGCCCGCCGCCGCGGCGCCCCCTTCAACGTTCCCCACGAGCGCCACCGCACAGCCGCATCAAGAGAACCACCGCATCAAGAGAACCACCGCCCCACGAGCACCACCGCATCAAGAGAACCACCGCCCCACGAGCACCACCGCATCAAGAGAACCACCGCCCCACGAGCACCACCGCATCAAGAGAACCACCGCCCCACGAGCACCACCGCACCACCGCACCGAACCACCCCCACTCCTCCCACACCCCAGGAGCACAGGTGCCAACTCACAGCACCGCACGTCGAGTTCTGCTGGCCGCCACCCTGGCCGCGACGCTCACCCTGCCGGCCCTGCAGAGCGCACAGGCGGCCACCCCCGCCGGCCCCACGGCGCCCGCACCCGTCACCGCCCCGGCCCCGGTCACCGGTACCGCGCCCGACCCGACCGCCTACGACGAGGTCGACCACCTCGGCACCGCCACCGCCAGGGCGGGCGGCGCCGCCCCCGCCCCGGGCGGCGGCTCGCTCGGCGACTCGCCCGTCCCCGGACTGCTCCCCGACCGGGTCGGCGCGCCCGCCCCGCTCGCCGCGGCCCCCGCGACCGCGCCCGCCGCCGGCACGCCCGCCACCACCGCGGCCGGCGTCCCGTGCACGCTGGACGGGATGACCGGCCTCGGCCCCGGTCAGCTCGCCGACTTCCTCACCGACCCGGCGGTCACCGTCGACGGCTGCGTCCGGAACTTCCTCTGGACCTGGGACGCCCGCTACGCCACCACCATGGACGACGCCCATGTGCAGGCCGTCGCCCAGCGCATCACCCAGCTTGCCGGCGCCGCCGACGGCGGCAGCGCCGAACGCTTCTACACCCTGTGGACCTACCTGCACGCCACGGTCTACTTCGACTTCAACCACAGCGAGATCGACGTCACCGACGCCGCCACCCTGGCGGCCGTCCAGCAGGCCGTCGTCGCGTACTCGGGCTACGCACACGCCTTCGACGACACCGAGTCGGCCGGCGCGACCGTGCGGGAGATGACCATCACCGCCGGCAGCGTGGGTCTGCGCCAGCGCAACCTCGCGCTGGTGAAGCGGATCCTGGCCAAGTTCGGTCCCGGCACCGCGGTGGCGGACAGCTCGGCCTGGGGCACGGCCGGCCTGGCCGCGCTGAACGTCAACTACCTCGGCATCTACAACGGCGACCAGGAGTTCACCGCGGTGGTCGCGGCCGACGCCGACTACCGGTCCGCGTTCCGGGCCTTCGCCGGGCACGGTCACCTGAAGGGCACCAAGAACGCCTGGATGGCCCGCGACGCGATGGGGGAGTACGGCCGGTTCGGCCAGATAGCCCCGCTCAGGGCCGGGGTGGTCGCCGAGCTCGGCACCCTGCTCGACACCGCCAAGGCCACCTTCGGCACCTTCTCCGACCCCTGGGTCAAGCTGGTCGGCTGGGCCAACTACTACCAGGTCTGCCAGCAGTTCAACGTCTGTACCGACCAGATCGAGGCCCAGCTCTTCCCGCAGACCTACCGCTACGACAACGGCGCCGTCGAGGTGCACACCGCCCTCGACCGGGCCACCGTCGACCAGATGTACTACGCGAGCAAGCAGGTCAAGACGCAGTTCTTCCGCGTCCTGGGTACCGACGTCCCGCTGGCCGGGGACACCAACTCCACGCTGCACATCCACCTGTACGCCTCGCGGGCCGACTACGAGGTCTACCACCCGCTGCTCACCGGCTACGGCACCAACAACGGCGGCATCTACATCGAGAACGGCGCCACCTTCTACACCTACCAGCGCCGGGTGCCGCAGGACTCCACCCTCACGCTGGAGGAGCTGTTCCGCCACGAGTACACCCACTACCTCAACGGGCGCTGGGCGGTGCCGGGTTACTTCGGTGACCCGCGCTGGTACTCGGGCGACCTGACCACCGCGATGGACGAGGGCACGGCCGAGTTCTTCGACGGCTCGACCCGCGACCAGGGCATCCTGGTCCGCAAGTCGCTGGTGGCCAAGCTGGCGAAGGACGAGGCCGCCGGCATCCCGCGGATGACCGTGAACGAGTTGCTCCACGCGACCTACGAGGACACCCCGGCGTTCCACTTCTACAACTACGCGGGAACGTTCTTCGAGTACCTGTGGCAGCAACACCCCTCCCTGCTGCGGGAGATGTACGGGTACCAGCGTGCGGACGACCCGGCGGGCTTCGACGCCTGGCGCGGCCGGGTCGGCGCGGACGCGGCGGTCCAGGCCGGCTACAGCGCCTTCCTGGACGACCGGATCCGGGCGGTGGACAGCCTCTACGTCCCCAACACGGCCTTCACGCCGAACGGTTCGCTGAAGTTCGCCTACGCCTCCGAGGTGCAGGCCGCCTTCGCCGGCGCGACCGGTGCCACGCCGAACTGCAAGGACAACGGGGACTGGGACAACAAGCCGATGCGCTTCGTCTGCACCGGCCGGGTCACCGCGAACCTCGCCCGGTCCGGCAGCGCGGACCAGGTGTTCAAGGACATGTCCGACACGGTCGACTACTTCATCCTGACCCGGACCAAGGGCGTCGCCAACAACCTCGACGACATGAACTGCAGCTTCGGCAAGGTCGACGTCTGGCCGACCGGCCTGGCCGGCACCGCCGACTACACCTGCGAGGGCCCGCTGCGGCGGTAGTCCGGACGGCAGGTCCGACAACTCCGGTCGGGCGCGGCGGGGAACCTTCCACGAGGGCCGCGCCCGGCCGGGCTCCACCCGTCCTACCCGTCCCACTCCTCCCGCCCGTCCCGCGAGCAACCCCCCTCACCGGGTGCCCGCGGGGCGGGCGTTCACGTCACCGTCCCAGTCCCGCGAGGTACGCACGGATCCGCGCCCCGCCGTCGGCCGGCGCCACCAGCGCGAGGTGGTGGTCGGGGCGGACCAGCACCAGCGCGTCCTCGGTGATCCCGTACGCGCGCCGGGCCTGGCCGTCGGTGTCCAGCAGGACGTCCGGGCCCTGCGGAGCGCCCGCGCCGCCCGGGCCGTCCTGGGCCGCGTCGACCGCGACCGTACGCACCGCCGGGCCCCAGCCGGCCAGCGCGGCCCGGACGGTGGGGCCGAAGCCGAGCAGGGTGAACCGGCCCCCGGCGAACAGGTCGTACAGCCGGACGGGCCCGCCGCCGGGCCGGTGACCGGGAGCATCCGGGGCGCGGTCCCCGGGGCGCGGTCCGTCGCCGGGGGCCTGCGGGCCCTCGCCGGCCAGGCGGCTCCACCGGTAGTGGATGCCCAGGCCGCGCAGGTCCGGGGTGGCGACGGCCTCCACCCCCACCCCGGGCACCCGGACGGCCTCCATCACCTTGGCCAGCGCGCCGGTGCTCAGGTCCAGGGCCGCCGCGGCGACGGGCAGCCGTTCCTCCTGGTAGCTGTCGAGCAGCCCGTCGCCGGCCTGACCGGCCAGGACGCCGGCGAGCTTCCAGCCGAGGTTCCAGGCGTCCTGGATGCCGGTGTTCATCCCCAGTCCGCCCGCGAACGGGTGCACATGGGCGGCGTCGCCGGCCAGGAACACCCGCCCGGCGCGGAAGCTCTCGGCCAGCCGGACGTTGGCCCGCCAGGTGGAGAGCCAGGTGGCGTCGCGCAGCCGCACGCCGGGCATCCGGGCGTACCGGTCGAACAGTCGCTGGAAGCCCTCCAGGGTGGGCGGCGCCGGGCGGCCGTCGGGGCCGAGTTCGGGGGTGGCCTGGAACTGCCAGACCGGCGTGTCCTCGAAGGGGCACAGCAGGACGGCCCCGTCCTGGTCGAACCACTGGTGCCAGACGGTCGGGTCGAGGTCGCCCTCGACCTCGACGTCCCCGCAGAACATCGCCTGGTCCTCGTCGGTGCTGCCCTCGAAGGCCACCCCGAGCTGCCGCCGGACGGTGCTGCGGGCGCCGTCGCAGCCGACCAGGTAGCCGGCCGTGATCAGCCGGCCGTCGGCGAGGTCCGCGCGCACCCCGTGCTCGTCCTGGCCGAACCGGGCCAGCTCGGCCCCGGTCTCGACGGTCACGCCGTACTCGGCGAGGCGCTCGCGCAGCAGTTCCTCGGTCCGCCACTGCGGGATGGACAGCGGAACCTGGTACCGGGCCTCCGGGCTCGGGACCACATCGGCGGAGGGGTCGGTGTCGGAGACGTGCTCCCCGGCGAAGTACTTGCGGAACACCAGCCCGGTCCGGCCGGCGGCGGCGATCCGCTCGCCGAGCCCCAGGTCGGCGAGCACCTCCAGGCTGCGCGCGTTCAGCGCCTTGCCGCGTGAAATCCGTTGGTGGCCGGGGGACTTGTCGATGACGCGGACGGTGACGCCCTGCCGGGCGAGGCTGCAGGCGAGGGTGAGCCCGGTCGGTCCTGCGCCCACGATCAGTACGGCGGTCATGTCGTGCTTCCCCACTTCCGACGGATTCGCGCTGCTCCCGGTGGCGGGTCGCCCCGGTGCCCTGCCCATGAAAGTGCAACCGAGGAAAGAATGCAACCCAGTAACAAAGCTTCCCGGGTTGTGGTGCTGGACTATGCTGGTGCCATGACTGAGACCGGAGGTCTGCGGACCCTGAAGAAGGAACGCACCCGGCAGGCCCTCGCCGACGTGGCGATCTCGCTGTTCCTCACCAAGGGCTTCGAGCAGGTCCCGGTCGCCGAGATCGCCGCCGCGGCCGAGGTCTCCAAGCCGACCCTGTTCCGCTACTTCGCCAGCAAGGAGGACCTGGTCCTGCACCGCTTCGCCGACCACCTCGGCGAAGCCGCCCGGGTGGTGCTGGCCCGCCCGGCCGGGCAGCTGCCGCTGACGGCGCTGCGACAGCACTTCCTCGACCGGCTGGCCGAGCACGACCCGGCGACCGGCCACTGCGACCACCCCGACGTGATCGCCTTCCAGCGGCTGGTCTACGAGACCCGCAGCCTCAGCTCCCACCTGCGCGACTTTCTCGCGGCCGACACCGAGGCGCTGGCCGGGGCCCTCGCCGGGGCCGTCGCCGGCCAGGGCGAGCTGGCGCCGCGCCTGATCGCCGCCCAGTACGTCGCCGTGCGCCAGGAACTCACCTGGCACAACTGGACCAGGCTCGCCGCCGGCGCCACCGCCGACGAGGCCTTCCCGCAGGCCGCCGCCGAGGCGGAGCTGGCCTTCGCCCTGCTCGGCACCGGCGCCGCCGGCCTGGGGTACGGCCCCGGGTGAGGTCCCGGGGTGACGGCCCGCCGGCCGGCGCCCCCACCGTCGGGCCGCCCGAAGGGGGAGGCGCCCGGACGCGCGAGGGCCCCGGCCCGCCGGTGGGCGGGGCCGGGGCCCGGTGGCCGCCGTCCGACAGGTCATGACGGTCAGGCGGCCGGGCCGACCTTCACGGTGGTCAGCCGGCCGTCGCGGGTCTCGCGGACGACCTCGATCCTGGTGTTGGTGTCCGGCACCTTGACGCCGAGCTCCGGGTTGGCCGGGTCGCTGTAGACCCCGGTGCGGTCGTTGAAGACCGGTACGGCGGGCTCGGTGCCGAACCGGGTCGGCACGCCCCCGCTGTGCAGGGTGAAGGCCGTGGTGGGCTTCAGCGAGAACGGCGCGTCGTAGCTCTGCGCCCGGCCGTTGACCAGGCTGCCGCTGCCGAAGCGGATCGACGCGGGGTGCGCGTCGACCGGCAGGATCAGCCCGCCGCCCAAGTGGTCCCGGGTGTTGTTGTCCGCGTAGCCGGTGTCCCAGAGCCAGATCAGCACCCCCTCCTGGTACGGGTAGGTGTCGATCACTCCGGCCTTGCCGGCCACGCCGGAGTACCCGAAGTTGTACGGGCCGGTCTTCAGGAAGGCGCCGTAGCCGACGTAGCGGCGGTTCTCCACCAGGTACGCCCGGGGGTGTTCGCGGACGGCGGCCTTGCCGGTCACCACGCCGAACCCGGTGCTGGTCCAGCCCTGGCCGCCGCTCTCGGCGCCGTCCTCGACCAGGGTGGCGCCGCCGGCCGTGATCCGGACGGCGTCGATCAGCACGCCCTTGCCGTGGGTGTTGCCGTCCGAGGTGGCGTGGAAGCGGACCCGGACCGCCCGGCCGAGGTAGGCGTCCAGCGGGATGTGCAACTGGGTCCAGCCGGCCGAGGTGCCGCTCAGGCCCGGGGTGCGGGCGGGGGTGTCGCCGATCGGCGCGCCGTTCACCGTGCCCGGTAGCGGTCGCCAGGTCCGGCCGTCGTCGGTGGAGGCCTCGACCGTGAGGAAGTCGTAGTCCTGCTCGATGTCGTACCAGGCGGCGGCGTCCAGCGCGGCCGGGCCGCCGGCTCCGGTCAGGTCGAGCGTCCGGCCGAGGGAGGCGTCCAGGTTGTCGCCGGTGTCGCTCCACCACTGGGCGGCGCCCTGGTAGGGCTCGGCGAGTTCGGTGGTGGTGCGCCCCGGCGGCAGGTGGACCAGGACGGCCTGCGCCTGGTCGGTGTTGTAGCCGCTGACGCCGAGCGCGTGGCTGGACCTGGTGCCGGCCTGGGCCTCGTCGTAGTTGAGCCAGCCGAACTGCAGCTTGCTCCAGGCGTCGAGGTCGCCCGGGTACTCGCCGGTGGTGTTCCGGCCCTTGCCCAGGTAGGAGGCGGAGGACATCAGCGACCAGAAGCTGACGGCGTTCTCGCCGCCGGTGGTCGGGTAGAGGTCCGGCAGGCCCAGGTTGTGGCCGAACTCGTGGGCGAACAGCCCGACTCCGCTGTTCTCGCCCGCCTGCACGTAGTCGTAGACGTACAGGCCGGTGTCCCCGACGGGGGAGCCGCCGATCCGGTTGCCGGCCGGCCCGCTCTGCCCGGTCGGGTCCGGGAAGTCCCAACTGCGGTGCGCCCACAGGGCGTCCGCGCCCTGGGCGCCGCCGCCCCAGGTCTCGTCCACGCCCGCGTGCACCACCACGACGTTGTCGAGGTAGCCGTCCGGTTCCTCGAAGTTCCCGTCCTTGTCGTGGTCGTAGCGGTCGTAGACGTCGTACTGGGCCAGGTCGGCGGTGACGTCCGCGGCGCTGCGGCCCTTGGCGATCTCGCCGTCGTACCAGGCCCGGGTGGCGTCCCGGACGAACTCCTGCGCCTGGGTCCAGGCGCCGCTGCCCTGCGGGCCCTTGTTGCTGCCGTACCGGGCCTCGTTGTACGGCACGGTCACCCAGTCGCTGACGGTGCCGTCGAGGTCGTACCGGCCCGAGGACTGGGTGCGGTAGTAGGTGCGCATCGAGTTGGCGCCGGGTGCGTCGTCGAAGAACATCCGCTGGTAGTAGTCGCGGCCGAAGTCGCTCTTCCAGAGGGTGTGGGTGTCGCTGCCGTCCGGCCGCGGGATCGTGTTGTGCCGGGGGCCCGGGGTGCCGCCGTAGCGCGGCTGGCCGTTGTACAGGGTCGAGGTGTCGACCTGGTCGCCGAACTGGGCCAGGATGACGAAGACCTTGTCCGTGCGCTGCTGCGCGAGCTGGACGTAGTCTCCGCCGACCTTGACCTTCGCGGGCGCCCGGCCGTCCGGAGTGCGGGCGACGGCGCCCTTGTTGAGCTGCTCCAGCGCCTTGGTGCGCAGCGACTGCCGTTCACGCTCCTGCGGGGCGAGCGGCTGGGCCGGTGCTTCGGCGCCCTCGGTGCCCTGGACGGCGGAGAGGGCGGGGGCGGGCTGCGGGGGTGCGGCCTGGGCGGGGGTGCCGAGGAGGGTGGCCGCTGTGGCGCCGGTGGTGAGCGCCGCCGCGAGTATCGCGGACAGTCTGCGCAACTGACCGGTCCTTTCCGGACGGTGGTGGTCGGGGGAGGGTGGTGCGGCGGGCCGGCCGGGGGAACGGGCGGGAGGCGGACAGACCAGGTGAAGGGTTGTAATATTTCACATGTCATGGGTCACATGGAAGACCTGGGTAAGCCGTACCGCCGCCGCGGCCGAACCCGCCCGCCCGGTGCCCGGTGCCCGGTGCCCGGTGCCCGGTGCCCAGTGCGGCCGGTGCGGCAAGCGGGAAGCGCCGGAAGTCCGCCCCCGAGGCGGGGCCCCGCCGTAGGCTGCCGGGCATGACTGCCGAGCCCTTCGAGCTGGTGATCTTCGACTGCGACGGCGTGCTGGTCGACAGCGAGCGGATAGCGGTGCAGGTGGACGCCCGGGTCTTCGCCGACCTGGGCTGCGCGTTCACCGAGGCGGAGATCGTCGAACGGCTGGTCGGCTCCTCCGCCGAGGTCTGGCGGGCCGCGGTGGAGGAGCGGCTCGGCCGGCCGCTGGAGGAAGGCTGGGAGGAGCCGTACCACTCCTGGTACCGGGACGCGCTCGACGCCCGGCTCACCGTCGTGGACGGGATCACCGAGGCACTGGACGCGCTCGTGCTGCCCTCCTGCGTGGCGTCCAACGGCGGGCACGGCTGGATGCGGCGCAACCTCGCCCGCACCGGGCTGTTCGAGCGGTTCGCGGGCCGGATCTTCAGCGCCGAGGACGTCACCCGGGGGAAGCCGGAACCCGACCTCTTCCTGCACGCGGCCCGGGCCATGGGGGCGGACCCCGCGCGCTGCGCGGTGGTCGAGGACAGCGCCTACGGGGTGCGGGCCGCCCGGGCGGCCGGGATGCGGGCCTTCGGGTACGCGGGTGGCCTGACGCAGGCCGCCCGGCTGGCGGGGCCGGGGACGGTGGTCTTCGACGACATGCGCGAGCTGCCCGGCCTGCTGGCCTCGACCACCTGACCCGAGCGCGACGCCGGCGGTGGACGGGCGGGACGTCGGCGGGACGCGGGCGGGCGCGTCGGTGCCGGCTGCGCCGGGCCGTCAGTCGCCGGCGCGCAGCTCGGCGAGCAGGGTGCCCTGTTCGGCCAGCAGCACGGTGAGGATCCGGCGGGCCGACCTGAGCAGGTCGGCGACGTCCCCGCCGGCCAGGGCGTACACCACCGTCGAGCCCTCGCGGCTGGCCGTCACGATCCCGGAGCGGCGCAGCACCGCGAGCTGCTGGGAGAGGCTGGACGGCTCGATGTCCAGGTCGGCGAGCAGGTCGCGGACGGGCGTGGGGCCGGCCTGGAGCAGTTCCAGCACGCGGATGCGGGTGGGGTGGCCGAGCATCCGGAAGAACTCGGCCTTCGCCTGGTACAGGGGTGCGGCCACGTCTCTGCCCTCCTGCTGCCGCTGGGTGTGGCCGGGTGCGGCCGGAGTCCCCGGCGCCGGGTGCGGCCGGGCCGGTGCCGCCGGGTCAGACCTCCAGCCCGGCCTCGATCCGCTTCAGGTGGTGGCGGGCCATCGCCAGGTTGGCGCGGTTGCGGTTGAGCGCGAGGTACAGGAACAGGCCGCGGCCGTTCTTCGTCGCCAGCGGCCGGACCAGGTGGTACTGGTTGGTGAGGCTGACCAGGATGTCCTCGATCTCGTTGTCGTGCAGGTTGAGCATCTCCATGGTGCGCATCTTGGCGCGGACCATGTCGGTGTTGCCGGCGGCCGCGACGTTGAGGTCGAGTTCGGCGCCGTCGCCGAGGCTGCCGAGGGCCATGCCGCTGCCGTAGTCGACCAGCGCGACGCCGATCGCGCCCTCGATGGTCATGGCTTCCTTGAGGGACGTCTCCAGATTCGCCATCGCGATCCTCCTGTGGGGGCGGTGCCCGTGCCGGTCCGGCGGGGCTGCTGGGAACAGACTGTAGGGAGATCGTTACCGTCCGGACGGGGGTTGACCGGAGGTGATCGCAGCTGGTCGCCGGCCGTTCGCAAAGTGATCATCCGGCGATCGATTGAAGACATTTGCAACTAGGAATCTGCTACCGAGGCGCCCGCGGCGATCGGTGCCGTCCCCGCCGTCGGCCTGCGGACATGCCCCCGCACCCGTGCCCGGACGCGCCTGCGCACCCGCCCCGCACTCGCCCCCGCACCCGCGCCCGGCCCGCGCCGGGGCGCGCCCAGCGGACCTGCTCCGCACCCGCCCGGCCGTCCGCCCGCGGACCCGCGCTGCGGCCCGCCCGCGCACC
This sequence comes from Kitasatospora herbaricolor, assembly GCF_030813695.1. Lineage (NCBI taxonomy): Bacteria > Bacillati > Actinomycetota > Actinomycetes > Kitasatosporales > Streptomycetaceae > Kitasatospora > Kitasatospora herbaricolor. The sequence continues at coordinate 7,546,788 of NZ_JAUSVA010000002.1, forward strand.
CGCTCCGGGCCTGCGGAAAAACGGTGCTATTGATGTCAGCCCTGACGGGTAATCTCTGGCTGAGATGCTCGATCACCACATCAACCACACCCCCCGCCGCGCCCCGTCGCCGGTCAGCACCGGCCCGGCCCCGCAGCCGCAGGCGTCGCCGTCTGCGCCCCCGTTCCGCCCGTCCGGGCCCCAGCCCCACGGGACGAAGCAGTCCTACGGGAAGAAGAGGTGACGCAGATGACCAGCACCCCCCAGCGTTCCGAGGACGAGGAACTCAGCCCCGCCGAGGCCTACGCGGCCTTCCGCCGGCGCGCCAAGCAGCAGGCCACCGCCCTCTACGGGTTCCAGCAGCTCTACGACTTCCCGCTGGACGACTTCCAGATCCAGGCCTGCGAGGCCCTGGAGGCCGGGGAGGGCGTCCTGGTCGCCGCGCCGACCGGCTCCGGCAAGACCATCGTGGGCGAGTTCGCCGTGCACCTGGCCCTCCAGGGCGGCCGCAAGTGCTTCTACACCACGCCGATCAAGGCCCTGTCCAACCAGAAGTACGGCGACCTGGTCAAGCGCTACGGCGCCGCCAAGGTGGGCCTGCTCACCGGCGACAACACGGTCAACGGTGACGCGCCGGTGGTGGTGATGACCACCGAGGTGCTGCGCAACATGCTCTACGCGGGTTCGCAGACCCTCGACGGCCTGGGCTACGTGGTGATGGACGAGGTCCACTACCTCGCCGACCGCTTCCGCGGCGCCGTCTGGGAAGAGGTGATCATCCACCTGCCCGAGTCGGTCACCCTGGTCTCGCTGTCCGCGACGGTCTCCAACGCCGAGGAGTTCGGCGACTGGCTGGACACCGTGCGCGGCGGCACCAAGGTGATCGTCTCCGAGCACCGCCCGGTGCCGCTCTGGCAGCACGTGATGGCCGGCAACCGGATGTACGACCTCTTCGCCAACCCGGACCGCGACGGCCGCCCCAAGGACGCGCCGCGCAACCCGGCCAAGCTGGTCAACCCCGAGCTGGTCCGCCTCGCCCGCTCCGAGCTGGCCGCGAATCCCCGCGGCGACCGCTTCGCCAAGGGACGCGGCCGGTCCATGCCCACCGGCCGTCCCGGCCGGGTCTGGACCCCGGGCCGGGTGGACGTGATCGACCGCCTCGACTCCGAGGGCCTGCTGCCGGCCATCACCTTCATCTTCAGCCGGGCCGGCTGCGAGGCCGCCGTCCAGCAGTGCCTCAGCTCGGGCCTGCGCCTCAACAAGGACTCCGACCGGGCCCGGGTCCGGGCCATCGTCGAGGAGCGCTGCGCCGACATCCCCGACGAGGACCTGCACGTCCTCGGCTACTTCGAGTGGCTCGACGGGCTGGAGCGCGGCATCGCCGCCCACCACGCCGGCATGCTGCCGCGGTTCAAGGAGGTGGTCGAGGAACTGTTCGTGAAGGGGCTGGTCAAGGCCGTCTTCGCGACCGAGACGCTGGCGCTGGGCATCAACATGCCCGCCCGCTCGGTGGTGATGGAGAAGCTCGTCAAGTGGAACGGCGAGACCCACGCCGACATCACCCCCGGCGAGTACACCCAGCTCACCGGCCGGGCCGGCCGCCGCGGCATCGACATCGAGGGCCACGCCGTGGTGCTCTGGCAGCGCGGGCTGGACCCGGAGGCGCTGGCCGGCCTGGCCGGCACCCGCACCTACCCGCTGAAGTCCTCGTTCCGGCCGTCCTACAACATGGCCGTCAACCTGGTCTCCCAGTTCGGCCGGCACCGCTCGCGCGAGCTGCTGGAGACGTCCTTCGCGCAGTTCCAGGCCGACCGCTCGGTGGTCGGCATCGCCAAGCAGGTCCAGCGCAACGAGGAGGGTCTGGACGGCTACCGCGAGTCGATGACCTGCCACCTCGGCGACTTCGACGAGTACATGGCCCTGCGCCGCTCCCTCAAGGACCGCGAGAACGACCTCGCCCGCGAGGGCAGCGGCCAGCGCCGGGCCGCCGCGATCGAGTCGATCGAGCAGCTGAAGCCGGGCGACGTGATCCACGTGCCGACCGGCAAGTTCGCCGGTCTCGCGCTGGTCCTCGACCCGGGCCTGCCGCCGGTCAGCCGCTCGCCGCGCACCCACCGCCACCCCGACTACCAGGACGGCCCGCGTCCGGTGGTGCTCACCTCCGAGCGGCAGGTCAAGCGGCTCGCGATGATCGACTTCCCGCACCCGGTGACGGCGGTCGACCGGATGAAGATCCCCAAGTCGTTCAACCCGCGCAGCCCGCAGTCCCGCCGGGACCTCGCCTCCGCGCTGCGGACCAAGGCCGGGCACCTGGAGCCGGAGCGGTTCCGCCGCGGCCGGGCGGCCGCCGCCGACGACCCCGAGATCACCCGGCTGCGCACCGAGCTGCGCCAGCACCCCTGCCACGGCTGCGACGAGCGCGAGGACCACGCCCGCTGGGCCGAGCGCTACCACCGCCTGCACCGCGACACCGATCTGCTGGAGCGCAAGATGCGCTCCCGCACCCACACCATCGCCCGCACCTTCGACCGGGTCTGCGGCCTGCTCACCGACCTCGGCTACCTGGAGGGCGACACCGTCACCCCGGACGGCAAGCGCCTCGGCCGGCTCTACGGCGAGCTCGACCTGCTCGCCTCCGAGTGCATCCGCGAGGGCGTCTGGAAGGACCTCGCCGCGGCCGAACTCGCCGCCTGCGCCTCCGCGCTGGTGTACGAGGCCCGGCAGGCCGACGACGCCGCCGCCCCCCGGGTCCCGGAGGGCAACGCCAAGGAGGCCCTCGGCCGGATGGTCCGGATCTGGGGCCACCTGGACGCCCTGGAGGAGCAGCACCGGATCAACACCGCCGAGGGCGTCGGCCAGCGCGAGCCCGACCTCGGCTTCGCCTGGGTCGCCTACCGCTGGTCGCTCGGCCACAACCTGGACTCGGTCCTGCGGGACGCCGAGATGCCGGCCGGCGACTTCGTCCGCTGGACGAAGCAGCTGATCGACGTCCTCGGCCAGATCCAGGACGCGGCCGGCGAGGACGCCAAGCTGCGCGGCACCGCCCGCAAGGCGGTCGACAGCCTGCGTCGCGGCATCATCGCCTACTCCTCGGTGGGCTGACCCGGCACCGGACGACGAAGGGGGCCCGGCCGCACGGTGGTTGCCGGCGGCCGGGCCCCCTTCGCGCGACTTCTCAGCCCGCCAGCACGCCGAGCACCCGCTCCAGCGAACTGCCGAGGCCCCAGCGGGCGGACAGCTCTTCCAGGGTCATCGGGTCCAGCGGCTCGCGGGGCAGGGCCGGGTCGAAGTCGGGCAGCGGGGCGTCGGTGGCGACCCGGACGACGGTGGGGGCGACGTCGAGGTAGGGGGCGCCCTCGACGATGTTCCTGCGGCGGGCCGGGGTGAGCCTGGAGAAGGGATCGGCGGCGGCTGCGCGGATGCCGGCCAGGTCGCCGTACTCGTTGATCAGCTGGGCCGCGGTCTTCTCGCCGATGCCCTTCACGCCCGGCAGGCCGTCGCTCGGGTCCCCGCGCAGGGCGGCCATGTCGGCGTACCGGTCGCCGCGCACGCCGTACTTCTCCAGCAGCAGTTCGTCGTCGGTGACCTGCAGGTTGCCCATGCCCTTGACCGGGTAGAGCACCTGGACCGGCCGGGCGTCGTCGACCAGCTGGAAGAGGTCGCGGTCACCGGTGACGATCTGCACGGGGCCGGTGCCCCGGGCGGTCAGGGTGCCGATCACGTCGTCCGCCTCGTAGCCGGGCGAACCGACCCGGGCGATCCCGAGCGCGTCCAGCACCTGCTCGATCACCGGCACCTGCGGCGCCAGGGTGTCCGGGATCTCCTCCTCGCCGTCGGCCCCTGCCTCGGCGAGCCGGTGGGTCTTGTACGAGGGCACCAGGTCGACCCGCCACTGCGGGCGCCAGTCGGCGTCCATGCAGGCGACCAGCTGGTCGGGGCGGTGGTCCTGGACGAGCCTGGCGATGAAGTCCAGCAGCCCCCGGACGGCGTTCACCGGCTCGCCGGCGGGGGACTTCAGGGAGTCCGGCACGCCGTAGTAGGCCCGGAAGTACAGGCTGGCGGAGTCCAGCAGCATCAGTCGCGGTTCGGTCACAGCTCCGATCATGCCGTACCCGGCCGACAGTTCGGCGGCAGACGTCCCGACCGGCGGGCCGACCCGGGGCCCGACGGCAGCTCACCTCGCGGGCCCGGCCGGCGGCCGGCCGGCACCCGACGGGGGTTCAGTGCTGGTGCGGGCCGCTGCGGTGGACCGGGCCGTGCGTGTCGCCGCAGTGGTCGTCCAGGACGGCCGTCCCCGCCGGGGTGATCTGCAGCAGCTGCTGGTCGTCGTCCTCGCCGAGGTGGTCGACCTGGAGGGTGGCGTGGGTGATCCGGTACGTCTCGCGCAGCTGCCGTTGCAGCCCCCGCCGCACGGCGTGGCAGTCGCCGCCCGGCGCGACCAGGATGTGCGCGGAGAGCGCCGGCTGGCCGGAGGTGATCTCCCAGATGTGCAGGTCGTGGATCTCCACCACCAGGTCGGCGGCGACCATCCGGTCCGCCACCTCGTCCGGGTCGATGCCGGCCGGCGCCGCCTCCAGGAAGATCCGCCCCGAGTCGCGGACCAGTCCGATCCCGGCCCGCAGCATCAGCGCCACCACGACCAGCGAGGCGATCGCGTCGGCCTGGACGAAGCCGGTGGTCAGCATCACCACGCCGGCCACGGCGGTGGCGACGAAGGCGTACAGGTCGGTCAGCACGTGCTGGAAGGCGCCCTCGACGTTCAAGGAGGTGCGGTTGGCCCTGGACATGCACCAGGTCGCCCCGATGTTGACCACGATGCCGACCAGCGCCGTCACCAGCACCAGCGAACCGGTCACCTCCGGCGGGTCGATCAGCCGGCGCACCGCCTCGTAGCCGAGCCAGGCGGACAGCACCAGCAGCGTGACACCGTTGGCCTGGGCGGACAGGATCTCGGCGCGCTTCAGCCCGTACGTGTAGCCGCCCCGGGCCGGGCGGGCGGCCAGGCGCATCGCGACCAGCGCGAGGACGATCGAGGCGGCGTCGGTGAGCATGTGCGCGGCGTCCGAGATCAGCGCCAGCGAGCGGGCGGCGAAGCCGACCACCACCTCGCCCGCCATGAACACCACGATCAGGGTCAGCGCGGCCAGCAGCCAGCGGCGGTCGGCGTCGGCGGCCACCCCGTGCGAGTGCCCGCCGTGGCCGCCGGCCCCGCCGTGGTCCCCGTGCGGCTCCGAGCCGACGCCGTGGCCGTCGTGGCCGTGGGCGTCATGGCTGTGCTCGTGGACGGCCATCGAGATCCTCTCCTGGACGCTCAGCGGTGGGGTCTGGCAGCCCCGCACCCGAAGTGAACCGCAGATCGGACGAAGATCCAAAGCCTGCACTGGTGACCGTTGTCGTTGCCGTCGAGCTGCTCCCACCGGCCCTGCCCACCCTCCTGTTCACCCGGGTGCCCACCCTGGCGTTCGTCTTGGTCCGATAGGGTCTCGCCGCCCCGACGACGGGGCCGGGCGAGCAGGGTGAGGCACGGGTGGAGCATGGCGGGCAGGTCCGGCTGCGGACGATCGCGCGGGAGTGGGGCCGGATCGGCCTGGTCGGGTTCGGCGGTCCGCCGGCCCACATCCTGTTGCTGCGGCGGCTCTGCGTGGAGCGGCGCGGCTGGCTGAGCCCGGCCGAGTTCGAGGACGGCGTCGCGACCACCAACCTGCTGCCCGGCCCGGCCTCCACCCAGCTGGCGATCTTCACCGCCTGGCGGCTGCGCGGCGCCGCCGGCGCGCTGGTCGGCGGCATCTGCTTCATCGCGCCGGGGCTGGTGCTGATCCTGGCCCTCTCGGCGCTGTTCCTGGCCGGCCGGCCGCCGCTCTGGGTACTGGGCGCGGCGGCCGGCGCCGGCGCGGCCGTGCCCGCCGTCGCGGTGCAGGCCGCCGCCGCGCTGGTGCCGGGCAGCCTGGCCCGCGCGGGCGCGGCCGGCCCGGAGCGCGGCGGCCTGGCGCGCTGGTACGGGTACGCGCTCGCGGGGGCCGGGGCGGCCCTGCTCACCGGGCCCTGGCTGGTGCTGGTCCTGGTGGCGGCGGGCCTGGCCGAGGTCGGGATCCGCTCCGGCGGCCGGCGCGCGCCGCGGCCCGGGCCTTCGGAGGGGGCCGCCCGGCAGGACGCGGGGGACGGGGACGGCGTGGACGATGCCGACGGCCCGGCGTTCGGCGGCGGTGGCCGTCGGGGCGCGCTGCCGCTGCTCGCGGCGGCGCCCGCGCTGGGCGGGCTGGGCGGCCTCGGCGCGCTGGCATGGGTGGCGTTCAAGGTCGGCGCGCTCTCGTACGGGGGCGGGTTCGTGATCATCCCGCTGATGCGGGACGACGCGGTGCACCGCTACCACTGGATGACGGACGGTCAGTTCCTCAACGCCGTGGCCCTGGGTCAGGTCACTCCCGGGCCGGTCGTGCACACCGTTTCGGCCGTCGGCTACGCGGCGGCCGGGACCATCGGCGGTCTGCTGGCGGCGGCGGTGGCCTTCGGGCCCTCGTTCCTCTTCGTGATCCTCGGCGCGCGCCACTTCGGCCGGCTCCGGGCGGATCCACGGGTGCAGGACTTCCTCACCGGCGCCGGTCCGGCCGTGGTCGGTGCGATCGCCGGCTCGGCGCTGCCGCTCGCCGCCTCGCTGGCGCACGGCTGGCAGTGGGGTGTGCTGGCGGCCGCGCTGCTCGGGCTGACGGTCGCCCGCCGCGGCGCGGTCGGCGTGCTGCTGGCCGCCGGCGGGCTGGGCGTCGTCGCGGCCCTGGCCGGCCTGCCGGTGGGCTGACGTGGTCCGACGGGCCCGGCCCGCGAGGTGAGGAACCCCGCAGGCCCGGGGTGCCCCCGTCCGGCCCGGTGCTGTCGGGTCCCGTCCGGTCCGGGGGAGCGCTCAGCCGCCCACCCGGACCGGGGTCACTGTGCCGGGTGCCGCGCCCGGCGCCGTGCCGGGCGCCGCCGCCGTGGCCGCCTCCGCCGCGGAGGCCAGCAGGTCCAGCGCTTCCAGCGGCATCGTCCGGGCGGCCGTCGCGGCCCGCACCAGTGCCTGCATCACCCGCAGGTCCTCGCCCTGCTCCGGGTGCCACTGCACGCCGAGGGTGAACCCCGGGCCCTCGATCGCCTCGATCGTCCCGTCGGGGGCGAGCGCACCGACCCGCAGGCCGTCGCCCAGCCGGTCCACCGCCTGGTGGTGGAAGGTCGGCACGGTCAGCTCGGTCTCCGGGAGGAGGTCGCCGAGCAGGGTGCCCGGCACCGGCCGCACCAGGTGGGCGCCGTACGCGCCGGGCGAGCCCGCGTGCACGTCGTGGTCGACGACGTCCGGCAGATGCTGCAGCAGCGAACCGCCGCAGACCACGTTGAGCAGCTGCATGCCCCGGCAGATGCCGAGCAGTGGCATCCCGGAGGCCAGCGCGGCCCGGACGAGGGCGGTCTCCCAGTGGTCCCGCTCGGGGGCGTCCGCCTCGGTGAGCGGGTGCGGCGGCTGTCCGTAGTACGCCGGGTCCATGTCGGGGCCGCCGGAGATGACCAGCGCGTCCAGCCGGGCCAGCACCTCCGGCGCGCGCTCCGGCGCGTCCGGCGGCAGCAGCACCGCCACCCCGCCCGCGTCCCGGACGAAAGCCGTGTAGCGCTCGGGCACCAGGGCGACCCGGCGGCCCCGCCAGTCACTCCAGCTCACGTCGACCAGATAGGTGCTGACACCGATGAAAGGCCTGCGATCCATGGCGGGAATTCTCCACCAGTCACCCTCGGTATCTCCTCAAACACGCCGCGCGGCGCGCCAGGGCCGCCCGCCCTCCCCGGGCGCGCCCGCGGCAGGCCGTACCGTTCGCTGAGACCCGCGCCGCACCGAGGAGCAGGAGCCCCGATGTCCGACACCCCGGTCTGCCGCCGCCTGGTAGGACGGACGGCGGTGGTCACCGGTGCGGGCGGCGAGGTCGGCCGCGCGGCCGCCCGCCGGCTCGCCGCCGAGGGGGCCAAGGTGGTCTGCGCGGACCTTGACGAACGCGCCGGCGCGGCCGCGGCCCGGGAGGTCGGCGGGCTGTTCGTGCACACCGACGTCGCCGACCCGGCCATGGTGGAGGCGCTCTTCGACGAGGCCTACGAGACCTTCGGCGGCATCGACGTGGCCTTCCACCACGCCGGGGGCGGGCCGCCCGGGGGCGACTCGATCCTCACCACCGACCTGGACGCCTGGCACCGCGAGCAGCAGGCCGGCCTCACCTCCGTCTTCCTCTGCTGCCGGGCCGTGCTGCCGTACATGCGCCGGCACGGGCGCGGATCCGTCATCAACACCGTGGGCCCCGGGGCCGACCCGGGCGCCGGGGACCGGTCGATCGCGGCGGTCGCGGCCGAGGGCGGGGTGCTGGCGATGTCGCGCGAGCTCGGGGTGCGGTTCGCCCGCGAGGGGATCCGGGTGAACGCGCTCCGCACCGGTCCGGTCGGGCCCTCCCGGCTGCCGCAGCCGTCCGCCGGGGTCCGGCCCCGGCGAGCACCGGACGTCCCGCTCGGCCGCTCCGCCGCACCGGAGGAGATCGCGGCCGCCGTGGCCTTCCTGGCCAGTGACGACTCCTCGTTTGTCACGGCGAGCGAATTCCTGGTGGACGGCGGGCTCTCCTGGGCCGGCGGCGCCCCGCTCCGACCCCCGGGAAGCAGCCGACCGCACGGCCGGGAAGGGCTCTGAGCGGGCCCCGGACCGGCCCCGGACGAGGTCCGAGCGGGCCCCGGAGCGGGTTCTCACCGTAATCTCATCCAGAACGGGCGAATAGGCCGTTCTGCTGATATCGCGTTTATCCGCCGCCCTTTAGATTCATCGGCGTGAGCGAGACGATTCCCGCCGGGTGGTACCCGGATCCCCAGGACACCACCAGTGACCCCCGGCCGCAGCGTTGGTGGGACGGCAAGGCGTGGACCGCCGGCACCCGCCCGGCGCCCTCGGACGCGCCCGCCTCCGAGGAGACCGCCACGGCCGCCGGCGCACCGGCCGCCTCGGACACGACAGCCGGCCCCGACGCCCCCGCCGACGCCCCCGCCGCCGACCCGGTCGGAGCCCCGGCCGCGCCGGCCCCCGGCGCCGAGGAGGAGACCAGGGTGCTGGAGGGCGAGGTGCTGCAGAACGGCGCCGCCGTCCGCTACCCCGAGCTGCCGCCGCCGATCGGGGCGGTGCCGGGCGGGACCGCCCCGGGCGGCCGGAAGAAGTTCCGCAAGCCGTCCCGGGCCGTGGTGGTGGCCGCCTCCGTGGCGGCCCTGCTCGGCCTGGCCGTCGGCTCGGGGGTCACCTTCCTCGCCGTGGACGGCCACTCCGAGACCCGGGCGAGTCACCGTGACGGCCGGAACTACCTCTTCAACGGGGAGAACGGCCCCCGGGGCGGGGCGCCGGGCCAGAACGGGCGGGGCGGTCAGGGCGTCCCGAACCTGCCGGGCCAGAACGGCCAGGGCGTCCCCAACCTGCCGGGCCAGAACGGCCAGAACGGCCAGGGCGGGGGTGGCCAGGGCCAGAACGGCGGCCGGGGCGGCGGCAACGGCTCCGTCGACGGAGTCGCGCCGGGGACGGTGGCCGACCTGGTCAACCGGATCACCCTGCCGGTCCCGTCCGGCTGGGACGGCGGGACGCTCGCGGCCGGGTACGCCGCACTGACCGTCGGCTCCTACACCTGCGCCGGGACCGAGAGCGACAGTTGCTCCCTCGGCGGCGTGGTCACCAGCCGGATCGAGGGCACCGACGCGCAGGCGGCGGCCAAGGCCGACATCGCCAAGGCGGCCCAGGAGTCCTACGGGGACAGCCCGTCCCACGAGGAGCTGAAGTCGGAGGCGGTCAAGGTGGCCGGCCGCGACGGCTACCTCGTCCGGTGGAAGGTGAAGGCGGCCAAGGGCAACGACGGGTACGTCGAGACGGTGGTCTTCCCGACCTCGGACGGCAAGGCCCTGACCGCCCTGCACCTCGGCTTCGACGTCGACCCCAAGGCCCCGGACCTGGCTCTGATGGACACCATCGTCAAGGGTGTCGCCGAGTACACCGGCAAGGCCCTGCCGGGCGGCGCCGGCGACGGCACCACCACCTGAACCACCGGAACCACCTGATCGCCGGAACCACCTGACGCACCGTGCGTGCCTTGCACGGGACAGGACGGCCGGCCCGCCCCCGGGAGTACGGGGGCGGGCCGGCCGTCCGGCGTTAGCCGCGGGCGCGCCGTCCGGACGGCGCCCGAGGGCCCGCTGTCAGGCCGCGTCGCGGGCGGCGTCGGCGCGGCGGCGGCGGAGCACCAGCGCACCCCAGCCGGCGCCGACGGCGACGGCGCCGGCCAGCATCAGCGGGCCGGCCTGCGAGGTCCCGCCGACGGCGGCGGCCTGGGCCTGGACGGCGGGCGCCTCCGGGGCGGTGTCCCCGCCGTGGCCGTAGTGGTCGACGGTGGACTTGGCCGCGGCCGCGGCGATCTGCTGGTCGGACGGGGCGGCCGGGGCGGCGGCCAGCTTCGGCTGCGCGGCGGCGAAGTCCACGTCGGAGCAGCTGTAGAACGCCTCGGGGCTGTCGCTGCGCTGCCAGGTCATGTAGAGCAGCTGGCGGCCGGTGCGCTGCGGCAGGGTACCGGTGAAGTTGTAGTAGCCGTCGGTCGCGGTCCGGGTCACCTGGGTCTGCGCGACCGGGGTCGGGTCGAGGTCGGACCACTTCAGCGGCTTGGTCGGGTCGTAGCCGACCTTGGTGATGTAGACCGTCATCAGGCCGATGTGCGCGGCGGTGACCCGGAACTTGAAGTTGTACGGCCCCGCGGCGACGGCGGTCGCCGGCCAGTCGGTGCGGGCCATGTCGAGGGCCTTGTACTTGTCGCGGTTGGCCGAGCAGAGCTTGCCGTCCGGGATCAGCGCCTGGTGCTGGCCGTTGGCGTTGGCGATGTTGACCTCGTTCCAGTCGTAGAGCGGCTGGGTGCCGCTCTGCGCGACGAGGTCCTTGCACACCTGGGACTGGGGGTGCTCGGGGCCTTCGGCGAAACAGGCCGCCACCCGGCTGACCGGGTTGGACATCGAGCCGTGCGCGCCGGCGGTGCCGGCCGAGGTGAGGGCGGTGAGCAGCACGGTGGATCCGACGACGCCGAGCGCGAGGGCTCTGCGGTGGAGCGGCATGGGGACTCCTTGACGGTGCTTCGGGGTCGAACGATGTGGGGGACGGGCACGTCTGCCCGAGGTCGCGACCTTGGCCCGAGCGTATGATTGGTCTGGACCAGGTGGCAATAGCCGGGCGCTGGACAGTTTCTGACGGTTGTTCGCCATCGGCGGGAGGCGGCCGCGGGGTCACGCCGGTCCGGCCGGCGGCCGCCGGGCCGCGCCGGAGGGCTGTACCGGTTCGACCGGGGAGGCCGCCGACGAGGTGTCCAACGCGCCTGCTGGTGAACGGAGTTGCCCGGACCCCCGGCGGCCGGGGCGAGGCGGTGGAGGTGACCGTCCGGCGGTCCGGCGGCCGCGACCGTCTGCGGGCAGGGGGCTGCGGCGGCCCGCCGGCACGGCGTCCGCCCGGTTCACGCTTGAGATACTTTTAAGGGCCTGCTGAGGGCGATTTCAGGCGGCCCCGCGGCGCATCCGCCGGGGGCCGTGCCGGTGCGGGCCCGCACCGCGGTGGTGCGACGGGCGCCGACCGGCGCCGGCGGATCAGAGGAAGGTCTTCCCCTCGCCGCGGTAGGTCGGCACGCTGCGCACCACCCGGTCGCCCTCGATCAGGTGCAGTTCGGCGAACCGCTCGCACAACTCGCCCGCCTTGGCGTGCCGGAACCACACCCGGTCGCCGATCAGCAGGTCGTCGGCCGCCGCGCCGAGCAGCGGCGTCTGCACCTCGCCCGCGCCCTCCATCGGGTCGTACGACAGCCCGGCGGGCAGGTACGGGACGGGGGAGCGGTCCGTGCCCGCGGGGCCGGAGGCGGGGTAGCCGCCGCCGAGCACCGTCACCACCCCGAGGCCGGGCCGGCGCACCACCGGCTGGGCGAACAGCGCGGCCGGGCGGCCGTGGAAGGCGCGGTAGTTGTCGAACAGCCGCGGCACGTACAGGCCCGACCCGGCCGCCACCTCGGTGACCGCCCGTTCGGCGACGGTCGACTCCACGCTGCCCGTGCCGCCCCCGTTGACGAACTCCAGGTCCGCGACCTCCCGCAGCCGGCGCACCACCGCGGCCCGCCGCGAGGCCAGCTCGGTGCGCGCCTTCGCCTGCATCAGCCGGATCATCCGCGAGCGCAGCGGGCGCCCCGCGACGCTGTCGCCGACACCCGCGATGTGGCCTTCGTAGGCCATCAGGCCGACCACCCGGAACCCCGGGCGCCGCTGCACCAGTTCGGCGAGCGCGCCCAGCTCGTCGGGGGTGCGCAGCGGCGAGCGCCGGGCGCCGACCCGGACCTTGCCGCCGAGCAGTTCCAGCGAGGTGTCCAGCTCCAGGCAGACCCGGACCTCCTGGGTGCCGCCGCGGGAGCGGTCGATCAGGTCGAGCTGCGCGGGGTCGTCCACCAGGACGGTCACCGCGCCGGCGAGCGCGGCGTCGGCGGTCAGCTCGGCGTAGCCGGCCCGGTCGGCGGAGGGGTAGGCGAGCAGGATGTCGTCGAAGCCTGAGCGGGCCAGCCAGAGCGACTCCTCCAGGGTGAAGCTCATGATCCCGGCGAAGCCGTCCCGGGCCAGGACCCGCTCCAGCAGGGCCCGGCAGCGCACCGACTTGCTGGCCACCCGGACGGGCTTGCCGGCCGCCCGGCGGACCAGGTCGTCGGCGTTGGCGTCGAAGGCCGCCAGGTCGACGATCGCGACCGGGGCGTCCAGGTGCGCGGTGGCCCGGTCGTAGCGGGCGCGGTCGGCGGTGGGTGACGGCCGGGTCGGCCCCGGGCTCGCGGGCGCGGCGGTACGGGCGGGGGCTTCGGGCTTGGCCATGGCCGCAGACTGCCACACCGGGCCTACCGGTGGGTAGGGCCATGGGGCGGTCAATCTGCGCCGCCTCCGACCAGTGCTTCCACCGCCGCCACCGCCACCGACTCCACCAGGCTGATGCCGCTCTCCTCGGTGCTGTTCCCGTCCGACAGCACGGCGACCAGCAGGTCGTGCCCGTCGCGGGTGACCAGGCCGATGCTGTTGACCGCCCAGAGGCCGTCGGCGCTGCGGGACAGCCAGCCGTTCTTGAGCTTCGCGGAGCCCTCCGGGCCGGCCGCGGCGGAGACCCCCCAGGCCTGGTCCTGCGCTATCAGGCCCATCAGGTCCTGGAGGTAGGCGCGGTCGTCGGCGTCGAGCGGCGAGTCGTCGGTGAAGATCACCCGGAGCAGCCGAAGCTGGTCCTCGGTCGTGGTGGTGGTCAGGCCCCAGTAGCCGTCACGGCCGGCCGTCGTCCCGGTCAGCCCGAAGGCCCGGTTGGCCTCGTCGAGCCCGTCCGCGCCGCCGATCGCCTCGTAGAGCTCGCCGGCCGCGTCGTTGTCGCTCTGCTCGATCATCGCCTCGGCCTCGGCCCGCTGCGCGGCGCCCAGAGCGGTGCCGGACCGCCGGAGCAGGGCCGCCAGGATGTCCGCCTTCACGATGCTGGCGGTGACGAACGCGTGGCCGTCGCCCGTACCGTCGTCGGCCGCGTCGGCCGCGGGGGTGGCACCGGCGGCGGTGGCGGCACCGGGACCGGGCAGCTCCGAGCGGGCGGTGACGCCCGAGCCGAGGTCCAGCACCGAGACGGCCACCGCGCCCTCCGCGTCCGCCCCGGCGTCGGCCACCGCCTGCGCGACCGTCCGGGCCGCCCGGGCACTGGCCTCGGGCAGGGCGGCGGCCGCCGTGGACGGGCTGCCGGTGCCCGCCGCGGTGGCGGTGGCGGAGGGCCGGGCCACCAGCTGCCCGCCGCCCGTGCCCAGCGTCAGCGCGACGGCCGTGGCCACCGCCGCCAGCAGGGTGAACAGGCCGGTCCGCAGCGGGCGGTGCCGTCGCCGGCGGGCGCGGTGTCGGGGGCTCATGCCTCCATGGTGGCGCTCATGGCTGGGGGAAGCATGAGGTTGCGGTGAACGCACGCTGAGAGGGCCGACCGGGTCGTGGCATAGGCTCGCCGGGTGGACCGCAAGAACATTCCGAACCCAGGTTTCGCCGACGACGACGGCACCGCCGACCCCGCCCTCACCCGGGCGCTCGACCGCTGGTCGCGGGACGCGTCCGCGGAGCGGCCGGACCCTGCCGTCGAGCGGGAGGTGCTGGCCGCCCTGACGCCCAGCCGTCTGATGGTCCCGATCGTGGCCCTGCTCGGCGAGGTCGGGACCGACGAGCGGGGCCTGCGGCACGAGAAGACCAGCGACATGGCCGTCCCGGTGATCGAGGCCGCCGACGGCCGGCGGGCGCTGCCCGCCTTCACCTCGCTGGCGACCCTGGCCCGCTGGCGCCCGGACGCCCGCCCGGCCCCGGTGGCGGCGCCGCAGGCCGTCCTCGCCGCGTACGCGGAGCGGGCGGACACCCTGCTGATCGACCCGGCCGGCCCGGTGACCTACCAGCTGACCGGTGCGCGGATGCGAGCCGTGGCGGAGAACCGGGAGTACCTGCCGCCGCCGGCCGACCCGGAGGTGCGGGAGGCCGTGCGGCGGGTGCTGGCGGCCGAGCCGACGGTGGTCACCGGCTACCTGGGCGCGGGCGGGGAGGGGGACGGGACGCTGGCGCTGGTGCTCGCCCCGGACACCGCGGAGGGCGAGCTGCGCGGCACGGTCGACCGGCTGGTCGCGGCGCTGGTCGGGGACCCGGTCCTGCGGGTGCGCCTGGACCGCGGGCTGGAGCTGGCGCTGCTGCGCGGGGAGCTGTCGCAGGAGCCCCTCTACCGGCGCTGAGCGTCCGGCCGGTGCCGGCCGGCCCGTGCGCCCCGGCAGCGTCGCCCCCCTGAACGGCGTCCCCGGGCGGACCCGCCCCCTGACGTGCCGATGCCCCCGAGCACATCGCTCGGGGGCATCGCGGCGTCAGGGCCGGGCGCGGCTCAGGAGTAGACGGGCCCGGTGAACTTCTCGCCGGGGCCGGCGCCCGGGGCGTCCGGCACCAGCGAGGCCTCGCGGAAGGCCAGCTGGAGTGACTTCAGGCCGTCCCGCAGCGGGGCCGCGTGGAAGTTGCTGATCTCGGGGGCGCCCGCCGTCACCAGACCGGCCAGCGCGGTGATCAGCTTGCGGGCCTCGTCGAGGTCCTTGTCCGCGGCGCCGCCCTCGGCGAGGCCGCACTTCACGGCGGCCGCGCTCATCAGGTGCACCGCCACGGTGGTGATCACCTCGACGGCCGGGACCTCGGCGATGTCACGGGTGAGGTCGTCGAAGCCGATCGCCCCTTCGTCCTCGGAGGCGTTGGTGTCGGTGGGCTCGCTGCTCAAGGGGGACTCACTCCGTCGTGCCGGTGTACGTACACCAGGGAGCGTACAAGGGGGCGTGCGGGACTCGCGCGGGCCGGGGTGGCGCCCGGCGGGTGTCCCCGGGCGGACCGGGAGGAGGCCCGGCGCGGCGCGTGCGGGCCGCCGGGGGAGGGCGGAATACCCATGGCCGGGCAAACGCTGTATGCTTCGAGACTGACCGGCCAGGAACCCGCGAGGGTCCCCGGCCAGCAAGTGGAGGCTCCACCCAGGAGGCCCGAGAGGGCAACCGCGAAAGTCTCCCACCTGATCGGCCTCGCGGTCGACGGGTCCCGGTCCGCGACGTGCGCCGCAAGGCGCGCAGTCGCCAGCAGCGTCCCTCACCAGGGCGTCGCCCCCGGATGTGTGGAGCCCCGCTTGCACCGAGCGGGGTTTTTTTCGTGTCGCGGTGCGTGCAGCCAACCAGCAAGTGGGCAGCGCAGCACGAATGAAGCCCCGCCCAGTGGTCGAGTCCACTACGTGCGACCGCCGTCCGACGGCCGCATCGGAAAAGGTGCAACCAAGGAGGCCCCATCAGCACCGAGCCCCGCATCAACGACCGGATTCGCGTCCCCGAGGTGCGACTCGTCGGTCCGAGCGGCGAGCAGGTCGGCATCGTGCCGCTTGCCAAGGCGCTGGAACTTGCGCAGGAGTACGACCTCGACCTCGTCGAGGTCGCGGCGACCGCCCGGCCGCCGGTGTGCAAGCTCATGGACTACGGCAAGTTCAAGTACGAGTCGGCCATGAAGGCCCGTGAGGCGCGCAAGAACCAGGCGCACACGGTCATCAAGGAGATGAAGCTCCGGCCGAAGATCGACCCGCACGACTATGACACCAAGAAGGGTCACGTCGTTCGGTTCCTCAAGCAGGGCGACAAGGTCAAGATCACGATCATGTTCCGCGGTCGTGAGCAGTCGCGCCCCGAGCTGGGTTTCCGACTGCTGCAGCGGCTGGCGAACGACGTCCAGGACCTGGGCTTCGTGGAGTCCTCGGCCAAGCAGGACGGCCGTAACATGATCATGGTGCTTGGCCCGCACAAGAAGAAGACCGAGGCGATGGCCGAGGCCCGCGCGATCGCGGACGCCCGTAAGGCCGAGCGCCAGGGCCGTAACACCGGCCCCGACGCCGCCGCGGACGACGACGCAGCGCTTGAGGCCGAGAACGCCGCAGCCGAGGCGGAGGCCGACGAGGCCGACGACGCCGAGGACGCGGACGAGACCGACGCCGAGGTCGAGCAGCCGACCGAGGTCTCCCAGGACGCCTGAGCCCCGGGCTCGGGACCGTCCGGGAGAACCGGTCACCAAGGTGGCGGGGCACCCGCCCGGTCACCACAGATCAATCCAGTGCCTGCCCGCGCGGCATCACCGCGCGGGCAGGCACGGGACCGACGAGGAGAGACGGCGACATGCCGAAGCAAAAGACGCACAGCGGCGCCAGCAAGCGCTTCAAGATCAGTGGCTCCGGGAAGGTGCTGCGCGAGCGTGCCGGCCGTCGCCACCTGCTCGAGCACAAGCCCTCGACCCTGACCCGCAAGCTCGCCGGGACGGTCGTGGTCGCTCCGGCCGATGCCAAGAAGGTCAAGAAGCTTCTCGGCAAGTGATCGCCCTCCCGCGGCCACGCCGTGGGACCAGCTGATCCTTCCCGACCCATTCGAAAGACGGACCACGTGAAGTAGTCCGTGGTCCAATCCAAGGAGTAATGAAGTGGCACGCGTCAAGCGGGCAGTAAACGCCCACAAGAAGCGCCGGGTCATCCTCGAGCGGGCCAGCGGTTACCGCGGCCAGCGGTCGCGCCTGTACCGCAAGGCCAAGGAGCAGGTCACCCACTCGCTCGTCTACAACTACAACGACCGGAAGAAGCGCAAGGGCGACTTCCGTCAGCTCTGGATCCAGCGCATCAACGCTGCGGCCCGTGCCAACGGCATCACCTACAACCGCTTCGTCCAGGGTCTGAAGGCCGCCAACGTCGAGATCGACCGCAAGATGCTGGCCGACCTGGCCGTCAACGACCCGGCCGTCTTCGCGTCGCTCGTCGAGGTGGCCCAGAAGGCGCTGCCGACCGACGTCAACGCCCCCCGGGCCGCCGCCGACGCCGCCTGATCCTCCCGGATCAGGTGCTCCGGCACCGCGTAGCTCACCGATCGGACCCGCAGGCACGCTCCTGCGGGTCCGATTCGCTTTCACCCGAGGCCGCACCCGGGGCCCACCGCCGCCCGCGGGCGGGTCACCCCTGCCCGCAGACGGGCCGCCGAGGGGCGTCCGACCGCATCCGACGGCGCCCGCCCGCCCGGCGCGCGCCTCCCACGGCAACCCTGCCCGGAGACGAGACCATGCAGAGCACCGACCTCCCCCTGCTGACCTCCCTGCGCTCGCCCCGCGTCGTCGCCGCCCGCCGGCTGGCCAGGCGCAACCAGCGCACCAAGGAGCGCCGCTTCCTCGCCGAAGGCCCGCAGGCCGTCCGCGAGGCCGTCGCGTACGGGCAGCTGCCGGGCACGTCCGAGCACGCGGTGGTCGAGATCTACCTCACCCAGGAGGCCGCCGGCCGGCACGCCGACATCGTCGACGCCGCCCGCGCCGAGGGACTGCCGGTGCTCACCGCCACCGACGAGGTGATCGCGGAGATCTGCGACACCGTCACCCCGCAGGGCATCGTCGCGCTCTGCCGCTTCATCGACACCCCCTTCGAGGACGTGCTGCGCGCCCGGCCCCGGCTGGTCGCCGTGCTGGCCCACGTCCGCGACCCCGGCAACGCCGGCACCGTGCTGCGCACCGCCGACGCCGCCGGCGCCGACGCCGTGGTGCTCACCGACGCCTCCGTGGACCTGTACAACCCGAAGGCCGTCCGGGCCTCCGTCGGCAGCCTGTTCCACCTCCCGGTCGCCGTCGGCGTCCCGGTCGAGGAGGCGGTCGGGCGGCTGCGCGAGGCCGGCGTGCGGGTGCTCGCCGCCGACGGCGCGGGGGAGCGCGACCTCGACCAGGAGCTCGACGAGGGCACCCTGGGCGCGCCCGGCGCGTGGGTGTTCGGCAACGAGGCCTGGGGTCTGCCGGAGGAGACCCGCGCGCTCACCGACGAGGTGGTGCGCGTGCCCATCCACGGGCACGCCGAGAGCCTCAACCTCGCCACGGCCGCCGCCGTCTGCCTCTATGCCTCCGCCCGGGCCCAGCGCTCGCCCGGAGGGTGTCGCGCACAGGGGTAGGGACGCTAGGGTCACTCCGGTGGGGGGAAGTACACGGTGGGTAATCGGGGAGGACACCCATGGCCGGCAGCGGGGCAGAGCTCGATCCGGACGACCTGCCCGACGGGCTGGTGATCGCGGGCGCCGACGGCCGGGTGGTGTGCTTCAACAGCGCCGCCGCCCGCCTCACCGGCATCGCCCCGGCAGCCGCCCTCGGCAGCCCGCTGGCGGCCGCGCTCCCGCTGGAGGACCTCGACGGCCGCCGCTGGTGGCAGCTCACCGACCCGTACGGCGGGCTGGCCACCCGCACCGGCCAGCCCGAACGGAACCTGCTGCTGCCCGGCGGCCGTGAGGTGCTGGTCTCCGCCCGGTACGTGCGGGAGCAGCCGCGCGGGCCGCTGCTGCGGGTGGTGATCGCGCTGCGCGGCACCGAGGAGCGCCGCCGTACCGAGCGCAGCCACGCCGAGCTGATCGCCACCGTCGCGCACGAGCTGCGCTCCCCGCTCACCAGCGTCAAGGGGTTCACCGCGACCCTGCTGGCCAAGTGGGAGCGGTTCACCGACGGCCAGAAGCGCCTGATGCTGGAGACGGTCGACGCGGACGCCGACCGGGTCACCCGGTTGATCGCCGAGCTGCTGGACATCTCCCGGATCGACGCAGGCCGGCTGGAGGTCCGCAAGCAGGTGGTCGACCTCGCCGCCGCCGTCCGCCGGCACGTGGACGGCAAGGTCGCGGCCGGCATCCCCGAGAACCGCTTCGACATCCGGATCACCGAGCCGCTCACCCAGCTCTGGGCCGACCCCGACAAGGTCGACCAGGTGCTCGGCAACCTGCTGGAAAATGCCGTGCGGCACGGCGAGGGAACTGTCACGATCGAGGTGGCACCGGCCAAGGAGGTCGTCGAGGCACCCGTCTGGGAGCGCCCCGGAACCCCGCCCCGAGTCCTGGAAGGCACAGCGGTCACCGTGAGCGACGAAGGCGGAGGCATCCCCGAGGAGTCGATGCCGCGCGTCTTCACCCGCTTCTGGCGCGGCAGCAAGCGCGGCGGCACCGGGCTCGGCCTCTACATCGTCAAGGGCATCGTCGAGGCCCACGGCGGCTCGATCCGGGTCGACCGCGCACCCGGCGGCGGCGCCCGGTTCCGATTTATCCTGCCCGCGGGCGTCCCCGACTTCATGCTGTAACCGGCATCGGCGGGCAGGCCCGGCGGGCCACCACACGAAGCCCCCGCCCGACGGCCCGGCAATGCGGCCCCGGCCGGGCGACCTGGCCCCACGCCCCGGAGGCGAGCCGAGCCCCACAGGCAGGCGACTACACTCGACCCTTGGCGTCGTATGGCACGCCCTGCGCGGCCGGGCCGCGGACACCCACCCCCACCTGCGGGGACCGGGCTGCCCGCGCCCCGGCCACGCCGGGCGTACCGCAGAGGCGGGAACACCCCCTTACCTGAGCACGGACGAGCAGGAGCACGGGAAAGATAGAGATGTCGGCACCCAATAAGTCGTACGACCCGGTAGAGGTCGAGGCACTCAAGCCCGAAGAGGTCGAGCGAGCCCGGGACGAGGCCCTCGCGGCCTTCGCCGCGGCCGGCTCCCTCGACGAGCTCAAGCAGGCCAAGGTCGCCCACACCGGCGACCGCTCCGCGCTGTCCCTCGCCAACCGCGAGATCGGCGCCCTCCCGCCGCACGCCAAGGCCGCGGCGGGCAAGCTGATCGGGCAGGCGCGCGGCGCCGTCAACCAGGCCCTGGCCCGGCGCCAGACCGAGCTGGAGGCGGAGCGCGACGCCCGCGTGCTGGTCGAGGAGGCGGTGGACGTCACCCTGCCGTTCGACCGTGCGCCGCGCGGCGCCCGGCACCCGCTCACCACCCTCGCCGAGCGCATCGAGGACACCTTCATCGCGATGGGCTACGAGGTCGCCGAGGGCCCCGAGGTCGAGGCGGAGTGGCTCAACTTCGACGCCCTCAACCTGGGCCCGGACCACCCCGCCCGGTCGATGCAGGACACCTTCTTCGTCCAGGCCCCGGACGGCTCCGCCGGCTCCGGCGTGGTGCTGCGCACCCAGACCTCCCCGGTCCAGGTCCGCAGCATGCTCGACCGCGAGCCCCCGGTCTACGTGATCTGTCCCGGCCGGGTCTACCGGACGGACGAGCTGGACGCCACCCACACCCCGGTCTTCCGGCAGCTGGAGGGTCTGGCGGTGGACGAGGGCATCACCTTCGCCGACCTCAAGGGCACCATCGAGCTGCTGGTCGCCAAGCTCATCGGCGACGGCCTGGAGCTGCGCTGGCGGCCCTCGTACTTCCCGTTCACGGAGCCGAGCGCCGAGATCGACCTGCAGTGCTTCGTGTGCCGCGGCGAGAGCATCGGCAACCCGGACCGCCCCTGCCGAACCTGCTCCTCCGAGGGCTGGATCGAGCTCGGCGGCTGCGGCGTGGTCAATCCGCGCGTCCTGATCGCCGCCGGTGTCGACCCGAACCGCTACAGCGGGTTCGCCTTCGGCCTCGGCCTGGAGCGAATCCTGATGAACCGCCACAGCGTCGCCGACATGCGCGACATGGTCGAGGGTGACGTGCGCTTCACCCTCCCGTTCGGGATGGAGATCTGATGCGCGTCCCGCTTTCCTGGCTGCGTGAGTACGTCGACCTGCCGGCGGGCGAGACCGGCCGTGACGTGGCGGCCCGGCTGGTCCGCGCCGGCCTCGAGGTCGAGACCGTCGAGCAGCTGAACGGCGACCTCAAGGGTCCGCTGGTGGTCGGCCAGGTGCTGTCCATCGAGGAGCTCTCCGGCTTCAAGAAGCCGATCCGGCACTGCTTCGTCAACGTCGGCGACGCCAACGGCACCGGTGAGCCGCAGGAGATCGTCTGCGGTGCGACCAACTTCGCCGTCGGCGACAAGGTCGTGGTCGTGCTGCCGGGCGCCGTGCTGCCCGGCCCGTTCCCGATCGCCGCGCGGCAGACCTACGGCCACACCTCGGCCGGCATGATCTGCTCCGCCCGCGAGCTGGGCATGGGCGACGACCACAACGGCATCATCGTGCTCCCGCCGGAGTACGAGCCGGGCACCGACGCGATCGAGCTGCTCCAGCTGGTCGACGAGGTGCTGGACATCGCCGTCACCCCCGACCGCGGCTACGCCCTCTCGATGCGCGGCGTCGCCCGCGAGGCCGCCGCCGCGTACGGCCTGCCGCTCGCCGACCCGGCGCTGCTGGACGTGCCGCCCGCCAACAGCTACGGCTACCTGGTGAAGGTCGCCGACCCGGTGGGCTGCGACCGTTTCGTCGCCCGCACGGTCGTCGGCATCGACCCGGGCGCCAAGTCGCCGATCTGGCTGCAGCGCCGCCTGCAGAAGGCCGGCATCCGCCCGATCTCGCTGACCGTCGACATCACGAACTACGTGATGCTGGAGGTCGGCCAGCCCCTGCACGCCTACGACCGCGGCCGCGTCGACGGCCCGATCCAGGTCCGCCGGGCGCAGGAGGGCGAGCTCCTCACCACCCTCGACGGCGTCAAGCGCAAGCTGTCCGCCGAGGACCTGCTGATCTGCGACAACTCCGGCCCGATCGGCCTGGCCGGCGTCATGGGCGGGGCCAGCACCGAGATCCTGGACGCCGTCCTGGACCCGGAGACCGGCGAGTCCAGCGGCTCCACCGAGGTGATCATCGAGGCGGCGCACTTCGACGCCGTCTCGGTCGCCCGCACCGCCAAGCGCCACAAGCTGCCCTCCGAGGCGTCCAAGCGCTTCGAGCGCGGCGTCGACCCGGAGGCCGCCCGCGCCGCCGCCCAGCGCGCCGTGGACCTGCTGGTCCTGATCGCCGGGGGCACCGCCGAGGCCGGGGTCACCGACATCGCGGCCCCGCACCCGCTGCGCACCATCACCATCCCGGCGGACCTGCCCGACCGGGTGGCCGGCACCGTGTACGGCCGCGAGACGGTCGCCCGGCGTCTGCAGGAGGTGGGCTGCTCCGTCGCGGGCGCCGACGTCCTGGAGGTCACCCCGCCGACCTGGCGCCCCGACCTCACCGACCCGTACGACCTCGCGGAGGAGGTCATCCGCCTGGAGGGGTACGACAACGTCCCCGCCCGGATGCCCACCGTGCCGCCGGGCAAGGGCCTGACCGAGGCCCAGCGGATGCACCGCCGGGTCGGCGTCGCGCTCGCCGCCGCGGGCTACGTCGAGGTCAACAACTACCCGTTCGTCGGCGAGGCCGCCTTCGACGCGCTGGGCCTGGAGAAGGACGACCGGCGCCGCCGTACGGTGAAGCTGGTCAACCCGCTCAACGACGAGGAGCCGGCGCTGCGCACCACGCTGCTGCCGGGCCTGCTCGGGGCGCTGCGCCGCAACGTCGGCCGCGGCAACACCGATCTGGCGATCTTCGAGACGGGTACCGTCTTCCTGCCGAAGGACGAGCTGTCCGTCGCGCCGCGCCCGGCCGTCGACCGCCGTCCGACCGACGCGGAGCTGGCCGAGCTGGACGCGGCCCTGCCCGACCAGCCGCGCCGGGTCGCCGTCGCGCTGGCCGGCGAGCGGCTCCCCTCCGGCTGGTGGGGCAAGGGCGCGCAGGCCGGCTGGGCGGACGCCGTCGAGGCGGGCCGCACGGTGGCCCGCGCGGCCGGTGTCGAGCTGACCGTCCGCCAGGGCCAGCTGATGCCCTGGCACCCGGGCCGCTGCGCCGAGCTGCTGGTCGCGGGCACCGACCGGGTGGTCGGCCACGCGGGTGAGCTGCACCCGCGGGTGGTCAAGGCGCTCGGCCTGCCGGACCGCACCAGCGCGATGCAGATCGACCTCGACCTGCTGACCGCCGACGGCGCCGAGCGGGTCACCGGCCCGACGGTGTCCGCCTACCCGGTGGCCACCCAGGACGTCGCGCTGATCGTCGACTCCGCCGTACCGGCCGCCGAGGTGGAGGCCGCGCTGCGCGCCGGCGCCGGCGAACTGCTGGAGGCCATCCGGCTGTTCGACGTCTTCACCGGTGAGCAGGTGGGCGAGGGCAAGAAGTCGCTCGCGTACGCGCTGCGCTTCCGGGCCGTCGACCGCACGCTGACCGCCGACGAGGCGACGGCGGCCCGCGAGGCCGCGGTCGCCGAGGCGGTGGCCCTTACGGGCGCCGTGCTGCGCGGCGTCTGAGGCAAGCCGGCGGGCCCCGCCCCCGGACCTTCCACGGTCCGGGGGCGGGGCCTTTCGCATGCACCGTCCGGTGTGGAGGGGGAGTGGTGTCGATGGTTCGATGGCAGGTTCACGCCATGCCGGGAAGGGGCGCCGATGGCGGGGGTCGGCCGTCGGGTCGCCCCTGACCTCCTCCGGCCGTCCTGAGCTGCGCTTTCCCGTGGCGCCGGGTGCGGCGGGCCGGTCCGGCGCCAGGGGTGCCCGCAGAAGATCTCGGCAAGGCCCTTGCGGTGCGGGGGAGATGAGCGCTTGAATCAGTTAGGAAAGTTTCCTAACGAGAGCGGTCGGGCACCCCCATGCCCGCGCCTCCACCTCCCCCCGATGCGCCGGTACCTCCGACGGCGTAGACAGAAGACGGAGCGTCACATGAAGCCCCAGAACCGGACCGTCCGCATAGCCCTCGCCGCGATCCTGGTCGCCGCGCCGGCCAGCATCGCCGCCGCGAGCGTCAGCCACGCGGCGGCCACGGCCACCGTCGTGTCGGCCGCCGCGGTCGGCCTCGACGACGCGCACAAGAAGGACATCGCCATGCAGCTGGTGTCCAGCGCCGAGAACTCCTCGCTGGACTGGAAGGCGCAGTACAAGTACATCGAGGACATCGGTGACGGCCGAGGCTACACCGCCGGCATCATCGGCTTCTGCTCCGGCACCGGCGACATGCTCGACCTGGTCCAGCACTACACCGACCTCAAGCCGGGCAACGTCCTCGCCAAGTACCTCCCCGCCCTGAAGAAGGTCAACGGCACCGAGTCGCACACCGGCCTCGGCAGCGCCTTCGAGAAGGACTGGGCCACCGCCGCCAAGGACACCGTCTTCCAGACGGCCCAGAACGACGAGCGCGACCGCGTCTACTTCACCCCCGCGGTCAGCCAGGCCAAGGCCGACGGCCTGCGCGCGCTGGGCCAGTTCGCCTACTACGACGCCATCGTGATGCACGGCCCCGGCACCGACGCGGTCAGCTTCGGCGGCATCCGCAAGGCCGCCATGAAGAAGGCCAAGACCCCCGCCCAGGGCGGCGACGAGGCCACCTACCTGAACGCCTTCCTGGACGCCCGCAAGGCCGCGATGAAGACCGAGGAGGCGCACTCCGACACCAGCCGCGTCGACACCGAGCAGCGGGTCTTCCTCAACGCCAAGAACTTCGACCTGAACCCGCCGCTCAAGTGGAAGGTCTACGGCGACAGCTACGCCATCAACAGCTGAGCCCGGCCGCTGTGACGCGGGGGCGGCCCTCACCGGCCGCCCCCGCGGTCGTTCCCGCGCTCCTTCCCGGGCGGGTCGCCACGGGCCGGGGAACGACCGGCCGGGATATTCGAACGACAGCACGGCTCCCCGGCTGATAGCTTCCGGAGCGTGGCAAAGCTGAATCAGATCATCGCGGTCGAAAAGGGCGTCAAGTCCAAGTCCTTCCAGGAGTTGACGCAGGCTCACCAGAGCCTGCAGAAGCCCGCCCTGCTGGCCGGCATCTCCCGGACGTACCAGCCGAAGGACGAGGAGGGCGAGCAGCTGCCGCCCGAGTCGACCCGGGTGCAGGCCCAGGCCGAGGACATCCTGCGGACCACCGCCACCACCCTCACCCGGCTGTTCGACGTCACGGCGACCAAGGACTGGGCCAACTGCTCGGCCCGCGCCGACGTCGTGCTGGAGGGCCGGACCCTGCTGGCCGACGTGCCCGTCACGTACCTGCTCTTCCTGGAGAAGCAGCTCACCGACCTGCACACCTTCGTCCGCAAGCTGCCGGTGCTGGACGCCTCCGAGGCCTGGAACCTGGACGCCTCCACCGACGCCTGGAAGACCGACCCGGTGCGCACCATCCGCACCAAGAAGGTCCCGCGCAACCACGTGAAGGCCGAGGCCACCGAGAAGCACCCGGCCCAGGTCGAGGTCTACTACGAGGACATCCCGGTCGGCTACTGGACGACCGTGAAGTTCTCCGGAGCCCTGCCGGCCCGCCGGGTGAACGAGTTGGTGGAGCGGGTGGAGAAGCTGCGCCAGGCCGTGCAGTTCGCCCGTGAGGAGGCCAACGGCACCGAGGTCACCGACCAGCGGGTCGGCGAGGCGGTGTTCGGCTACCTGTTCGGGTAGCCCCATGATCCCCCCTCGTATGAGCGCGAGGGGTGCGCGAAAGCGCAAAGCTGAAACTGACGTTGAAGCTGAAGAAGGGGTGTGGTGGAGGTTCGAGTCCTCCCCCCGGCACCACGTGCCGGGGTGGCCCAAGGGTAGAGGCAGCCCCGATCAGACTCAGATTCTCGCTCAAGTCTCAGTATTCGCCGCCGGGCGCCAGATCGACCGAGGGTGGACCAAAAGCATCGGATGCGGGTTCAAGTCCCGTCTGTGCCTCTCCGTGGCACGGTAGTTCAAAGGCAGAGCACGACGCTATGAGAATGATCCACCGCTCTTAAACGTGCTGGCGCACAGCAATTGGGTGGCAGCGAGGGGCTCGGGAGCCGGATACCGCTCCCGGGTCCCGTCACCATGTCCGGGGCCAGCCGTGCCCGAGTGGGCCGTCGCCCAGGACGGTTCGCAGTCCCGCAGTCCCGCAGTCCCGCAGTCCCTCAGTCCCTCAACCCCTCAGCCCCTCAGGGCCGCAGGTCCCAGAGCCCCTTGCCCAGCGTGCTGAGCCCGCCGGCGAGCGCGAGCAGCAGTACCAGCCGTCGGGCGCCGTGCTCCGGCACCCGCCGGGCCAGTGCCCGGCCCGCTGCCGCGCCCCCGGCGATCGCCGCCGCGCCCAGCAGCCAGGCGGAGGAGGCGAGGTGCGGCAGCGGCTTGGCCGCCACCGAGAACGCGTTCACCACGACGCCGTAGAACTGGGCGTTGGGCACGAACTCCCGCATGGTCCAGCCCGCGTTCACCGCGTACAGCGAGAGCGCGGGGCCGCCTACCCCCGCCGAGGCGTTCATGAAGCCGCTCGCGGCGCCGGCGGCGACCGCCCCTCCGGCGCCCCGCAGGGCGTTCGCCCGCACGCCCCGCAGCACCAGCAGGACGGCGGCGCCGACCAGCACCCCGATGCCCACCAGCAGCACCGGCTCGGGCAGCCGGCCGGCCACCCACGAGCCGGCCGGCACGGTGACGGCGGCCGCGCCGACCAACGGCAGCATCGCGCCCGGCCGGACCGCCCGCCAACCGTCGACGAGCCCGACCGCGCTGATCGCCCCGGCGGCGCAGTTCGAGAGCACCACGCCGTCGGCAGGCCCCAGCAGCAGCACCAGCGCCGGTGCGGCGACCAGTGCGAATCCCAGCCCGGTCAGCCGCTGCACCGTCGCACCGGACAGGACGACCGCTCCCAGCAGGAGGCTTCCGGCCCATTCGCTCGTCACGGACGGCTCCTCGCAGACGGTCCCAGGAAGGCTTCGGACAGCCTTCACCCCGGACGCCGCGCCGTGCAACGGGTTTCGGCGGGTCCGGGGCCCGGCCGGGGGAGGACCTCCATGCCCGCTCCCCGGTGGCCGGTCGACGGAACGTCGAAGCGGCCCGGCCGGACCTCGTCGGTCCGGCCGGGCCGCTCGCGTCCGCGCGGAGGCGGTGGATCCGGGCGAAGGTCAGGCGCTCGCGGTGTAGTCGTAGAAGCCACGGCCGGACTTGCGGCCCAGCAGGCCCGCGTCGACCATCCGGGAGAGCAGCGGGGGAGCGGCGTACAGCGGCTCCTTGTACTCGTCGTACATCGACTCGGCGATCGAGACGATGGTGTCCAGGCCGATCAGGTCGCACAGGCGCAGCGGCCCCATCGGGTGGGCGCAGCCGGCCTCCATGCCCTTGTCGATGTCGGAGGCGGTGGCCACCCCGGACTCGAACATCCGCACCGCGGACAGCAGGTACGGCACCAGCAGGGCGTTCACCACGAAACCGGCCCTGTCGCGGGCCCGGATCGGCTCCTTGCCGAGCACCTGGACGGCGAAGGCCTCGGCGCGGGCGGTGGTCTCGGTGGAGGTGGTCAGGGTCGGGATGACCTCGACCAGCTTCTGCACCGGCGCCGGGTTGAAGAAGTGCAGGCCGATGACCTGCTCCGGGCGCGAGGTGCTGGCGGCCAGCTTCACGATCGGGATGGACGAGGTGTTGGAGGCGAGGATGGCGTCCCGGCGCTCGACCACCTGGTCCAGCGTCTGGAAGATCTTGACCTTGATGTCCTCGCGCTCCGCGACGGCCTCGACCACCAGGTCGCGGTCGGCGAAGTCGGCCAGGTCGGTGGTGAACGCCAGCCGGGCGAGGGCGTCGTCGCGCTGCTCGGCGGTCAGCTTCCCGCGGGTGACCGCCGTGTCCAGGGAGTTGGTCAGCCTGGTCCGGCCGAGCTCCAGGGCCTCGTTGCCCGCCTCCGCGACCAGGACGTCCAGCCCGGCCCGGGCGAACACCTCGGCGATGCCCGAACCCATGAGACCGCAGCCGATCACTCCGACGCGCGCGATGTCGCTCACTCACTTGCCCTTCGGTGGTGCTGGGGTGCCCAGCGTCCTGTTCAGCGGGCCGCCCACCGGGTGTTGTGGTCCGGTGCGCCGCCCCGACGACGGTACTACCCCGAACGGGCACGTGAGCCACCCGCTCCGGCACTGGGCCGATCGGATGAGATGGATCACGTCCGACCGGGTGGCTGGCCGTGTGCCGCGGGCCGTGGCGGCACAATGCGGTGACGCCGAGGAGGGAGCAGGGATGCCGACGGGATCGCTGGTGGGCCAGGTCGCGCTGATCACGGGGGCCGGCCGGGGCATCGGCCGGGAACTCGCCGTCGGCCTGGCGGCGGAGGGCATGTCGGTGGGCCTGCTCGGCCGCACCCAGCAGACCCTGATCGACACCCTCAAGGAGTGCGCGCGGCACGGCGCCCGGGGCGTCGCGGTGACCGCGGACGTCACCAGGTTCGGCTCGGTCCGCGAGGCCGTCCGGGTGGTGGAACGCGACCTCGGGCCGATCGACCTGCTGATCAACAACGCCGGCCAGGTCGACCGCGCCGAGGTGCCGGTCTGGGAGGCCGACCCCACCCAGTGGTGGCAGGTGGTGGAGACCAACCTGCGCGGGCCCTTCAACATGCTGCGCGGTGTCCTGCCCGGCATGGTCGAGCGCCGGCGCGGCCGGGTGCTGAACCTCAACTCCGGGTTCGCGCTGCGCCCGGACGGCAACTACACCGCCTACGCGACCTCCAAGGGCGCGCTGCTGCAGCTCTCCGACAACATCGCCGACTCGCTCGCGGCCCACCAGGTGGTGGTGCTGGACATCAGCCCCGGGGCGGTGGCCACCGACATGACCGCCGGGATGCCCATGTTCAAGGACATGAAGACCTGGGGGAGCATCCCGTACATGGTGGCCGTCACGGTCGACGCGGCGCGCGGGCGGTTCGACGCCTTGCACGGCCGGTTCATCCACGTGGGGCGGGACAACCTGGAGGAGCTGGTGGCCCGGGCCGAGGCGATCCGCGAGTCGGACGCCCGGACGCTGCGGCTGCGCCCGTACGGCCCGGACGACCCGGTCGCCTGAGGTCCGGGCGGGCGTTCCCGCGCCGCCCGCGCCGCCCGCGCGTCAGCGGATCAGCGGATCAGCGGGTCAGCCGGTCGGCCGTCAGCCGGTCGGCCGTCAGCCGATCGGCGCTCGGCCGGTCGCGACGGCCAGCAGCTCCGCCAGTTCCCCGTCGGTCAGGCTGCCGGCGGCGCGGCCGGTACGGGCGAACTCCGCCGCGAGCCGCTGCAGGGCCTCGTTGGCCGGCGCCGGGATCCCGTGCAGCCGGGCCAGCAGGACGATCTCGCCGCTCAGGTAGTCGGTCTCGATCGAGCCGGTGCCCCGGGCCAGGCTCTGCCAGGACGAGCCGCCGGTGGTCCGGACGCCCTCCACCGGCACCTGACGGACCAGCTCCTCGTTGGCCCGGGCCTGCTCCCGCGGGTCCTCGTGGCCGATGCCGGCGGCGGCCAGCGCGGCCCGGCCCTCGGCGACCACCTGCGCCAGGACGGCCGACCGCGGGCCGTCCGCCCCGGGCCCGGCCACGGCGGTGAGCGCGTTGGCGAGGTTCCCGAGCAGCTTGGCGTACTTCCAGCGCATCACGTCCGTGCTGACCGGTGCCCCGAAGAGCGACTTCTCCAGGTCGGCCGCGATCGCCCGGGTGGTCCCGTCGGCGCCCGACGGGTAGCGGCCCAGCCGCAGGACCCCGCTGAGCGGCGCGCCGAGGCAGCTCACCCGGCCGGGCTCCAGATGGGTGGCGGGCAGCCAGACGCACATCGCCTGGACGTGCCGGAACAGCCGCAGGGCGAGCCGCTCGTTCTCCACCCCGTTCTGCGCGCAGACCAGCGGGAGCCGTTCGGCGGCGGTGCCGCCGCCCTCGACCGGCCGGGGTGCCCAGGCGGCCAGCGCCGCGGCGGTGTCCTGGGTCTTGACCGCGAGCACCAGGACGTCGCCGGGCCGCAGCTCGACGCCGGACGGGCCGTCCACGGCCGGGACGGCGAGGGTCCGGGTGCCCTCCGGGGTGGTGAAGCTCAGGCCCTCGGCGCGCAGCGCCGCCAGATGCGCCCCGCGGGCGACCAGGACGACCTCGTGACCGCTCTCGAACAGCCGGGCGCCGATCGTGCCGCCGACGGCCCCTGCCCCGATGATGACGTAGCGCATGGGCCGAGCATGGCACGCCGGCCCGGCCCGGCGGACCGGGGGCCCGCCCCGGGGGCGCCCGGCGGCCGCCCGGCTACGCGCAGAGCCGGCTGGCCGTCACCGGGCTCAGTCCGGCCTTGCCCAGGCCGTCCAGGATGGTGGGCAGCGCCTCGATGGTGCACTGGTGCCCCATGTGCAGCGCCACCACCGAGCCGGGCCGCACGGCGGTGAGCACCCGCCGTTGCAGGGTGTCCGCGCTGGGGTCGTTGTAGTCGCGCGGGTCCACGTCGAAGGAGAGCACGTGCTCGTACCCGACCAGCCGGGCCTGCTCGCGCACCATGGGGGAGGCGTACTGGGCGGCCGAGGGCCGGAACCAGCGCCCGATCGAGCCGGTCAGCCGCTGCAGCCGGTCGGCGCACTCGGCGATCTCGGCGTGCGCCTGGTCGGGGCTCATGGCGGTGATGTTCTGGTGGTTCTGGGTGTGGTTGCCGAGCTCGTGGCCGCCGTCCAGCACCCGCCGGGCCATCTGCGGCTGCTGGTCGAGCCAGCTGCCGACGGCCATCACGGTCAGCCGTACGCCGCGCTGCTCGGCGATCTCCAGCACCGCGGTGGCGAGCCTGGGGTCACCCGCGCCGTGGAAGGTCAGCGCGACCTGCCGGCGGTCCCGAGGACCGTTGACCACCTCCACCGGGGTGCCGGGGGCCAGCGGCGGCGGCGCGGGCGGGGAGGGCGCCACGGGCGGCGGCGTGGCGGGGCCGGCCGGCTCCGGCGGGGTGGGCGCGGCGGAGGCCACCGGGTCCAGGGGCGGGTCGACCGGGCCGGCCGAGGGCGGGCCGTCGGCCCGGACGGCGAGGTCGGCCGGGTCCGAGCGCCGGGTGGCGTGGGCGCTTCCGCACGCGGTCAGCGTCGCCCCGAAGGCGGTCAGGGCGGCGAGTCTCGCGGTGGTGCGCAGCAGGGTGCGTCGGTCGGCAGTCATCGGGCACCAGCATAGGTATGACGGATTATCGGGGCGATTCGGGAGCCTCGGCCGTCCCGGTGTGCCGGCTCCCGCGCATTGGATAGCATCGCGGCGACACGGGGTTCGGACCGCTAGGGGGCGTACGGAATGAGTGAGGACGTGGCACGGGGCACGGCGGGGGACGACACGGCGTACGAGCCTTCCGGCGGGCCGGCCCGGGACGGCGGCGGCGAGTGGGGAGCGGCCACCGGGAGCGGCTGGCAGTGGGCGCGCTCCGAGGACTGGCAGCCCCCGACCGAGCTGAACACCGAGGTGCCGCACCCGGCCCGGATGTACGACTACTACCTGGGCGGCAAGGACAACTTCGAGGCCGACCGCCGGGCCGCCGAGGCGGCCATCACGGCCTACCCGGCGCTGCCGCTGCTGGCCCGCACCAACCGCGCCTTCCTCGGCCGGGCGGTCACCTTCGCCGCCGGCCTCGGCATCCGCCAGTTCCTCGACATCGGCACCGGCATCCCGGCCGTCGGCTCCACCACCGAGGTCGCCCACCGGGTCGCCCCGGACGCCCGGGTGGTCTACGTGGACAACGACCCGATCGTGGCCACCCACGCCCGGGCGCTGCTGGCGGGCCACCGGGCCGGCCACACCACGGTGCTGCAGGCCGACCTCCGGGACCCGGCCGCGATCCTCGGCGACCCCGGGCTGAAGCAGGCCGTCGACCTCGCCGAGCCGGTGGCGCTGATGCTGGTCGCCGTCCTGCACTTCGTCCGGGACGAGGAGGGGGTGGACGAGATCGTGGCCACCCTGCGCGACGCGCTCGCCCCCGGCAGCGTGCTGATCCTCTCGCACGGCAGCCCGGACTTCGTGCCCCGGGAGATGGCGGACGCCGGCGCCCGGGTCTACAGCCGGGCCAGCGCCCCGCTGGTGCTGCGCGAGCGGGCCCGGGTGGAGAGCTTCTTCGGCGACTTCGAGCAGGCCGAGCCCGGTCTGGTGCAGCTGCCGCTGTGGCGCGCGGACCAGGACGGGCTGCCGGAGGGCTGGCAGCAGGTCTCGGCGTACGCGGGCGTGGCCGTCAAGGTCTGAACCGGTGGGCGGTCCGGGGCCGTCCAGGCCCCCGACGGTGGGCGGCTCCGGCCGTTCCCGGTGGTTCCCGATGGGTCCCGCCGGGCCCGGGACGGCCCCCGGGCGGGGAGAAACTGCGGCGACAGCGGTTCGTCCGCGTGCTAGTTTCCGGAACCATGAACCCGCTGGACGAGACCGAGATCCGCACGTCCTTCGTCAACTGCTCCAAGGGCGAGGCCCGCAGGCTCAATCTCCCCAAGGGCCTGGCCGAACTGCCCTGGGACGCCCTGGACTTCCTGGGCTGGCGCGACCCGGGCGCACCGGACCGCGGCTATCTGGTCGCCGAGCGGGACGGGCGGCCGGTCGGTGTCACGCTGCGCGTCCCCGACGTCCGCCGGAGCCTGACCAGGACCAACGTCTGCTCGTTCTGCATCTCCACGCACGCGGGCTCCGGCGTCGCGCTGCTCACCGCCCGGCGGGCCGGCGCGGCCGGCCGGCAGGGCAACTCGGTCGGCACCTACATGTGCGCCGACCTGGCCTGCTCGCTCCACCTGCGCGGTCTCAAGAGGTCGGCTCTGGTCAGCCGGACCGAGGAGTCGCTCACGCTGGAGGAGCAGATCGCCCGGACGGTCACCAACGTGGACCGCTTCCTGGACCAGGTCCTCGACGCCGGCGTCCCCGTCTGAGCCGCCCGGCCGCCCGGCCCGGTGCCGGTCACCAGCCGCGCAGCTGCTCGATGTCCCGCCGGTCGCGCTTGGTCGGCCGCCCGGTGCCGCGGTCCCGCTCGCCCGTCGGCGCCCCGCTCTGCGGCGGCGCGGGCGGGCTGTTGTCGACGAAGCACTCGGCCGCCACCGGCGCCCCGACCCGCTTGCGGACCACCTGCGAGACCACCACGACCCGCTCACGGCCGTCCTGGCGCAGCCGCACCTCGTCCCCGGCCCGGACGGCGTGCGCCGGTTTGACCCGCTCGCCGTTCACCCGTACGTGCCCGGCCCGGCAGGCGGCCGCCGCCAGTGATCGCGTCTTGGTGAGCCGCACGGACCAGACCCAGCTGTCCACCCGTACGCTCCCCTCGTCAGGAGCCATGGCACCACTCTATTGCGGCCCGGCACCCTTCCGGGCGGGGCGCCGGCGGGGGTGCTCCGGGTCCGGCCCGGCCTGCGGGAGGGGCGGGCCGGACGCTCCTCCGACGGCGGCCGGTAGCCTGCCGGGATGAACCGGACACAGCGCGCGGCCGGAGCGGTCGTCGGCTCGGCGGTCGGTGACGCGCTGGGCGCCCCCTACGAGTTCGGGCCCGCCGGGGCCTTCTCCGAGCGGTTCCCGCCGGCGGCCGGGCCCGGCGGGATGCGGGCCGGCGGCGGTTGGGAGGCCGGTGAGGCCACCGACGACACGCAGATGGCCGTGCACCTCGCCGAGTCCCTGCTGGAGTGCGGCGGGCTCGATCTGCCGGACGTCTTCGCCCGTTTCCGGCGCTGGGCGGCCGACGATCCCAAGGACATCGGTCTGCAGACCGAGGACGTCCTCACCAACGGCATGCCCTGGGACCAGGCCGCCGCCGTGCACTTCCAGGTCAACCTCCGCGCGGCGGGCAACGGTTCGCTGATGCGGGCGGCCGGCTCCGCCGTGTACTTCGCGCCGGCGGGGCGGGCCGCCACGATGGACGCGGCCCGCCGGATCGCGGCTCTCACCCACGGCGACCGCGCGGCCTGGGAGGGCACCGCCGTCCTGCACGAACTCCTCCGGGTGGCCCTGGCCGGCGGCGACCCGCTCGAAGCGCTGCCGCAGACCCTCGGGCTGGTGGACGCCGAGCACCGGGGGCGGTACGCCGCCGTGCTCGCCCCGGACTGGCACCCGGGCCTGGCCACCGAGTTCAACGGCGCGGTGTGGCCCTGCCTCGGCTCCGCCGTCTGGGCCCTGCGCGGCACCTCCTCCTTCCCGGACGCGCTGCGCGCCGCGGTGGACGTCGGCGGGGACACCGACACGGTCGCCGCGGTGACCGGTGCCCTCGCGGGCGCCCGCTACGGGTTCGAGGCGATCCCGGCGCACTGGACGGAGCCGCTGCACGTGCCTCTGCCGGGCGCCGGCGGGCGCGTGCTGCGGCTGCCCGAGCTGCTCGCCCTGGCGGAACGCCTGCGGGAGGGGCCGCCCGCGCGGTGGGCCGGCGGCCGTTGTCGCCCGGGGCCGGGGGTCAGTTCTCCTTGATCACCGAGAGGATGTTCCCGGCCGGGTCGGTGAACCAGGCGATGTCGGGACCCGCCTCGCGGTGGATGCCCCGCTCGTCCGCCTCCAGCCCGGGGTAGCGCTCGAACCGGACGCCGCGCCGGACGAGTTCGTCGACCGCCGCCTCGATGTCGTCCACCGGGAAGTTGAGCACGGTGAAGGTGGCCGGGGTGTGTTCCGGTTTGGGATAGATCAGCACGTCGGCGCCGCTGCCGAGATGGAGGCGCAGCAGCCCGTCGGCCTCGGTGAGGTCGACGCCCAGGGTCTCGCCGTAGAAGGTCCTGGCCTTGTCGATGTCGTCCACGGCGAAGCCGCTGAACGCCTTGCTCCGACCGAACATGGGTCCACTCCTCGTCGGGCCCGGCCCGTGACGCGGTCGGCGGACCGGGCGTCGGCCTGTCCCTCCATGGTCTGCCCGCGGGGGTGGTCGCGCAGTCCGGCGGGTCCGCCCGGCGGGCGGCGGTCCGGGCGGGTCCCGGGGCCGGTGAGCGCGGTTCTGGCGTCGGGCCCGCGGCCCGTAGCCTGGGGACGGGAGCGTGATCACCGGGGAGAGGCGCCGGACAGGCTCCTTGCATGAATGTTCCGTGCTGCGTATATTCATGCCAAGTCCTAGGAGGGAACGTCATGGCATTGCGAGTCGCCGTCGCCGGAGCGAGTGGTTATGCGGGCGGCGAGGTCCTGCGCCTGCTGCTCGGCCACCCCGAGGTCGAGATCGGTGCGCTGACCGGCGGCTCCAACGCCGGGACGAAGCTCGGACTCCTGCAGCCGCACCTGCTGCCGCTGGCCGACCGCGTGCTGGAGCCCACCACGCCCGAGGTGCTGGCGGGGCACGACGTGGTCTTCCTCGGCCTGCCGCACGGCCAGTCCGCCGCCGTCGCCCAGGCACTGGGCGAGGACGTCCTGGTGGTCGACTGCGGCGCCGACTTCCGCCTGAAGGCCGCGGCGGACTGGGAGCAGTTCTACGGCTCCGCGCACGCCGGCACCTGGCCGTACGGGCTGCCCGAGCTGCCCGGCCACCGGGCCGCCCTCAAGGGCAGCAACCGGATCGCCGTCCCCGGCTGCTACCCGACGGCCGTCTCGCTGGCGCTGTTCCCGGCGTACGCCGCGCAGCTGGTCGAGCCCGAGGCGGTCATCGTCGCGGCCTCCGGCACCTCCGGCGCGGGCAAGGCCGCCAAGACGCACCTGCTCGGCAGCGAGGTGATGGGCAACGTCAGCGCGTACGGCGTCGGCGGCGCCCACCGGCACACCCCCGAGATGTCGCAGAACCTCACCCCGGTCGCGGGCGAGCCGGTCACCGTCTCCTTCACGCCGACCCTCGTCCCGATGCCCCGGGGCATCCTCGCCACCTGCAGCGCCAAGGCGAAGCCCGGCGTGACGGCCGAGGCCGTCCGCGCCGCGTACGCCGAGGCCTTCGCGGACGAGCCCTTCGTGCACCTGCTGCCCGAGGGGAGCTGGCCGCAGACCAGTTCGGTCTACGGCTCCAACGCCGCGCTGGTGCAGGTCGCCCTGGACGAGCACGCCGGGCGCGTCATCGCGATCAGCGCGATCGACAACCTGGTGAAGGGCACCGCAGGCGGCGCGGTGCAGAGCATGAACATCGCCCTCGGCCTGCCGGAAGAGCTGGGCCTGCCCCTGAACGGAGTCGCACCGTGACGAACAACCCCACCATCGGCGTCACGGCGGCCAAGGGGTTCCGCGCCGCCGGCGTCACCGCCGGGATCAAGGCCTCCGGCACGCCGGACCTCGCCCTCGTGGTCAACGACGGACCGTCGCTGGCCGCCGCCGGGGTCTTCACCTCCAACCGGGTCAAGGCCGCGCCGGTGCTCTGGTCGGAGCAGGTCCTCAAGGGCGGCCGGCTGTCCGCCGTGGTGCTCAACTCCGGTGGCGCCAACGCCTGCACCGGCCCGCTGGGCTTCCAGGACACCCACGCCACCGCCGAGAAGGTCGCCGAGGAGCTCAAGGTCAACGCCGGCGAGGTGGCGGTCGCGTCCACCGGCCTGATCGGCCTGCGACTGCCGATGGACCTGCTGCTCCCGGGCGTCGAGCAGGCCGCCCGGGCGCTGAGCGATGGCGGCGGCGAGGCCGCCGCCATCGCCATCAAGACCACCGACAGCGTGCACAAGACCGCCCAGGTCACCAGCCCGGCCGGCTGGACGGTGGGCGGCATGGCCAAGGGCGCGGGCATGCTGGCGCCGGGCCTGGCGACCATGCTGGTCGTCCTCACCACGGACGCCGACGTCGACAGCGCCGGCCTGGACACCGCGCTGCGCGCCGCCACCCGCACCACCTTCGACCGGGTGGACTCCGACGGCTGCATGTCCACCAACGACACCGTGCTGCTGCTGGCCTCCGGCGCCGCCGGAGCGGCCCCGGACGCGGCCGAGTTCGACGAGGCCGTCCGCGCGGTCTGCGCCGACCTGGCCCGGCAGCTGATCGGCGACGCCGAGGGCGCGAGCAAGGACATCCGGATCGACATCACCGGCGCGGCCACCGAGGACGAGGCCGTCTCGGTCGCCCGGGTGGTGGCCCGCAACAACCTGCTGAAGTGCGCCATCCACGGCGAGGACCCGAACTGGGGCCGGGTGCTGGCCGCCATCGGCACCACCTCGGCGGCCTTCGACCCGGACCGCCTGGACGTCGCCATCAACGGGATCTGGGTCTGCAAGGACGGCAGCGTCGGCGAGGACCGCGACCTGGTGGACATGAGCGGCCGCGACGTGGTCATCACCGCCGACCTCAACGCCGGCCAGGCCTCGGCCACGGTGTGGACCAACGACCTCACCGCCGACTACGTGCACGAGAACAGCGCCTACTCGACCTGAGCCCGCCGGTCCCCGGGGGCGGTCCCGCGCCGCCCCCGCCCGAACCCACCACCGAGCCGGAGACGTACACCGTGCAGATCGCACCCAAGGGTGAACAGGCCCGCAACAACACCGCGTTGCCCAAGGCCCTCACCCTCATCGAGGCGCTCCCCTGGCTGGAGCGCTTCCACGGCAAGACCGTCGTCATCAAGTTCGGCGGCAACGCCATGGTCGACGAGGAGCTCAAGGCGGCCTTCGCGCAGGACGTGGTGTTCCTGCGCTACGCGGGCCTGCACCCGGTGGTCGTGCACGGCGGCGGCCCGCAGATCAGCGCCCAACTGGACAAGCTGGGACTGGAGTCCAGCTTCACCAACGGCCTGCGGGTGACCACCCCGGAGACCATGGACGTGGTCCGGATGGTGCTGGCCGGCCAGGTCCAGCGCGAGCTGGTCGGGCTGCTCAACGACCACGGCCCGTTCGCGGTCGGCATGACCGGCGAGGACGCGCACACCATGACGGCGGTCAAGCGCTACGCCCTGGTCGACGGCGAGCACGTCGACATCGGCCTGGTCGGCGACATCGTCAACATCGAGGCCGGCGCGGTGAAGGCGCTGATCGGGGACGGCCGCATCCCGGTCATCTCCTCGATCGCCCGCGGCACCGACGGCCACGTCTACAACATCAACGCGGACACCGCGGCCTCCGCCCTGGCGGTGGCGCTGGGCGCCGAGATGCTGGTCGTGCTGACCGACGTCGAGGGCCTCTACGCCGACTGGCCGAACTCCGACGACGTGATCAGCCAGCTCAGCGCGACCGAGCTGGAGGCCCTGCTCCCGGAGCTCGCCAGCGGCATGCTCCCCAAGATGGAGGGCTGCCTGAACGCCGTCCGTTCCGGGGTCGGCACCGCCCGCGTGCTGGACGGCAGGGTGCAGCACTCGCTGCTGCTTGAGATCTTTACCGATGAGGGCATCGGCACGATGGTCGTGCCGGACGACGACATGATGGTGACCGGGGGACTGGCATGAGCGGCAACGAGCAGCTGACCGGGCGGTGGCAGCACGCCCTGATGAACAACTACGGCACCCCGCGGATCCCGCTGGTGCGCGGTGAGGGCGCCAAGCTCTGGGACGCCGACGGCAAGCAGTACACCGACTTCATCGGCGGCATCGCCGTCAACGCCCTCGGCACCGCCCACCCGGCGATCGTGGCGGCCGTGACCGAGCAGATCTCCTCGCTCGGCCACATCTCCAACCTCTTCCTCGCCGAGCCCACGGTGAAGCTCGCCGAGCGGCTGATCGAGCTCTCCGGCCGGGACGGGCGGGTGTTCTTCTCGAACTCCGGGGCCGAGGCCAACGAGGCCGCGTTCAAGATCAGCCGGCTGACCGGGCGCACCCACCTGGTCTCCCTGCAGGGCGCCTTCCACGGCCGGACGATGGGCGCCCTCGCGCTCACGGCCCAGCCCGCCAAGCAGGACCCGTTCCGCCCGCTGCCCGGCGACGTCACCCACGTCCCGTTCGGTGACGTCGAGGCGCTGCGCGCCGCCGTCACCACCGAGACGGCCGCGGTGTTCCTGGAGCCGGTCCAGGGCGAGAACGGCGCCGTCCCGCTGCCGGACGGCTACCTCCGGGCCGCCCGCGAGATCACCCGCGCCACCGGCACCCTGCTGATCCTGGACGAGATCCAGACCGGCATCGGCCGGACCGGCCACTGGTTCGCCCACCAGGCCTTCGAGGGTGTCGAGCCGGACGTGGTCACCCTGGCCAAGGGCCTCGGCGGCGGCCTGCCGATCGGCGCGACCCTCGCCTTCGGCCCGGCCGCCGACCTGCTGCAGCCCGGCAACCACGGCACCACCTTCGGCGGGAACCCGGTGGTCTGCGCGGCCGCGCTGGCCGTCCTGGACACCATCGAGTCCGAGGGTCTGCTGGAGCACGTGCGCAAGCTGGGCGACCGGCTGCGCACGGGCGTCGAGGCGATCGGGGACCCGCTGGTCTCGCACGTGCGGGGCGCCGGCCTGCTGCTCGGCATCGTGCTCACCGAGCCGGTGTCGGCCGGCATCCAGGCCGCCGCGCAGGAGGCCGGGTTCCTGGTGAACGCGGCGGTGCCGGACGCGGTGCGCCTCGCCCCGCCGCTGGTGCTCACCGAGCAGGACGCCGACGCGTTCCTCGCCGCACTGCCCGCGATCCTGCGCTCGGTGCACGAGAGCGCCCCGCCCGCCGACGGCCGCGCGTAGTCCGGGAGAATCATTCATATGACCGCACCCCACTCCGGCCAGCCTGCCGCCGGGCCGACGTCACAGGTCCCGCAGACCCGTGCCGCGCGCCACCGGCGGATCGTGGACCTGTTGACCCGTCAGCCCGTGCGCTCGCAGAGCCAGCTCGCCAAGCTGCTCGCCGACGACGGACTGGTGGTCACCCAGGCCACCCTCTCGCGGGACCTGGACGAGCTGGGCGCGGTGAAGATCCGCAACCGGGACGGCGCGCTCATCTACGCCGTCCCGGCCGAGGGCGGCGACCGCACGCCGCGGGCGCCGATGGGGGAGTCGGCCAGCGAGGGCCGGATGGCCCGGCTGGCCGGCGAGCTGATGGTCTCGGCGACCGCCTCGGGCAACCTCGTGGTGCTGCGCACCCCGCCCGGGGCGGCGCAGTTCCTCGCCTCGGCGATCGACCAGGCCGAGGTGTTCGAGATCATCGGCACCATCGCCGGCGACGACACCGTGCTGCTGATCAGTCGCGACCCGGCCGGCGGCCAGGCGCTGGCCGACCATCTGATGCAGCTGGCCCAGGCAAAGGCGCAGTAGCGGCGCCCCGCGCGCCCGCACCGCGGTCCTCCGGGGCCCGCCCCGCGCGACGGCGTGCGGGGCGGGCGCCCCGCCGTCACCCCGTCCCGGACCTCAGTGGCGCCGGCCTCCGGCCGGTGTTTTGAAATCCATACGGACTCATGCATACTTATGCCTAGCACCGCATGGGACCGGCCCCCGGTGGACCCGCTCAGTGGAGTCCGCCGGCGCACCCCGCGTACCGCACACCCCGTTCGCACAGTTGTGAAGGAGAAAGCCGTGACCGAGCGCGTCGTACTCGCCTATTCGGGCGGTCTGGACACGTCCGTCTGCATCGGCTGGATCGCCGAGGAGACCGGCGCCGAGGTCATCGCCGTCGCGGTCGACGTCGGCCAGGGTGGCGAGGACCTGGAGGCGATCCGCCAGCGGGCGCTGGACTGCGGCGCCGTCGAGGCCGAGGTGGCCGACGCCCGCGACGAGTTCGCGGACGAGTACTGCCTCCCCGCCCTCAAGGCCAACGCCCTCTACCAGGGCCAGTACCCGCTGGTCTCCGCGCTGTCGCGGCCGGCCATCGTCAAGCACCTGGTCGCCGCCGCGCAGAAGCACGGCGCCACCACCGTCGCCCACGGCTGCACCGGCAAGGGCAACGACCAGGTCCGCTTCGAGGTCGGCATCCAGTCGCTGGCCCCCGAGCTGAAGTGCATCGCCCCGGTCCGCGACTACGCGATGACCCGCGACAAGGCGATCGCCTTCGCCGAGGCGAAGAACCTCCCGATCGTCACCACCAAGAAGAACCCGTACTCGATCGACCAGAACGTCTTCGGGCGCGCCGTCGAGACCGGCTTCCTGGAGGACATCTGGAACGCCCCGGTCGAGGACGTCTACGAGTACACCCAGGACCCGGCCGCCCCGCGCGAGGCCGACACCGTCGTCATCACCTTCGAGGCGGGCGTCCCGGTCGCCGTCGACGGCCGCAAGGTGACGGTGCTGCAGGCCATCGAGGAGCTCAACAAGCGCGCCGGCGCCCAGGGCGTGGGCCGGCTCGACATGGTCGAGGACCGCCTGGTCGGCATCAAGTCCCGCGAGATCTACGAAGCCCCTGGCGCGATCGCCCTGATCACCGCGCACCAGGCCCTGGAGAACGTCACCGTCGAGCGCGAGCTGGCCCGCTACAAGCGGCAGGTCGAGCAGCGCTGGGCCGAGCTGGTCTACGACGGCCTGTGGTTCTCCCCGCTCAAGCGCGCCCTGGACGGCTTCATCAACGAGGCCAACCAGCACGTCTCCGGCGAGATCCGGCTCGTCCTGCACGGCGGCCGGGCCGTCGTCAACGGCCGCAAGTCGGACCAGTCGCTGTACGACTTCAACCTGGCGACCTACGACACCGGCGACACCTTCGACCAGTCGATGTCCAAGGGCTTCATCGAGATCTTCGGCCTCTCGTCGAAGATCGCCGCCCGCCGCGACCTCGCCTGAGCGACCCGCTCGTACGGTCCCGGCTGCGCCCCGCAGCCGGGACCTCCCGCTACCCCCACCCCGTAAGCCCGGCAAGGAGCCCACGCGATGTCGTCCGATCCCACCGCAGACGTCCGACTCTGGGGCGCGCGCTTCGCCGACGGCCCCTCCGAGGCGCTGGCCAAGCTCTCCGCCTCGGTGCACTTCGACTGGCGGCTCGCGCCGTACGACATCGCCGGCTCCAAGGCGCACGCCCGGGTCCTGCACAAGGCCGGGCTGCTGGGCGACGAGGAACTGGCCGGCATGCTGGCCGGCCTGGACACGCTGCTGGCCGACGTCGAGTCCGGCGCGTTCACCGGCACCGTCGCCGACGAGGACGTGCACACCGCCCTGGAGCGCGGGCTGCTGGAGCGGCTCGGGGCCGACCTCGGCGGCAAGCTGCGGGCCGGCCGCTCGCGCAACGACCAGATCGCCACGCTGTTCCGGATGTACCTGCGCGACCACGCGAAGATCATCGGTGGCCTGGTGCTGGACCTCCAGCACGCCCTGGTCGGCCTCGCCGAGGCGCACCCCGACACCGCGATGCCGGGCCGCACCCACCTGCAGCACGCGCAGCCGGTGCTCTTCGCGCACCACGTGCTCGCCCACGTCCAGGCGCTCGGCCGGGACGCCGAGCGGCTGCGCCAGTGGGACACCCGCACCGCGGTCTCCCCGTACGGCTCCGGCGCGCTGGCCGGCTCCTCGCTCGGGCTGGACCCGCAGGCCGTCGCCGCCGAGCTGGGCTTCGAGCGCGGTTCGGTCGGCAACTCGATCGACGGCACGGCCTCGCGCGACTTCGTCGCCGAGTTCGCCTTCGTGACGGCGATGATCGGCATCAACCTCTCCCGGATCGCGGAGGAGGTGATCATCTGGAACACCAAGGAGTTCGGCTTCATCACGCTGCACGACGCCTTCTCCACCGGCTCCTCGATCATGCCGCAGAAGAAGAACCCGGACATCGCCGAGCTG
Organism: Kitasatospora herbaricolor; assembly: GCF_030813695.1. Taxonomy (NCBI): domain Bacteria; kingdom Bacillati; phylum Actinomycetota; class Actinomycetes; order Kitasatosporales; family Streptomycetaceae; genus Kitasatospora; species Kitasatospora herbaricolor. The sequence goes on from NZ_JAUSVA010000002.1 coordinate 7,589,274, forward strand.
GCGCGCGGCAAGTCCGGCCGCCTGATCGGCAACCTGACCGGGCTGCTCGCCACCCTGAAGGCGCTGCCGCTGGCCTACAACCGGGACCTCCAGGAGGACAAGGAGCCGGTCTTCGACTCCTGCGACACCCTTGAGGTCCTGCTGCCGGCCTTCACCGGCATGATGGCCACCCTCACCGTGCACCGGGAGCGCCTGGAGGAGCTGGCGCCCGCCGGGTTCTCGCTGGCCACCGACATCGCCGAGTGGCTGGTCAAGCAGGGCGTGCCGTTCCGGGTCGCGCACGAGGTCGCCGGCGCCTGCGTCAAGGTCTGCGAGGGCCAGGGCATCGAGCTGTCCGACCTGACGGACGAGCAGTTCGCCGCCATCTCCGAGCACCTGACGCCCGAGGTCCGCTCGGTGCTCAACGTGCACGGTGCGATCGCCTCCCGCAACGGCCGGGGCGGCACCGCCCCGTCCGCCGTCGCGGTCCAGCTGGCCGAGCTCAAGGCCGACCTGGCCCTCCAGCAGGAGTGGGTCCAGGGCTGACGTCCCGGCCGGAGGGGGCGCGACGGGTGACCGTCGCGCCCCCTCCGTGCTGTTCCCGGCCCGGTCGCGGGCCGGCCGGGCCGTGTCCGGACGGCCCCGCCGCCGGTAGTACCCGGTGTGTACACCGACCGACCCGCCGTCACCCGTCCGTCCACGCCCCCGGTCGCGCCCCGCGCGGGCCGCCCGCCCGCGCCCCCACGCGGTCCTGCGCCTCCACCGGTCCCCCGCCGTCCGGGTCCTCCTGCCCCGCCGTGCCGTCCCGCGCCCGGTCCGCCCCGCCCCGTCGCGCTGCCGGTGGCCGGGCTGCGCCCCGCCGTCGCCCCGCTCGTCGCCGCACTGGCCGACCGCCACGGACTGGAGGCCGAGGACCTGGAGCAGTCGGTCTGGCTGCGGGCCTGCGAGCGCGCCGCCGCCGGCCCGCTGCCCGCCGACGCCCGCTCCTGGCTGCGCTCGCTGGCCCTGCGCGAGTGCCTTCGCCTCACCCGGACGGCCGACCGGGAGCGCCTCGCGGCGGAGCGTGCGACCCGCCCCTCGCCGGTCCCCTCGGCGGAGGCGCAGGTGCTCGCCGAACGGGGCCGGCACGCCCTGTGGGCCTCCGTCGCCGCCCTGCCCGGCCGCTGCCCCGTCCTGCTGGCCGCGCTCGCCGACGCGCCCGGGCTCACCTACGGTGACCTGGCGGGTCTGCTCGGGATGCCGCGCGGCAGCATCGGCCCGACCCGCTCGCGCTGCCTGTCCTGTCTGCGCACCCTGCTGCACGGCCTGCGGACGTGATGCTCGACACGTCGGGCGTCCGGGAGGTTGAGAGGAGCTGACGCTGGGGTAGAGCGGTGGCGAACGCACCTCTTGACGGTGACGCGATCACACGGATACTGAGCGTGAGCGCGGCCCGGCCCGGCGGGCTGTGGTGCATCCTGCCGGGCTGGTACGTTCGTGCGCCATACCCCGGTCAGGACCGATCCCCGGCCGGGTACATCTCCGGCAGAGCATCCGGTGCGACACCCTCGAACCCGCGCGCCGGAGAACAACGATGGGGAGGCCCCTGTACATGGGCATGAGTGTGATCATCTCGGTGGCGGACAAGGAAGACGCGGAGCAGATCCTCAAGCTCCAGTACCTCGGCTACCAGAGCGAGGCCGAGCTGTACGGCGACTGGGGCATCGAGCCCCTGACGCAGACCCTGGAGAGCCTGCGCACCGAGCTGGCCGAGCGGCACGTGCTGGTCGCCCGGCTCGGCGACGAGGTCGTCGGCACCGTCCGCGGCCGGGTCGACGAGGGCGGTGTCGGCCGGATAGGGCGTCTGGTGGTCCACCCCCGGATGCAGCGCCACGGCCTGGGCGGCCGGCTGCTGGACGCGATGGAGCGGCGCCTGCTGGAGGACGGGTCGGTGCAGGTCTTCCGGCTCTTCACCGGCCACCGCAGCCTCGGCAACCTGCGCCTCTACGCCCGGCAGGGCTACCGGCAGACCGGCGTCGAGGCGGTCAGCGGCGAGCTGAGCTTCGTCGCGCTGGAGAAGCCGGTGCACAGCGAGCTGGCCGCCTCCGCCTGAGGTCTCCCCGGCGCCCGGATCCGTCACGTGCGTGATGGATCCGGGCGCCGCTGTGCTTGGCAGCAAAGGGTTGTGTCCGCATTTCGGACTTGGAGTCCTGATATCTGGGACTAATTCGGTTGATCTGATTTACTGGCTCTCATGACTGCGACGACGAACTGGACCCCCACCGGCACCATGCCGGCAGGTGAGAGTGCCATGTGCCGTCGAATGTGTCACCGCTGAGGGCCACTGTCCTCCCCGGCCTCCGGCCGGTGGTAGCCCCCTCCTCGCGCCCCGAAGCGAGAACCCCGGCCGCTCCCGTCGCGGAGCGCCGCCGTGCCCGCCCCTCCCACCGCCCGCCAGGGCGGGAGCCCTGCTGCCGTTGACCCGTGCGGGTCACGCCCCCGCGCGGGCCGTCGGCCCAGCCGCAAGGATCAAGGGATGGCAGGTCCGGAAACACCTTCATCGGCGCGTCGCCGCCCGTCCCCGGCCGAGATCCGGCCAGGTGGCCCGACGACGTCCGCCCCCGACCCACGGAAGCAGCTGTGATCACCACCACGGACCTCACGAAGGTCTACCGCTCGCAAGGCCGCGAGGTGACCGCCCTCGCCGGCGTCGACCTGCACGTCCGCGAGGGCGAGGTCTACGGCGTCGTCGGCACCAGCGGTGCGGGCAAGAGCACGCTCATCCGCTGCGTGAACATGCTGGAGCGGCCCAGCTCCGGCACGGTCACCGTCGACGGCCTGGACCTTACCGCCCTCGGCGGCCACGAGCAGCGCGCCGGCAGCGCCCTGCGCGAGGCCCGCCGGCGGATCGGCATGGTCTTCCAGCACTTCAACCTGCTCGCCTCGCGGACCGCCCAGGAGAACGTCGAGCTCCCGCTGGAGATCATCGGCCTGGACCGCGCCCAGCGCCGCCGCAAGGCCGCCGAACTGCTCGACCTGGTCGGCCTCGCCGACAAGGCCCGCAGCTACCCCAGCCAGCTCTCCGGCGGCCAGAAGCAGCGCGTCGGCATCGCCCGCGCCCTGGCCGGCGACCCCAAGGTGCTGCTCTCCGACGAGGCGACCTCCGCCCTCGACCCCGAGACCACCCGCTCCATCCTCAAGCTGCTGCGCGACCTCAACCAGCAGCTCGGGCTCACCGTGCTGCTGATCACCCACGAGATGGACGTCATCAAGTCCGTCTGCGACTCGGCGGCCCTGATGCGCGGCGGCCGGGTGGTCGAGTCCGGCGAACTCACCGACCTGCTCGCCACCCCCGGCTCGGAACTCGCCCGGGAACTCTTCCCGCTGAGCGAGTTCGGCTCCGGCCACCCCGGCCGGACCGTGCTGGAGATCACCTTCCAGGGCGACACCTCCGCCCGCCCCTTCGTCTCGCAGCTCGCCCGCACCTACCAGATCGACATCAACATCCTCGGCGCGGCCGTCGAGACCATCGCCGGCCGGATGGTCGGCCGGATGCGGGTCGAACTGTCCGGCTCCCACCAGGACAACGTGGTGCCGATCGGCTTCCTGCGCGAGCAGGGCCTGCAGGTGGACGTGCTCGACGCGGCGAACGGAGCGGTGGCATGAGCAGCACCCTGACCTGGGACCAGATGCAGGACCTGATGTGGCCCGCCACCTGGGAGACCCTCGGCATGGTCGGCATCGCCACCGCCGCCACCATCGTGATCGGGCTGCCCGTCGGCCTGTTCCTGGTGCTCACCGACAAGGGCGGCCTGCTGCAGAACGTGCCCGTCGCCCGGGTGCTCGGCGTGATCGTGAACGTCGGCCGCTCGATCCCGTTCATCATCCTGATCGTGGCGCTGATCCCGTTCACCCGATGGGTGGTGGGCACCTCGCTCGGCTGGCAGGCCGCCGCCGTGCCGCTGGCCGTCGGCGCCATCCCGTTCTTCGCCCGCCTGGTCGAGACCTCCGTCCGCGAGGTCGACGGCGGCCTCGTCGAGGCCGTCCAGTCGATGGGCGGCTCGACCTGGACGATCGTCCGCAAGACCCTGCTGCCGGAGGCCCTTCCCGCGCTGGTCGCCTCCGTCACCACCACGGTGATCGCCCTGATCGGCTACTCCGCGATGGCCGGCACCGTCGGCGGCGGCGGGCTCGGCGACCTGGCGTACCGCTACGGGTACCTGCGCTTCCAGACCACCTTCATGTGGGTGATCGTCGCCGAGCTGGTCGTCATCGTCACGGTCCTCCAGCTGATCGGCGACCGGATCGCCCGCCGCCTCTCCCACCGCGGCTCCTACCCCAGCCCGCTCGGCCTGCTCTTCGGCTCCCGCCGCCGCGGCGCCGACGACGACGAACTCGTCGCCCACTGACCCCGCCGGCGGCCCGACCCAGGGCCCGGCGAGAACCGGCCGCACGTCCGTCACCAACGGCCCGGACGGCCGACCGCAACCCCGCAGAAAGGCACTTTTCGTGCGTAACGTCCTGAAGACCACCACCGTCCTCGCCACCGCCGGCCTCGCCCTCTCGCTCGCCGCCTGCGGCAGCTCCGGCTCCTCGCCGGCCGGCGCCTCGGCCGACCCGAACAAGACGCTGACCGTCGTCGCCAGCCCCACCCCGCACGCCCAGATCCTCCAGTACGTGAAGGACAACCTCGCCGAGAAGGCGGGCCTCAAGCTGGACATCAAGGTGGTCAGCGACTACGTGACCCCGAACACGGCGGTCCAGGACGGCTCCGCGGACGCCAACTACTTCCAGCACGTGCCGTACCTGGACGACTTCAACCAGAAGAACGGCACCAGCATCGTCCCGGTCGAGACGGTCCACCTGGAGCCCCTCGGCGTCTACTCCAAGAAGGTCAAGGCCGTCGCCGACCTCAAGGACGGCGCCCAGGTCGGCGTGCCCAACGACGCCACCAACGAGGGCCGGGCGCTCAAGCTGCTCGCCGACAACAACGTCATCACCCTCAAGGCCGGCGCCGGCACCGCCGCCACCGTCCAGGACATCGCCACCAACCCCAAGAACCTCAAGTTCAAGGAGCTGGAGGCGGCCCAGCTGCCGCGCGCCCTGGACGACCTGGACGCCGGCATCATCAACGGCAACTACGCCCTCGACTCGGGCCTCAAGCCCGCCACCGACGCCATCCTGCTGGAGAAGGCCGCGGGCAACCCGTACGCCAACATCCTTGCCGTCAAGAAGGGCAACGAGGCCGACCCGCGGGTCAAGAAGCTGGCCGAGCTGCTGCACTCCGCCGAGGTCAAGAAGTACATCGACGACACCTTCCAGGGCTCCGTCACCCCGGCCTTCTGACCGGCCCGACGCGGTTTCCCCGCACTGCCCGACCGGGCCCCCGCCGCACCTCGGCAGGGGCCCGGTCGGGCAGTATCGGGGGGTGACGGTGTGACGGACGGCGTTTCTGACGTACCGTCGTGCGGTCCGTGCACCGCGTGACACCCGGGACCCGGTGGGGCGTACGGTGTGTCCACGACCCGGCGAGGAGAGACGGCATGGCAGCGAGCTTCCCCGAGACCGCCATCAGCACCGAACGGCTGCTGCTGCGCCCCCTTGAGGTCGGCGACGCCCCCGCCCTGGCCGAGCTGATGGCCGACGAGCTGGTGCACGCCTGGACGGACTTCCCGCAGCCCTTCACCGAGGACCTCGCCGTCCGGTGGGCCACCGCCCTCGCCCCCGCCCACCGGGCCGAGGGGCACGGCATCCGCTTCACCGTCACCGAACACCTCACCCAGCGGGTGGTCGGCCTGGTCGAGCTGCGCCACACCGACTGGCGGCTGCGCGCCACCGAGATCTGTTACGTCACCGCCCCCTGGGCGCGCGGCGAGGGCTACGCGGGGGAGGCCGTGCTCGGCGTCGCCCAGTGGCTCTTCGAGGACCGCGGCTTCCTTCGCCTGGAGATGCGGACGGCGGCCGGGAACACCGCCGCCCAGCAGGTCGCGCAGAAGGTCGGCTGCATCAGCGAGGGCGTGCTCCGCAGCGCCTGGATAGTGCGCGAGAGCGAACCCGTCACCGACCGTCCCGTCACCGACCGTCCCGTCACCACCGGACCCCGCACCGACGGGCCCCTGACCGGAGAAGGCCGCACCGCGGCCGCCGGCGAGAGCCGCAGTGACCTCATCCTCTGGAGCCTGCTCCCCGAGGACATGGAGGAGGTCCCGCCGCTGCCCGACCCGCGGGCCGGGCGGTACGTCCTGCGGGACTGACCCACGCCGGGCGCCCCCTCGCGGGGGCCGTCCGTACGAGTTGTCGCCGGCGGGGTCGGCGCACCGGGTAGCCTCTGCTCCTGGACGGACCCGGCCGGGTCCCGGTGGTCCGCGGGCCACCCCGTTCCGCGCAGTGCGCAGAGTCGAGGAGAGCAGCCGCAGATGGCTGACCGGATCACGGTCATCGGGTGGGACGGCACACCGCTGACCGAGGCCGCCGGCGCGGCCCTCGCGGCGGCGACCCTGGTGGCCGGCGCGCCCTACCAGCTCAACGCCCTGCCGGTGCCGCCCGGCGCCGAGCGGATCGCCCTCGGCAGCGTGCAGCTGGCGGCCCGTCGGATCGCCGAGCACCGGGGCGCGGCCGTCGTGGTCGCGGAGGGCGACCCCGGGTTCTTCGGCGTCGTCCGCACCCTGCGCCGCCCCGAGTACGGGCTCGAACTGGAGGTGCTGCCCGCCGTCTCCTCGGTCGCCACCGCCTTCGCCCGCGCCGGCATGCCCTGGGAGGACGCCCAGGTGGTCAGCGCGCACGGCGGCCGGCTGCGCCGGGCCGCCAACATCTGCCGGGCCCACCCCAAGGTCGCGGTGCTCACCGCCGCCGGCGCCGGGCCCAGCGAGCTGGCCCTGATGCTGCGCGGCGTGCACCGCACCTTCGTGGTCTGCGAGGGGCTCGGCACCTCCGACGAGGACGTCACCGTGCTCACCTCCGACCGGGTCGCCGACCGCCTCTGGCGGGACCCGAACGTGGTGCTGGTGATCGGCGGCAACGGCCCGCAGGCCGGGGCCGGCGAGGCGGCCGGCTGGCTGGCCGGGCGCCCGGTGGGATTCCCCGGCGCGGAACGCGGCTGGGCGCTGCCCGCCGACGCCTACGCGGGCGCCGGGCGCGCGGGGGAGGGCGGGAGCGACCCGGACGCACTCCCCGCGCACGTCCGTGCGCTGGTGCTGGCGCGGCTGGGCGCCGGCCCGGGCGACCTGGTCTGGGCCGTGGGCGCCGGCAGCGGGGCGCTGGCCGTGGAGGTGGCGCGCTTCGGTGCGGCCGTCGTCGCGCTGGAGGCGGACAGTTCCGCCTGCGCGCGGATCGCGGTCAACGCCCGCCGCTTCGGCGTCGAGGTGGAGACGGTGCACGGCTCGGGCCCGCAGGCACTGGGCGGTCTGCCGGAACCGGACGCCGCGGTGGTCGAGAGCGGGGGAGCGGAGGCGGTGCGGGCGGTGCTGGCCCGTCGCCCGGAGCGGATCGTCGCGGTCGCCCGGACCTTCGCCGAGGCGGAGGAGATCCGGGAGGCGATCGCCGGCGCCGGCTACCGGGCGGAGGGCGCGCTGCTCCAGTCGACGCCGCTGCAGTGGATGCCCTCGCAGTCGACGCCGGTCCGGCCGGACGTTGCCAGGAGCGGCTCGTTCGTGCCCGCCCCACCCCGTTCGGCCCCGACCGGACCGTTGCTGGCGCGGGAGCAGGCCGGCACGGGCGCCGGGCTGGTGCTCTCCGCGGGGGCGCAGACGGTGCTCCTCTGGGGCGAGCAGGGGGCGTGATCCGGCCGGGCGGCGGTGATCCCGGTCGCATCCGGACACGGATTCGAGAGGTGGCCGCCCCAGGCCGGTAGTGTGGCGTCCTGGGTGGCTGAGGCAGTCGCACCATGCCCGATCTGGTGCGTTTGTCGCCTTTTTGACGTGGTGCAACCCGCTGTGGCTCGAAGTGTGGGCAATTCGACGGGTCGCGTGCCGGACCGGGAGAATGCCGTAGGGTCCGGTGCGATCGTGCCGGTTGCCCAGGGTTGTCGTTATTTCAGATGGCGCACCACTCCTGACGGGTGGGGCGCGGGCCGGGGTGCCGCAGCGCGCCGGAGGATCAACGGCCGCAGCGCCCCAGGCGCGGCGGCCGCGAGTGGTTGAGGGGCGGGCCGGAACCTGGCCCGGCTCGTGAGCGGATGTGGGCGCTGCGGTCGGTGATCGCGTCGCCAAGGGCGCGGCAGCGGCCTGGAAGGAGCTTTGACATGACCGATGGCGGCCACGTCCCCAGCGAGGGACTGCCGGAGCACCTGCTCGCCGGGTCCCACCCGGCCGGCCGGCCGGAGGGCGTCGCGGTACCCGTCGCCCCGGCACCGGGAGCGGCGGACCAGGGCATCCCCGGCTTCCCCGTCCAGGCGGCCCCGGCGCACGCGCACGGCGCGACGCTGCACGGCGCGGTCCCGCCCGGCGGCGAGGGCCTGCTCCAGCGTCCGGGATTCACCTTCCTGGACCAGCCCGACCCGCAGGACGGGCTCGACGACGAGGACGACGTGCTGCTGATGCCGGGCCCCCAGGGCTCCTGGGGCGAGCCCCTCGCGCACATTCCGGCCGAACCGCCGACGCTTGCCGCCGAGGCCCCCGCCGGGGTGGACACGGTCGCCCTGCGGCCCCTCGGGGAGCAGCAGGAGCCCGCCGCCGAGCCGGCCGGGACACCCGCCGGGACTCCGGTCGAGCCCTCCTGGCCGCCGCTGGCGCCGCCGGTGATGGCCGCGGCCCAGGACCTCCCCGCGCCCGCGCTGGTGGCCGCCGCCCAGGCCGGCCCCGCCCTCGCCGGGGCCGAGCCGGTCGTGGAGCCGGCCCAGGCCGCGCCCGCCGCCGCGCCCCTCCAGGCCCAGGACCAGCTGACGGCGGTTCAGCAGCCGCGCCGGCCCCTGCACGCGGGCCCGCCGATCCCGGACCCCTCGCTGATGACCGGCCACGTGCCGGTCCGTTCGCTCGCCGACCGGGGCCCGTCCCAGGGCAGCACCCCGGCGCACGGCGTGCGGCTCGTCGCCCCGGCCGAGCAGCAGCAGCCGCCGGCCGTCGTGGCGGCCCAGCAGCCGCCGGTGGCGCAGGCCGCCCCGGTGGCGGAGGCGCCCGTGGCCGAGCCCTCCGTTCCGGATGCGCCTGTCACGGCGGCACCCGCCCCGGAGGCCCTCGCCCCGGAGGCGCCCGTCGTGGAGGCTCCTGCCCCGGCGCCGGAGCAGCCGGCCCGGCCGGAGCCGGACGCCCCGCAGGCCGTGGCCGAGGCCGTCGGCCCGCAGCCGGTCGAGCCGGTCGAGCCGGTGCCGGCCGAGGGTCAGCCCGTCGCGGAGGCACCGCCGGTCGTCGAGGTCCAGCAGGCCGCGGAGGCTCAGCCGGTCGCCGAGGCGCAGCCGGTGGCCGCGTCCGAGCCGGTCGCCGAGGCCGCGCCGGCCGTGCTGCCGCAGCCCCAGCCGGTGACGGCTCCCGCGCAGCCGCGGGGCCGGATCTCTGCCTTCCTGGCCGCGCCGACCCCGCACGGCCTGCCCACCGTCGAGGCCCAGCCGGTGGCCGAACCGGTGGCGGCCGAGCCGGTCCTCCAGCAGCAGGCCGCCCCCGAGCAGCCCGCGCCGGAGCAGCCCGCGCCGGAGCAGGCCGTCCCCGAGCAGGCCGTTCCCGAGCAGGCCGCTCCGGCGGAGCCCGTCGCCGAGCAGCCCGCGGCCGAGCAGGCCGGCATGGAGCAGGCCGGCATGGAGCAGTCCGCCGTGGAGCAGCCGGCGGCCGTGGAGCAGCCGGTCCTCGCAGGGCCGGCCGAGCAGGTCGAGCCCGCCGAGGCCGCGCAGGGTCAGTCCGGGCAGCCCGCGCAGGCCGAGGCCGGGCAGCCGCAGCCGGCGGTCGAGAGCGCCGAGGGCGCCGGGACCGCCGCGCAGCCCGAGGCGGCAGCCCCCGGGACTGCCGCCCCCGAGACGGCCGCCGGTACCGGCGACATGCCGTCCGGTCGCCCGGTCGACGCCCCCGCCGCCGACCCGCAGGCCGCCGACGCCGCGTCCGCGCCGGATGCCGACGCCGACCCGGCCCAGGTGCAGCTCCACGAGCAGGCCCCGGCCGAGCAGCCCGGACCTTCCCAGGAGCAGCCGCAGGCCGGGCCCGAGGAGTCCACCGACCCGCAGGGTCAGCACGAGCAGCAGACCCCGGAGCAGCCCCGGGCCGAGGCCGTCCCTGAGCCCGAGGAGGGCACCGCCATCGCCGACCGCACCGACCCCGCCGCCCCCGTGGTCGACCCCACCACCGGCCCCGCCGTCGCCGCCGACGACGTGGCAGCCGCCCCGGCCGTGGCCGAGCCGCAGCCGGAGGCCCCCGCGGTCCCGCGCCCGCCGGCGGCCCAGGGCTTCGACGACGCCGGCCGGGCCGCCGTGCACCAGGTGATCCGGGAGCGCCGCGACATCCGCAACGGCTTCCGCCCGGACCCGATCCCGCACGAGGTGCTGATCCGCGTCCTGGAGGCGGCCCACACCGCGCCGAGCGTCGGCTACTCCCAGCCCTGGGACTTCGTGGTCATCCGCTCGGCGAAGACCCGCCGCAGGATGCACGAGCTGGCGGAGCGCCAGCGGGTGGCCTACGCCGACTCGCTCCCCAAGGGCCGGGCCAAGCAGTTCAAGGAAATCAAGATCGAGGCCATCCTCGACACCCCGGTGAACATCGTGGTCACCGCCGACCGCACCCGTGGCGGCCGGCACACGCTGGGCCGGCACACCCAGCCGCAGATGGCACCGTACTCGGCCGCGCTGGCGGTGGAGAACCTCTGGCTGGCCGCCCGGGCCGAGGGCCTGGGCGTGGGCTGGGTGAGCTTCTTCGACGAGGACGAGATGGTCCGCGAGCTCGGCCTGCCCGAGCACCTGGAGGTCGTCGCGTACCTGTGCGTGGGGTACGTCGACTCCTTCCCGGAGGAGCCGGAGCTGCAGCAGCAGGGCTGGGCGAAGAAGCGCCCGCTCTCCTGGGTGGTGCACGAGGAGCAGTACGGCAACCGGGCGCTGCCCGGCGAGGAGCCGCACAGCCTGCTCGCCGACACCCTGCGCGGCATCCGGCCGCTGGACGCCAAGGCGCTCGGCGAGGCCTGGGACCGCCAGAAGCGGATGACCAAGCCGGCCGGCTCGCTCGGCATGCTGGAGATCATCTCGGCCCAGCTCTGCGGCCTGTCCCGCAAGTGCCCGCCGCCGATCCCCGAGCCCGGCTGCGTGGCGATCTTCGCGGCCGACCACGGGGTGCACGCCCAGGGCGTCAGCCCCTGGCCGCAGGAGGTCACCGCCCAGATGGTGGCCAACTTCCTGGCCGGCGGCGCGGTGATCAACTCCTTCGCCAAGCAGATCGGCACCGAGGTCGTCGTCGTCGACGTCGGCGTGAAGAGCGACCTGCCGGACGCGATCCAGTCCGGCCGCACCACCGGCCTGCTGCCGCGCAAGGTCAAGCCCGGCACGGACGACATGACCCAGGGCCCGGCGATGAGCCGGGAGGAGGCGCTGAAGGCGATCGAGGTCGGCATCGAGACCGCCCGCGACCTGGTCGCCGCCGGCAACAAGGTGCTGATCACCGGCGACATGGGGATCGGCAACACCACCGCCTCGGCGGCCCTGATCTCGGTCTTCGCCGGTCTCGACCCGGCCGAGGTGACCGGTCGCGGCACCGGCATCGACGACGCGATGCACGCCCACAAGATCGAGGTGATCCGCGCCGCGCTGGCCCTGCACCAGCCCGACCCGAGCGACCCGATCGGCGTCCTGGCGGCCGTCGGCGGCCTGGAGCACGCGGCCCTGGCCGGGTTCATGCTCGGCGCCGCCTCGCTGCGCACCCCGGTCGTCCTGGACGGCGTCATCGCGGGCTCGGCGGCGCTCGCCGCCAAGGCGATCGCCCCCGAGGTGCTGGCGGCCTGCATCGCCGGCCACCGGTCCGCCGAGCCCGGCCACCAGGCCGCGCTGGCCAAGCTCGGCCTGCGTCCGCTGATCGACCTGGACCTGCGCCTCGGCGAGGGCACCGGCGCGCTGCTCGCGCTCCCGCTGGTGCAGAGTGCGGCCCGTTCGATGCACGATGTAGCCACGTTCGACTCCGCCGGGGTCACCGAGAAGGCCTGACCCGGACGTAGTCCCCCGTACCCGGCCCGAGGGCGCGCCGGGTACGGGGCCCGCCGCCGTACCCGAAAACCCTCCCTCCCACCCAGGAGCCCCGCCCATGACCGCGCCCACCCCAGCGCCCAACCCGCACCCCGGCACCGAGGGCCGCACCCCGTACCCCGTCGGCCTGCTCCTCGACCGCCGCCGGGTGGTCGTGGTCGGCGGTGGCCAGGTGGCCCAGCGCCGGCTGCCCGCCCTGATCGCCGCCGGTGCGGACATCCAGCTGATATCGCCTACCACCACCCCCGCCGTGCAGGCGATGGCCGACGCCGGTGAGCTGACCTGGCACGCCCGCCCGTACGCGGAGGGCGACCTGGCCGACACCTGGTACGTGCTGGTCGCCACCGACGACCCCGCCGTGAACGCCGCGGTCAGCGCCGAGGCCGAGCGGCTGCGGGTGTTCTGCGCCCGCAGCGACGACGCCGCCGCCGCCACCGCGTGGACCCCGGCCTCCGGCCACGACGGCGGTGCGACCGTCGCGGTCCTCACCGGCGACCCCCGCCACTCCGCCGCCCTGCGCAACGCGATCGTGGACGGCCTGCGGGACGGTTCGCTGGCCGCCCGCCAGTACCGCGAGCGCCTCCCCGGGGTGGCCCTGGTCGGCGGCGGCCCGGGCGACCCGGACCTGATCACCGTGCGCGGCCGCAGGCTGCTCGCCGACGCGGACGTGGTGGTCGCCGACCGCCTGGCCCCGCGCGAGCTGCTCGCCGAGCTGGCCCCGCACGTCGAGGTCATCGACGCCTCCAAGATCCCCTACGGCCGCTACATGGCCCAGGAGGCGATCAACCGGACGCTGATCGAGCACGCCAAGGCCGGCAAGTTCGTGGTCCGCCTCAAGGGCGGCGACCCGTACGTCTTCGGCCGCGGCGGCGAGGAGCTGCTGGCCTGCGCGGAGGCCGGCCTGCCGGTCACCGTCGTCCCCGGCATCTCCAGCTCGATCAGCGTCCCGGCGGCCGCCGGCATCCCGGTCACCCACCGCGGGATGACCCACGAGTTCACCGTGATCTCCGGCCACGTCGGCCCGGACGAGCGCTCGCTGACCAACTGGGACGCCGTCGCCGGGATGACCGGCACCGTGGTGCTGCTGATGGCCGTGGACAAGATCGGCGCGATCGCCGCCCGGCTGATCGGGGCCGGCCGCTCGGCCGACACCCCGGTCGCGGTCGTCCAGGAGGGCACCACCGCCGGCCAGCGGCGGATCGACGCCACGCTCGGCACGGTCGCCGAGACCGTCCTCGCGGAGCAGGTCCGCCCGCCCGCCGTGATCGTGATCGGCGAGGTGGTCGGCGTCCTCGCGGACGCCTTCCGGCTCTGACCGCGACGCCCCGGCCCCGCGCGGGGCCGGGGCGGGCGCTACGCCAGCGGCTGCTCGGTCCAGATGACCTTGCCGGAGCCCGTGTACCTGGTGCCCCAGCGCTCGGCGAACTGCGCCACCAGGAAGAGCCCGCGGCCGCCCTCGTCCGTGGTGGCCGCGTACCGCAGGTGCGGCGAGGTGCTGCTGGTGTCCGAGACCTCGCAGATCAGCGTGCGGTCGCGGAGCAGCCGGACCTTGATCGGGCCGGTGGCGTAGCGGATCGCGTTGGTGATCAGCTCGCTCAGGATCAGCTCGGTGACGAACGCCGCCTCCTCCAGACCCCAGTCGGCCAGCTGTCCGCTCACGGCCGCCCGCACCCCCGACACCGCCGCCGGGTCCGAGGGCACCTCCCACTCGGCCACGTGGTCCTCGGCCAGCACCCTGGTCCGGGCCACCAGCAGCGCGATGTCGTCGGTGGGGTGGCTGGGCAGCATCGCGTCCAGCACCTTCGTGCAGGTCTCCTCGGGGGTGCGGCCGGGGTGGGCCAGCGCGGCGCGCAGCAGGTCGAGGCCGACGTCGATGTCCCGGCTGCGGTCCTCGACCAGCCCGTCGGTGTACAGCACCAACAGGCTGCCCTCGGCCAGCTCCAGCTCGGCCGTCTCGAAGGGCATCCCGGCCAGGCCGAGCGGCGGCCCGGCGGGCAGGGTGGGGAATTCCACCGTGCCGTCCGGGTGCACCACGGCGGGCGGCGGGTGGCCGGCCCGGGCCAGCGTGCAGCGGCGGGAGACCGGGTCGTAGACCGCGTACAGGCAGGTCGCGCCGGTGACCGCGGAGTCGCCGAGGTTGGCCGCCTCGTCCTGGTCGATCCGGTTGACCAGCTCGTCCAGGTGCCCGAGCAGCTCGTCGGGCGGCAGCTCCAGCGCGGAGAAGTTGTGGATCGCGGTCCGCAGCCGCCCCATCGTCGCGGCCGCGTGCAGACCGTGGCCGACCACGTCGCCGACCACCAGCGCGACCCGGGTGCCGGCCAGCGGGATCACGTCGAACCAGTCCCCGCCGACCCCCGCCTGGGCGGGCAGGTAGCGGTGTGCCACCTCCAGCGCGTTCTGCGGCGGCAGCGAGCGGGGGAGCAGGCTGTGCTGCAGGGTGACGGCCATCGCGTGCTCCCGGGTGTACCGCCGGGCGTTGTCGATGCAGACGGCGGCGTGCGCGACCAGCTCCTCGGCCAGCGAGAGGTCGTCCCCCTCGAAGGTCTCGGTCTGCTCCAGGCGCCAGAACCGCACCACGCCGAGCAGCACGCCCCGGGCCCGCAGCGGCACCCTGATCAGCGAGCGCACCCCGTACTCGACGATCCGGGCGGCCCCCTCCGGGTCCTGCGTCCGCCAGTGGTCGGCCCCGGCCAGGTCGGGCTCCAGCACGGCCAGCCCGCCGCTGAGGCTGGCGGCCAGCGGGGTGTCCGGCACCACGTCGAACAGCGCGCCCACCGGCTTGAACGGCGCGTCCGCGTTCACCGCGCCGAGCGCGGCCCGGCGCATCCGGCTGATGCCGGCCGGCGGCTCGTCACCGTCCAGCACCTGCTCCGCCAGGTCGACGCTGACGAAGTCGGCGAACCGGGGGACCAGCACCCGGGCCAGCTCCTCGGCGGTCCGGGTCACGTCCAGCGTCGTGCCCACGGTCACCCCGGCGTCGTAGAGCAGCCGCAGCCGGCGCCGGGCCACGTCCGCCCGACCGGCCAGGCCGAGCAGCTCGGTCGAGTCCCGCAGGGTCGCCACGCTGCCGGGCGGCCCGCCGTCGCGGTCGGTCGGCCGGACGTTGACCGCGATCAGCCGCTCGCCGGCCGGCACCACGTCGTCCGTGACCATCCGGCCGGAGGCGAACAGGGCGGCCATCGCCGGGTCCAGGCCGATCTCGCCGACCGGCCTCCCCTCCGCGTCCGCCGGCAGGCCGAGCAGCCGGCGGGCCTCGTCGTTGGCCAGCAGCAGCCGCCCGCTGCCGCTGAAGATCAGCACGCCCTCGCGGACGGCGTGCAGCACCGCGTCGTGGTGCTCGTACATCCGGGTCATCTCGCCCGGGTCCAGGCCGTGGGTCTGGCGCCGCAGCCGCCGGCTGACCAGCGCCGTCCCGCCGGTGGCCAGCAGCAGGGCGCCCGCCGCGGCGCCGAGGACGATCGGCAGCTGCCGGTCCGAGGCGCTGACCACCCGGTCGATGGTGATGCCGGCCGACACCAGGCCGACCACCTGTCCGCTGGGCGCCCGGACCGGGACGATCGCCTGCACCAGCGGGCCGATCGTGCCGGTGATCTGCTCGACCACCACCCCGCCGCCCAGCGCCGGCTCGATGTTGCCGACGAACTTCTTGCCGATCCGGTCCGGCAGCGGGTGGGTGTAGCGGATGCCGTCCGTGTTCAGCACCACGACGAAGTCCACCCCGGTCTGGATCCGGACGGACTGCGCCTTCGGCTGGAGGATCGCGGTCGGGTCGGGGCTCTGCAGCGCCGCGACGATGCCCGGTGAGTTCGCGAAAGTCTGTGCGACGGCCACCGAGCGGTTCTTGGCCTCCTCGACGCTGTCCCGGTTGGACTGCACCACCAGCGCGACCACGGCCGCCGCCACCAGCAGCAGCACCACCAGCACCTGGAGGGCGAACACCTGGCCGGCCACGCTGAGCCGGGACGGGGCCGACCGGATCCAGCGCCTGGTCGCCCGGATCGGAGCCGTCCGGCCCGGGCGTCCCGAGGAATCGCGCGACGCGCGCGGCTGCTCAGGCCGACCCGACGGGTTGCCGCCGGCCGGGCCAGCGGCCGGGCGCACCCCGGACCGGCCCGGAATTCGGGCCATACGCCATGTCTACACTGCCTTCGGCGAGCAGGCCAAGGGAGCCGCGGCGCGCCGGTCCGCGCAATCACCGGTGACGCCCTGTGCGCCCGCGGACCCGGGGCCCGCCCGTGCCCGGCCCGGCGGCCGCCCCACCGGTCACCGTGCGTGCCCGCCCGGGCCGCCCGACCAACCCCGGAAGCCCCCGCCGGTCGCCC